>JAYVNV010000061.1:0-17644 GCA_043758265.1 Acidimicrobiaceae bacterium
CGGTCGAGGATCGTGCCAAAGATGCTTGGATCGTGGGGCTTGGGAAGACACATCCACTCAATCGATCCGGTCGGAGCCACGAGCAGCGTATTCTCGCAGTCCGAGAGGAAGGCGTAGTCACCGATGGGTGGAAAAATTGCGTCGAGAGCCTCAGACGTTGTTTCGTCGGAACCATCTGTCCTTGGTGGGCGTGCGGCGAGTGAGGGGGACTCTCCGGCGTGGGGGCCCGAGTGTGCAACTGGCTGTAGGTTCAGTGTCATTCTGGTGTCACCATCCTTTCTCGATGTGTCAGTCTTGGACTGGAACGTGCCGGCTCTCATTGCGGGCCGAATAGACGTCAGCGGCGTTCGAAACTGATTGAGGCCACCCCAACAAGCGTAGTGACGCGTAGCGCCATCAACACGTCAGCTTTCAATACCCTGATGGCTGTTGAACGCTAATAATCGCGACCGTGCCGACGAGCGCCGAGCACGTGCAATCCACCTATTGCGAGCGACCGCGTGCCGTTACCTCGATCACGTCAATCACGACGTCACCACGAACGAGCCAGATGACGTCGTACTTGTCAACCGTCGGATCACAGTGCGGCGGCACAAGTGTTAATTGTTGACCACGCTGAAAAGCGGCATTTATTGGGTTGGTAACGATGCCCTGCTCGTCACTCGAGAAACGAAAGACCGCCAATCCCTCATACCCAACTACCACCGGTGCCCCGGCATCGGTTGCCATGGCCTTAAAGCCGGCGTCAACAGTTACGAAGTCTCTTTGATTCGCAGAAATGACTGTGGTCATGATCGAGAGGCTCTGCGCGAAGGCGCCCTCGGGGTCGTCACTCAGTGCGTCGCGATATTCGCGGTCCATGAACACGTAGCTACCGGGCTGCAACTCATTCAACACTCCAATCTCAATATCGATGAGAGCGGTGCCCGTGCCGCCACCGGTGCGGATTGACACTTCGTGGCCGGCCTCCTCAAGAGCGAAGATGACCTCACGGAGCCGCCGCGACGATTCGACAGCGGCAGAATGTCGCTCTTCGTGACCGGCAATATGTTGCAGATGGCCACCGTATCCCTGGACACCACCGAAGCGAAGGTGCGCAGACGACACCACGTGCCCCACCAGCGTCACGGCTTCGCTCGCGCTGACGACGCCGGAGCGTCGCTGTCCGACGTCAACGTCACAGAGAACCGTGATTGTGGCGTCGTGCGCGTCGAGAGCCACGGTTAATTCAGTCACGCCATCCACGTGGTCGACTACTACGAGAAGATCGCATCGAGTCGCCAATGCGGCCGCGCGCGCGGCGGCGGCTGCGCCGACCAGAGGAGTAGTTAGCAGCGCCGACACGGCGGTCGTGTAACCATTGGCAATCAGCTGCCCAACGATTGTCTCGGCTTCGGAAAGCTTGGCGAAGGACAGTCCAATCGCGCCAGCGTCCAACTGCTGACGTGCAATGAACGCGGACTTGTGAGTCTTGGCGTGTGGTCGAAGAGCGACCCCGGCGCTCGCGGTCTCGTTGGACATGCGTTGCAAATTGTCAGTGAGGAGATCAAGGTCGCAGACGAGGGCCGGGGTCGCAATCAGTGAACGTGAGCCGGATTCTCCTACGTGCGCCATGACGAGGGCATGCTCGAGTTTGCCCCGCAGGTCCGCCATGAATTGTCGACTCGTGCGGGTGACCTTCGCCGTTTCGTGATTCGCGCCCATTGCGTCACCCGTTGCTTCATTCGCGGACCCCGAGTGGCTCATTGCATTCGACACTACCTACTGTCGAGTAATCGCTGCGATGGCCGGCTGGTTAGTTTCTCCGCTCAACCGCGAGGGGTCAGAGAGACTCTCAATTCTTTCGCAAAATGACGCTTCGTGCCATAATGGCCACTGATGATTGATCCCAACAAGCTCGACACTGCGAACCCCGATGATGATTTGGATTCAAGACTTCTCGGAGAGGGTCACCCCGCCGGACTACCGATATTCAAGGCGCCAATTGGGGCGCACCTGCGTAACCGCCGAAAGGTCAATAGTCCGTCGCAATTGCGAACCCTCCAAGAGCTCATGCACTACAAGGCCGACCACGGCCGATGGCGGATTGCCAAGGACCTCGTGGGATTGGTGCGTCGTGGTCACGGCGGTGAAGGTGATGAGTCCTACGGCGACAAGCTGCAGCGAGAGGGTGGCAAGGGTAAGACCGAATCGTCGACCTACGGTCTGGCGATGATTGATGGACGTCAGGTTGTCCTGTACGCGATGAACTGGGACTTCTTTGCTGGTTCGCTCGGCGTGGTGTCGGGTGAGAAGTTCCAGGCGGCCGCCGACCTCGCAGTAAACAAGAAGTTGCCCTTCATTTCGGTCTACGCCTCGAGCGGTGTTCGCCAGCATGAGAACTTCGCTGGTCTGACGCAGATGACACGGATGGTCGAAGCAATTCGTCACTACAAGGAAAAGATTGAACTCCCGCACGTCGCGGTTCTCCTAGGCAACGTCTGGGGCGGCGTCTCGGCCAGTGCAGTGCCGAACGCCGATCTGATCATTGCGACCTCAGGCACGAACTTCGGTTTCGCTGGCCCCAACGTCATCGAAGCGTTTGAAGGATTATCCGTGCCGACGGACTCGCAAAGCGCTGAGGCGAATCTGCTCGATCGCAACATCGACGTCGTCCTCTCGGACGTCAACGAACTCGTGTGGTACCTCGGCGCCATCTTCGCTTCGACGACGCTGCCCGACAAGAATCACCGGCTCACCGCCGAGACTCCACCGCTGATCCGCAACGTGACGCCGTCCGAACAGCGTCGGGCGTTCGATTTTGGGCCGGTTGGCATATACGGTCCGCGTTTTGACGACATGAAGGGCTCTACTTCGGTGCCGGCGGCCGCTCCCCGTCAAACCCACGTCAGCAGTGACTCGGACGCCCTCGTCGAGCAGTACCAGGACCTCATGACCGACGCAAACCGTGTCGACCTCGAATTCATCGTGCGCTACGGCTTCACTGAGGCGACGGCGGTCTACAACTATGTTCAAGAGGCTGATTTCAAGCGATACCCCGCGATTGTCGGCGCCTTCGCCAAGATAGGCGCACAGCCCTTCGTGATTGTTGGAACGCAACCGTCCTACCAGCGTTTTGGCGACACCGTCATTAAACGTCCGTCGAATCCGGCACCCGAGGACTTCGCGTTTTTGGAGCGGATGCTCGAGATGGGCGAGCGTCTTCACCTGCCAGCACTTTTCGTCACCGACACTCTCGGCGCTAAGCCGACCCTTGAGAGTGAACGTCGCGGCCAGTCCCGAGCGATTGCCCGTTCGATCCTTAAGGGCATTGACTACTCAGAGCCGGTCATCTCACTCGTGGCAGGTGCACTCGGCAGTGGCGGCGGGCTCGCCACGACGCCGATGGCCGACCACGTAATCATGCTGGAAAAGGCAATGGCCTACGTCGCCGAACCCCGTTCGGCCGCCTCAATTCTCTACAAGACGCCGAATCCGTCGCGCGACGAGGTGCGAACAACGCTGTCGACGATGCGTTCCACCGCCAAAGACCAGTTGGACCTCGGACTGATCGACGAAGTAATACCTGAAGATCCGAATGCCTTCGTGACGGTCGAACGTGTGCAGGTTGCGATTATGAACTCTTACATCGAGTTAGCGCAACTTTCGGAACGAAAGTTGCGTGCCCGTCGACAGGAGAGGATTCGTGGACTTCGGGCCTTCGAGATCATTCAGGAGTAATACCGCCCCGTAGTGGTCCCTCCGGGACTTGACCATCATGACTTTGCCCCTCGGCCACTGATGATGCGAGGAGCGCTCTATCTGATGACTTGCATATATGATAATATTGTCAGATATGTATGGCTCCTGGTTGTATCGATCGTGGAGGTCGCGTGGTGCAGTCAGCGAGACTGTCGCCAGAACACCGCAACTGACGTCAGAAGGACCAAAGCCGCTACTGCGGCTGCGTGGTTCGCTGCAGCTTCGCCACATTGACGCCGGTTCGTGCAATGGCTGTGAGATGGAGATCACCTCAATTTTTTCACCGGTCTACGACGCCGAGCAGTACGGCATTCGAATGGTGGCGTCACCGCGTCACGCCGACGTCGCCCTGGTGACCGGTCCCGTCACTAAAAATATGGTCGGTCCACTTCTTCGCACGCTCGACGCCATGGCGTCGCCGTCAGTTGTCGTCGCTCTGGGTGATTGTGCCAAGGACTGTGGCGTCTTCGCCGGTGCCTACGGTGTTGAGGGCAGTGTGACCGATGTCACGCACGTCCACGTGGAGATCCCCGGATGTCCTCCGAAGCCATCCGATATCGTCGCGGCCCTTCGTGGGATTGCGCAATCGTGAACCAGTGGCTCGCGGTAGTCGCCGTGCTTGGATTCGTCGGTGCCCTTGCTGTGGCGAGTGCACCGGCACGGTACCGGGCCCGCGGGGTGGCCGTGATCGTAATCGTCACGTCGCTGTGCGCCCTCACTGTCGCCATTCAGGTTCTCCACACGGGCCACGTCGCTCGACTCGTGACCTCAAGGGTATTACCGATCACCGGCGCTTCACTTCGACTCGATTCGCTGGGTGCCCTTTTTGTCGCAATCACCGCGGTCGTTGCGATTGCCACGGCAATCTTTAGCCTTGGTTACGCCGCGAAACATCCGATGACGAGAACCTTCGCGAGCGCCTTCTGCGTCTTTGTTACGGCGATGCTGCTCGTGCCCACGGCGTGGAGCGTTACCTCATTTCTCTTCGCCTGGGAACTGATGGCGCTCGCTTCGCTGGCGCTCGTATTGACCGACTACCGACGTGGCGACACCGTGCGCAGCGCAGCGCTTTGGTACGCGGTACTTACGCAGGTGGGCGCCGGGGCGATTGGCTTTGGTCTCGTGTTGTTGGCGGTAAAGACTGGTTCTCAGGGTTTCACGACAATGGCGTCGCACGCGCCCTCCACCTCGCCGTGGCTACGAAGCACCGTATTTCTCCTAGTGCTGACGGGTTTCGCGTCGAAAGCCGGCGTTGTGCCGTTGCACGTGTGGCTTCCGAAGGCCCACGCCGAAGCGCCCAGCGCCGTGTCGGCGTTAATGTCCGCGGCCATGGTCAACCTCGGTGTCTACGGCATCCTTCGCGTCGGCGACACGCTCCTCGGCGGCGGGCCGCCCTGGTGGTGGATCTCAGTGATTGTGCTCGGTGTCGTCTCGGCAATTTACGGTTCGATTCACGCTGCAACCAGTACCGACCTCAAACGACTGCTCGCCTACTCGACGACCGACAACATTGGACTCATTATGATCGCCATCGGCACCGCGGGCCTCTTGACCTCAACCGGTCACCCGATCTACGCCGCCCTGGCGCTCTTCGCAGCGATGTTGCACTTGGTGAACCACGCGGTGTTTAAAGGCTCACTGTTTCTGTCCGCCGGTTCGATCCAGTTTGCGACGGGAACGAGGGATCTCGATCGGCTGGGCGGTCTCTTTCGTCGAATGCCGGTCGCTTCGACCATCTTCGCCCTTGGCACGATTGCAATCACTGCGCTGCCACCACTGTGCGGATTCGTATCGGAGTGGCTCCTGCTTCAAAGCCTCCTGCATGGACTTTCTTCCACGACCACCGTGTCCGTCGTGCTCATGCCACTGTGCGTCGCGGCGCTCGCGCTGACAGGAGGATTGACGGCCGCCGCTTTCGTCAAGGCCTTCGGCGTCGGCACGCTTGGAATTGCCCGATCGACTGAGGCAGATTTGGCCGTCGAACCACCATGGTCGATGAACGTCGGTGCGGGCGCTCTCGCGACGCTGTGTGTGCTCTTTGGAGTGGCGCCCCTCGTGGTGGTCAGCGCGATCGACCGAGCGGTCAGCGCGCTCCAATTAATCGGCGCTCCCGAAGTCGTTCGACATGGTGAAGCCTTGGCGATCAACGGGGCGCACGGGCTCTTCGACCCGACGTTGATTGCGGTGGCACTCGTGGTGTCGGTGGTCGTCGTGGTAGGCGCGCGCGCTCTGCTGTCGCAACGATTGGCGGTGCGGCGAGCGCCAGTGTGGGGCTCTGGTCGAGAGACCCAGACGGCTCGGATGACCTATACAGCGACCTCTTTCGCCGAACCATTGCAGCGGGTTTTCGACGACGTATTGCGTCCTAGTCACGACCTCGACGTCAGCCATCGCGGTGAATCTCGCTACTTCGTCGAGTCGATACGCTTCGCCACCCGCAGTGCCGATGCATTCGAACGTATGCTCTACCAACCAGTAATCGACATCGTACGAGCACTCGCGCGTCGGACCCGTCTCTTGCAGAACGGCAGCGTCCATCGCTACCTCGCCTACGGACTGGGCGCGCTCGTCGTCATCATGATGTTCGCCCGATGATCTCGACAGTCAACGGTTGGCTGGTTGGCGTGGTCGTCCTACAAGTCAGCGTGCTGGCAGTGCTCGCCCCACTGTTAGTCGGCCTGATGCGCACAGTGCGCTGTCGGCTCGAGGGCCGACAGGGACCGCCGGTGCGCCAGACGTGGCGCGACTTGCGAAAGCTCCTGCTGAAGCAGCGCACCCAACCGGAGCACTCGAGCCTTTTCTTCGCCGTCGCTCCGGTCGTCTTGGTCGCTACGACGCTGGTCGTCGTAGCCTTCGTACCGATTGTCGCAACGAGGACGGTGTTTGGCGGTGGAGCGGACCTCTTCACCGTTGTCTTCCTGCTCCTGTTCGGCTCGGTCGCCCTGGCCCTCGCCGCGCTCGACACGGGTACGCCGTTCGGCGGCATGGGTTCGAGTCGACTTATGGCAATTGTCGCGTTGGCCGAGCCAGCGCTCCTAGTGGCCATCCTAGCTCTCGCCGCGACGGTGCACAGTTCCTCGCTGACGACGATCGTCGTTGGATCGCTTCATCACCCCATGTGGCTCGCGACTCCTCAACACCTTCTCGCCCTGGGTGCGTTCGTCATCGTAATACTGGCCGAGAGCGGTCGTATGCCCGTCGATAATCCAGCGACTCACCTCGAACTGACGATGATTCACGAGGCGCTGATGCTCGAGTACTCGGGGGCGGACCTGGCGTTGGTCGTCTTCGGTGAGAGCCTGCGCCTCACCGTGCTGTTGGCGCTGCTCTCCAATCTCTTCTTCCCGTGGGGCATCGCCACGTCGCTCTCGGCCGCTTCGTTGGCTGTCGCGACGCTGAGCGTCGTGGCCAAGGTCGTTGCGCTCGCCGTATGCGTCGCCGTCGGGGAGGTCACGGTGGCGAAATTGCGCCTCTTCCGAGTGCCCGAACTACTGGCCGGTGCCTTCGTCCTCGCCGTCCTCGCCGTTCTCTCCGCATTGGTGATCGCGTGAAGAACCACGGCGTCTCCGCGGCCTTCTTGGCCCTCTCGAGTGGCGCCGTCCTGCTCTGCGCCGCGCTCGCACTGTGGCGTCGAGCCGCCCGCGGGATTGTCGGCACGCTACGGGTGCAGGGTTTCGCTCTCGCGGCGACGGCGTTCGTCCTTGGTGTCCAAATGAAGATCCCGCTCCTACTTGTCACGGCCGGACTGGTAATCGTGGTGAAGGTGCTCCTAATCCCGTATCTCTTTCGTCGGTTACTCCACCTCGATCCCTCGGCACGCGAGAGCGACCCCGTCGTCAACGTGCCGGCTTCGTTGGTGGCGGCCGTGGCGTTGACGCTCGTGGCCTTCGTCGCGACCCGCCCGATTGTCGAATCGGTGCGAGGCGTGCCGATTTCGCTCGCGCCCTTTGGTTTCTCGACAGTATTGATTGGCTTCTTCGTCATCGTCGCGCGCCGCAAAGCGGTCTCGCAGATGGTCGGACTGCTCCTTATCGACAATGGCATTGGCTTGGTGGCGTTGCTGCTCACGACCGGCGTACCACTCTTAATTGAACTCGGTGGCACGCTCGACGTATTGCTAGTCGTCGTGGTTTTGCGCGTGCTCGTCACGCGAATGCACGCTGAGCTCGGTGTCCTCGACCTCGACGCTCTCCAGGAGCTGCACGACCTATGACGGTCGTCCTGCTGCTCTGCCTGCCGCTGGCGGCCGCCCTTGGATCGTTGATTGTGCGGTGGCGGCCGTGGATGCCGTGGATCGGCTTCGCGGCCGACGTTGCGGTTCTCGTCGTCGGATTCTTGATTGCGGTGCGCGACCTTCATCATCGCGCTCTGCAGAGCGCCGGCGCGACCCTACGAGTCGATTCGTTGAGCGCCTTCATGATTATCGTCATCGGTATCGTCTCGTCGCTCGCGGCCTGGGGTTCGGTGCGCTATTTGCGTTACGAGGTTGAGAGTCAGCAGTGCACTAAGCGCCACGCCGTGCAGTACAGCGCGCTGATTCAACTCTTCGTGGCGGCCATGCTGCTCGCGGTCGTAGCGGCGAATATCGGCGTTCTCTGGTTTGCGGTCGAAGCGACGACCATCACAACGACGTTCCTCGTGGGGCATCGACGCACGCGCGGTGCCCTCGAGGCGTCGTGGAAGTACATCGTCCTCTGCTCAGTCGGCATCGCGCTCGCCTTCCTCGGCACCGTGCTCGTCTACCTCGCGGCCACTCACGCGGGTGGTCACTCGCTGGACGCGCTGCAGTGGACGTGGCTGACAGCGCACGCGCACTTGTTCAACCCAGCGGTCATGCGCCTGGCAATCGGGTTACTGGTCATTGGCTACGGCGCGAAGGTTGGCTTGGTCCCGATGCACAGTTGGCTGCCCGATGCGCACAGTCAAGCGCCCGCGCCCGTGTCGGCGCTCATGAGCGGCGTACTGCTGTCGGTCGCCTTCTATGCGCTGTTGCGATTCAAGGCGCTCGCGGTGCTCTGTCTCGGTGAGACCTACCCGCGCGAGTTGTTCGTCGCGTTGGCGCTTCTCTCCCTGGCACTGGCGTCCTTGCTGCTCGTGACGCAGCGTGACCTCAAACGGGCCCTCGCGTACAGTTCGACTGAGCACATGGGGCTCCTCGCGCTGGGCGCCGCGGCCGGTGGACCACTCGCCATCACCGGTGTCCTGCTACACGTTCTGGGACACGGCCTCGCCAAGGGCGTGCTGTTTCTCTCGGCCGGCGAGGTTGCCCTCGTGGATGCCACGAGCAACATTGACGACGCCAGGGGACTGGTGCAACGACGTCCGGCCCTCGGAGGTGCCATGGCGCTCGCATTCGCTGCACTGCTCGGGTTCCCGCCGTTCAGCCTGTTCGTCAGCGAACTCACCATGATGCGCGGCGAGATGGTCAACCATCTGACGTGGGCCGTCGCGCTCTCGCTCGTGGCTCTCGCGATCGCCTTCGCGGCTCTCGCCACCCACGCTCGACGGCTCCTCTTCGCGTCGCCTTCCGATCAGGCAACGTCGCATCGCACCTCCGCGCTCGTCATGGCTCCTCTCGTCGTCGGCCTCGGTGCCTGTTCGCTGCTCGGCATCGTGTCATGGCCCTTCGACGCGATCCTGCAGGCCGCGGCCAAGGTGGTGACGTCGTGAGCCGAGAGCCCGCTGCGCATCTTCACTCGGTAAGTGAGACCACGACCGAGTGTCTCCTCGACGACGCCAGCCGTCTCCTTCACGCCGGTTTCCGACTCGCGTTGGTGGCGGCGCACGATGACGTCACGGCACTGCGAGTCGTCTATGTCTTTACCAAGGGCCCGCTGGATGAACGGATCGAACTCGTACTGCGGCTAAATCCCGATCGTCTCGAGCTGCCATCGCTCGCGAAGATATCCTTCGTCGCGAGTCGCTTCGAACGCGAGATGCGTGATCTCTTTGGCGTTATTCCCCTCGACCACCCGCAACCTCGTCGACTAGTCCTTCACCAGCACTGGCCCGAGGGGTACTTTCCGATGCGCCACGATGCCGGCGGGGTGCCGCCCATGATTGTGGGCGCCCCGTCGTACCCCTTCATCCCGGTTGAAGGTCCCGGTGTCTACGAAATCCCCGTCGGTCCAGTGCACGCCGGATTGATTGAGCCGGGTCACTTTCGTTTCTTCGTCGTCGGCGAGACGATTCTGCGCATGAAGGCTCGACTCTGGTTCGTGCACAAAGGAATTGAAAAACTCATGGAAGGACTGAACATCGAAGATGGTTTTCAGGTGGCCCAGCGAATCTCGGGCGATAGTGCCGTTGGTCACGGTTTGGCCTTCATGACGGCGGTCGAGGAGGCACTCGGCCAAACTGTGTCTTTAGAAGACGCAATGATTCGCGGTGCGTTGCTGGAAATGGAGCGTCTCTACAACCACGTCGGCGACCTCGGTGGAATGTGCAACGACGTAGGGTTCTCGATAGCCAACTCTCAGGCACTTACGCTGCGCGAAAGGCTCTTGCGCCTTAACGAGGACGTCACGGGTCATCGACTGCTGCGCGACGGCGTTAGCTTCGGCGGCGTGCGCGTCCGTCGACTTCCTAACGACGCCGAACTTGACCGAGTGGACCACGAGGTCGGCCAGCTCGTGGCGATGGTGCGCGCCAACGCGTTGGTCATGGACCGCTTCGCCGGTACGGCAGTGCTCTCGCACGACGACGCCCTCGACATGGGTACCCTCGGCGTCGTGGCCCGCGCCTCGGGCTGCTCGTTCGACGCCCGTGTCGCGCATCCCTTTACTGCGATGGCGCCGAACTTCAACGTCGTGACGTTGCACGACGGTGACGTGCTGGCGCGCTTCGACGTCCGAGTCGGCGAGATTCACTCGTCACTCGAATCACTCCGATACTGGTCGAGCACGTTTTCTGGTTCGACGTTCCCCCAAGGCCAGACCGTCCTTGGCGCCGTTGAGCGTGACACTCACGAGAAGACACGCAGCGGGCTTGGACTCATCGAAGGGTGGCGTGGCACGATTGCTCAACGAGTCGAACTGGACAACGGGGGAGGACTCACTAGGGTGAAAATCGTCGACCCGTCATTTTTTAATTGGCCCGCCTTCCCGATCTCGTTGGCCGATACGATTATTCCGGACTTTCCACTGGCCAACAAGAGTTTCAATCTCTCCTACGCCGGCAACGACCTGTGAGCACGGGCCCCTTCGCAAGCGGTTCGTGCAACGAAGATCGAATCGAAAGAGGAGTTGTGTCATGACCCAGCCCGTTCACCAGGCCAAAGCGGAGTTCTTCAAGGTGCTCGGCCACCCCGCGAGGATTCGTATCCTCGAGGTGCTGCGCGACGGGGAGTGCTCGGTGGGCGACCTCGTGCCCCAGGTCCGCATCGAGAGCTCGCACCTCTCTCAACAGCTCGGTATCATGCGTCGCGCCAACCTCGTACAGGCTCGCAAGGAAGGTTCGACGGTCTTTTATTCGGTCATCAACGAGACGCTGTTCGAACTGCTCGACGTGGCGCGCCGAATCATTACGTCGTCGCTCTCGGACTCACAAGAGCTTCTGGACGACTTGCGCGCCGAGGAACGCGACGCCAGGTCGAACGAGGGTCAGCACTAGGTCGCACGGCCCTTACTGGTCGGATTGACCAAATAAAGAGTCAATGCGTGCTGTGACCCTTCGCCGTCGAGTGCGCTCAGTAGACAATTAGACCACGCGCGGACGCCTGGAGGGTGACCGAGGTCGCGCGTCGCGACAGAGCTCCGCGGTGGCTTCGATGCCGCACCATCATCACTCTGCTCGCCGACGTCGACCCACACGACACATTCGCGCAACTTCTCCGCCCGGTGCGAGGCACCGGGCGGAGAAGTTGGGACTGCGAGGACTTTTACTTCAGCCAGGACGGAATGCCCGTGCTGATTTTTTTCGCAATGACGACCGGGCCCGACGAGCTGTCAGTCGTGTAAATCGTGCCAGTCACGGGCTTCATTGCGGTGGCACTGACCACGGTCGTGATGTACCCACCGTTTAGACCCTGGTGATTGCCCTTGGTGTAGGTGAGCGGTACCAACGAGGGCGTCTGCGTGAAGGACATCGTCGTCAAAACCTTCAAGAAAGTGGCGCGCGTCAGGTTCGTGCCGGTGGCCTTGAGTGCCTCTACGAAGGCCACGCCGAAGGCCGCACCGTAAGCCATGTTTCCGTCCAGTGTCGTCGAGGCGCTAAAGCCGGGGAAGCCCGTCTTGTCGGCCGTCAGGACCTTGCGGATCCACGGGATCCACACGCTCTTGGTTGTGGTGGTCGGCAAGTAGCTGAAGGAGATGGCTCCGATCTCGGGGTCGGTTGGCGCCGCAGCGAAGGGCAGCGCAACATTCGTCGGGTCCGCGCCAACGCTTGAGATGACCCATTGGGGCGAGTAGCGGAGCGTTAACGCCGCGCCCAGGGCGGCGTCCGTGGCACCAGGGATCGTGTCGAGGACGACCACGTTGCACTTATCGCTCTGGAAGGTTGCGATGTAGGGCGCGAGCGAGCTGCCATTGGACAAGAGGAGGGCAACAACGGAGTAGAGCCGTGTGTCCAACGGCGTCACGCCACCGGCGATCAACCCGGCGAGCCCGTCAGCGCCGAAGTCGTCCTGCTGGCCGAGATAGCAGACACTGGCCTTGGGGTACTTCGACCTGATGTACTTCGCGAAGATCATGCTCTCCTCGTTGTAGCTGGGCTGCCAACCAAAGAGACCGGGGTACACGTTCGGGTTGTTCCAGTCGCGTGAGCCGGAGTTAACGAAGAGTTGGGGAACGCCGTTACTGTGCAGCAGCGAACGGACGGTGTCCTGGGTCGGTGTGCCGAGCGATCCGACGGTCGCAAAGATTGGGAGGCCGAGAAGGTGAACGTCGCAGGGTTCAGTGGGCGGTTTCGCACGACCGTCAAACGGTTCAGCGAACCGGTCAAGTTACAGAGGCCATTGATGGCAAGGGCGGGACGAAACGCTGACTGTTGGGTGGTCTGCGTCGCCGGTTTTACAGCTTGGGCGCGACCACCAATAGAAGCGACGACGAGCACTACGAGCAAGCACAAACTGGCGGCGACGGCTTGGCGTGTTGGGATAGCTGTCATCGGCGTCTCTCCTTGGGACTGTGGTCGAGTTCTAACTCAAGTCGTCGCCGACTACTGAAGTTGCGCCAGGGCTCAAACTTGCGCGCGTGCCAGATCGAGGATATCGACGTTGAAACCGAGGGAACAACAGTTCTGTTTTTCAAAACGCAATCACACAAAAAAATTCATCGTCGAACACGTGTTTAGTGACTTTAGGAATGCAAGCGCCACTCGTTCGGTAGCCATCTTTGACTTCTCGTTCGCCTCGTACTTAAGACCGTACAGAGATGATTCATCGTTCTCGCTGACCGGCCCTAAGCGAACATGGGCCGTAGATGACGGCGGCGACTGACGACGTCAACACGACCCGTGCAATGGCGATGTTGTGGTCAGCGATAAGGACACGCGCTGCACCGTCACGCGCAGAGACAATAAGTTAGTCGTTGCTCATTCGCCGGGCCTTTCGCAAAGTGCCACGCACGAGTTAGCCGAACCAAAAAAATTGCAGGATTCAGTGCTGAGTGATGAAGCCGCGCGATGAGGTCACGAGTAGCTGCTCCGTCATTGGCGGTTCCTTTCGCAAATCGAATAAGTCGGATTTTCGACGACCGTTCAACACCCATGAGGCTCTCACAACTTAAGCGAGTATGAGAACGCTTCGGCGCTCTTCAGTCGCGCGGGGTGAGCAGTTCTCGGATCCTCGGCCGCCAGTTCACATCCTCGGTGCTCGCACCACTCTCGTGCAGCGCCGTTCGCTCGCGGCGCAACTGGATTGCAACCTCACCGAGATGTTCGGGCAGGTGACGTCGGATAAGGTCACGTATCTCTTGAGCAAGAGCCGGCGACGCCCCCTCGGTCGAAACGGAAACCACCACTTTGCCGTCTCGATGAACGGCCGTAAAGTAAAAGTCGGAACGGGCGGGGTCGTCGACGACGTTTAGCCAGAGCCCCAGTTCCCTCGCCTCGCTGACGATGAGGTCGTTGACATCAGGGTCACCCGTCGCCGCGACGACAAGCGCGAAACCGCGAAGGTCGCCGCGCGCGTATTCGCGCTCCTCGAAGGCGTGCAGGCCGTGGGGAAGTGGTCTAAGAAGCGCTTGGGACACCATCGTCACGCGTGCACCGGCGTCGATGAGGAGCTGCGCTTTGCCCGTGCCAACACGTCCAGCGCCAATCACCAGCACTGGTCTATTCTCCAGTTTGAAGGCGAGCGGCAGCATTGTTACGGCGCAGTCGAGGTCTGGAACATGAGGTCACGCAACGAGAGCGCCGCGGTCGCACCGACCACAATGATGGCGGGGGAGACAACATCGAGCGAGCCAAGTTCGTGCAGCTTCGCGCGGGTGACCCACTGGCGACTCGTCCAGGCGCGCTCAATGACTGCGACCGGCGTATCCATCGAGAGACCGCCTTCGATAAGTTGGCGCGCGATGTCAGCACGCCGCGCGACACCCATCAGGATCACGAGTGAAAAATCCGGGTTAGCGATGCTGCGAAAGTACCCATCGTCCACGTCGGCGACGTGGCCGGTCACTACCGTGACGCCCCGCGTCATCCCACGGTGGGTCACCGGGATGCCCGCGGCCATTGGACCTGCGAACGCTGACGTGACACCGGGCACCACGTCAGCCTCAACACCGGCGTCACGCAGCGCGATCAGTTCTTCGCCACCGCGCCCGAAGACAAACGGGTCACCACCCTTTAGGCGTACGACGCAACCGTGATTGCGACCCAAAGAGATGATCAGTTCGTTGATGAGCTGCTGAGAGGCCCCCGAGCCCGGCTCCTTACCCACGTCAATCAGTTCGGCGTCGGCGCGCGCGAGGGCGAGAACCGACTTCTCGATTAATCGGTCGTGAACGACGACGTCGGCGCAGGCGAGGAGCGCCACCGCGCGAACGGTGAGTAGATCGGCCTCGCCCGGGCCGGCGCCGACCAAGTAGACCGTCATTCGACGCCAACGCGATCAATGAAATCACCGAAGGCTTCGTCCGGTTCGCCTTCGTTGTCCCAGCGGTCGAAGAGCGGGCCGAGCAGCATTGAGATCTCAGCGAATGGCACCTTCTCGCGATAGAGGGTCGCTAAACGGTCACCCCGTAGTCCACCGCCGACGTAGAGATCGTAGGTCGACTTAGTGCGTCCGACAACACCCACTTCGGCGACGGCCGGTCGCGCACAGCCGTTGGGGCATCCGGTCATGCGCAGTTGGAGGGGGCGTCGTGTGCGCGTGCGCCGAGCGAGTTCGCCCTCGATACTCTCTACTAGTTCAGGGAGACGGCGCTCCGCTTCGGTGAGGGCTTGGCTGCACGTCGGCAGGGCAGGGCAGGCGAGCGCCGTGCGCTCAACGGCACCGAGAGCACTGTCGAGTCGAACGCCATGCTCGACGAGGAGCATTTCGACGGCGTCACGCGCAGTGGCGGGGATGCCACTGATCAGAACGTCCTGCTGTGGTGTGATGAAGAACGTGACCACCATGGTCTCGGCGATGCGCCGTAACGCTGAGCGGAGCCGTTGAACGTCATCGTCACGAACGCGTCCGGCCGAGACTCGTACGCCGAGCTGGTGCGTACCGTCAGCCAGTGGAGACCATCCCAGGTGGTCATTGGCGTCGAAACGCGTCGGCAACGGCATCGCCGCGCGGAGTTCGCGCCCAAGACGCGCTTCAACCTCCTTGCGGAACTGCTCGTAGCCGAGGTCGCTCACGAGGTACTTCATTCGAGCGCGCTTGCGGTCAGTGCGGTCGCCTAAATCGCGGTAGGTCGAGAGCACCGCAGAAATTACTTCGTCAATCTCCTCGTAAGTAACGAACGACATCGGATCGGCCAGTCGAGCGAAGGTGTCGGCGTTGGTGTAGGAACGGCCGAGACCACCGCCGACGACCATGGTGAAACCGGCACCGGCCTCGGGATGCTCGCCGGGGATCAAACCTATGTCTTGGGCGAAGACGTCAACGCAGTTGTCTTCGGGGTGGGCGACGGCAATCTTGAATTTTCGCGGGAGGTACGTGTCGCCGTAAAAGGGTCGTTCCTCAACCTCGACACGCGACGCCGCCCTCTCACCGTTGACAAAAATCTCCCAGTGCGCACTCGTCGTGGCGCGAAACGTTCGCGCAAGCGTCGAAGCAATCGTCGCGAGACGCTCGTCGCTCGCGTCAGATTGTAGGTTGGGGCACGATACAACGTTGCGCACGACGTCACCGCAGGCGCCAAATGACGTCATGAGATGACCATCGAGGGCGAGTGCCAGCGGTCGAAGTCCGTCCTTCACTACGCCGTGGAACTGAACGGCCTGGCGGGTCGTCAGACGAATGGTGCCGTCGGCCAACTCAGTGGAGATGTGATCGAGGGCCAGCCACTGTTCGCTCGAGAGTCGACCGCCGGGTATTGCCACGCGCGTCATGAAGATGTAGTCGAGCATCTCACCCTTCAATGAGCGCGCGCGCCGCACGTCACGGTTGTCCTGGGCGTAGATGCCGTGGAACTTAAGTAACTGCTCACTCTCATTCGATACGTTGGGGAGGACGTTTTCGAGTTCGGTTGCGATGCCGCCACGCAGGAAGTTGCTCGCCCGTTTGATCTCCTCGACAGCAGTTTCTTTTTTTATCTGCGTGGTCACCGAGTTATCTCCTATTGCCGAATTTCTATTCATGACTAAGTTTACCTACTTAGTCATGAATAGGCAAGAGTAGTTGCGAACGAGAGCCATCCGTCTCGTTGCAGTAATCCAGACAAAAAAATCTGCGACTACTGACGTTTGATGAAGTCGCTACGTGGACAAAATGCAGAGCCCATTGGGTTTCACGCCAGCGGTTGACCTCGTGGCGAAATGATGTGGACGATGGTGTTGTAGCGAGCACGATGTGATGGGGTGCCGCGAGGCATGGTGCGACCGTTGCCGTTGATGGAGATCAGCGCCGTCGGGCTCGCGCCAAGCTGGAAGCCGACTCGCACCGTGAGATGACGCTACTTGGGGTGGTAGAAGAGAATCGATGGCAAGTTGATGATGACGTCAGTGGTACCGACCGTCGTTCCGGAGGTGGCAGTTGACGGGAGGCCGTTGAGTAGCCCGCGCACCCGAGCAATGGACTTTGGGCTAGTGATTCGCGGTGACCTTGGAATTCACTGGCATGGGGTAGGACCACGTAAGTGACGTGGCACCCGTCGGAATGGTGGGAGGAATGGTCACCGAGCTGGCCCCGGCCACTGGGCCGCTCAATACGACACTCAACATGGAAATGGCTGCGCCAAAAAAGGCAGTCATTGGTCTGAAACCTTGTACTGCACGGTGGTCGTTCACTGAGTAAATCAGTAGTTCGTATCACACTCATTGGCTGGTCATAGTGGTGAGACTCGTCGCCACAGCCCCTTAAATGATTAGGAGAGCAGGCGAAAAGAGTTGATGACTGAGTGGGCTTTGACCGCGTCGCTCTGAGATGTGAAGAGGTCGTAGATGCTCTTCCCGTCAAGCACGACCAAGCTTCCGACGATGCCGTTGCACTGACCTGACGGGTCGCAGCCAGGAGTGAACTCCGTCGCGGCCGGCAGGTTATGCCACCTGAAGACTCGACCGCCGTGGGTCGTCGGGAGAAAACTTCTCAGATAGGGGCCCACTCGCTTGGCTGGGACGCTCGTGCTCAGGATGTCGACGGACACGAGCGTCTGCTTGGTCCTATAGATGGAGCGAGACGTCACGCCAGTGCCATACTGACGTTGGATCTGAGGAGTTCCGAAGTGAAACGTCTGCGCCGATGGCGCCAGCGCGAAGTCGACGAAGAAATGGTGACTTGCCGGTCCATACGGGGATGTCGTGGCCGACGCCT
>JAYVNV010000062.1:0-5971 GCA_043758265.1 Acidimicrobiaceae bacterium
CCACTTTCGGCAACAATTGCATCTACCAACTCGGCCTTGTTCACCGGTCGACTCCTTACTATTCGTTGAATCGGACTGGGAGTGTTCCCAGCAACCTTGGCTATCTTTACGCAGAATTGGGCATATATGGGGATTCCTCGGAACTTTTCGTCGATGACAGGTGAGCGAACTTTACAAAATCACTGGTCAACGACAGTTTCCAAAATCTTGACCGTACCGGATCGTAACTTTTACGCTCTACTATGGCGCCATGAACTTGCTGAATCGCCAGAAACTGACTGAATTGTTGGCCTCGGAGGAGCGAAAGTACCGGAGTGAGCACCCGGGATCGCTCCAACTCCACGAGAGCGCCAACCATCTCTTTGGGCGAGTCCCGATGACGTGGATGAACAAGTGGGCCGGCGGGTTCCCGCTTGGTTTTTCGTGGGCCCACGGCGCCGTGATCGGTGACCTCGACGGCCACGAGTTGATCGACTTCGCCCTCGGCGACACCGGTGCCATGGCCGGGCACTCGCCCGATGCTTTGATGGCCGCGATGCAGCGACGCATTGGCGTCGACGGTGGTGTGACGACCATGTTGCCCAACGAGGATGGCGAATGGGTGGCGGCCGAGCTGTCGCGTCGTTTCGCCATGGCGCAGTGGTCGTTCACCCTGTCGGCGACCGACGCGAACCGCTGGCTGCTTCGACTGGTGCGCTTAGTGACCAACCGTCCGAAGATCCTCGTCTTCTCGTACTCGTACCACGGCTCGGTCGACGAGACCTTCGTCGTCGTTGACGAACATGGCCGCGGCGTGTCGCGCCCGGGCAACGTCGCTCCCGCGGTTGACCCGACGACCACCACGCGGGTCGTTGAGTTCAATGACCTGGTTGCGTTGGAGCGTGAACTGAGTTTCGGCGATGTCGCGGCGGTATTGAGCGAACCGGCGCTCACCAACATCGGTATCGTCCTGCCTCAGCCGGGGTTCCTTGAGGGCCTGCGTCAGCTCTGCGACAACGCGGGGACACTGTTAATCCTCGATGAGACCCACACGTTCTCGGCCGGACCCGGTGGGGCGACGAAGCGCTTCGGACTTACGCCCGACGCAGTGACAATCGGTAAGTCGCTAGGTGGTGGCGTTCCCTGTGGCGCCTTCGGGCTCACCGAAGCACTGGCCGATCGGGTCGTCGCCGCGCTCACGAGTGGCGCTGACATCGTCGACGTTGGTGGCGTGGGCGGCACTCTCGCGGGCAACGCCATGAGCCTCGCCGCGATGCGCGCGGTGTTGGGAGAGGTCCTCACCGACGACGCCTTCGACTCTATGGAGCGGCTCGCCACCACCTTCTCCGAGGGCGTGCAGCGTTCCATCGACCGTCACGATCTGCCCTGGTCCATCAGCCAACTCGGGGCGCGCTGCGAATACCGGTTCGCGAATCCTGCGCCGAGCTGCGGTGGCGCATCGATGGCGAGCGCCGACCCGCAATTGGAGGACTACCTGCACCTCTATTGTCTCAATCGCGGTGTCCTGTTGACACCGTTTCACAATATGGCTCTCATGTGTCCGGCCACGACCATCGCCCACGTTGCCCGGCATCAAGAACTGTTCGACGAAGCACTCACCGCACTAGCGCAGTGAGTGTCGGACCTTGCGTGCGCTGATGAATTCCTTGCGCCGATCGTGGCGGCGCAGCCAATCGGAGTGTGCAGCGTTGCGCGTCGACGAAGCGTGCGGCGAGGCGCAGTTGCCCGGCCAGGCGATGGCTGCGTTGCTCGCCTAAAGAGCGCGTCGGTGGCGTTCAACGTCGACGCCACGCGCGAATTGCTCGTCGTTAACGTGAGGAGGAGCGCCCGAGCAAGGAGTGCCCACGTGTCAAGGCCGCGCTTTGACGCTGGAATGGTGATAAACGGCGTGCGGCGCGGACGCTGAGCGACGTTTATGGAAGTCACCCCCACGCGAAGGTGATCGTGCTCGGACACAATGTGAGCGTCCGGGTTCAAGATTTGGCGATTCAAAAGTTCGCTCACAGTCGCTCATGGTCGATGGTCGCGTCAGGGTCATACCAGCGTGTGGTCACCGTGATGAGGCGTAGCGCTTGGCCACCTCGGCGGCCTCCAACGGGAGCGACTGACGTCGATAAGCGGGGCGAACGCTAATTAGGGGCGACGAACTCGACCCGTAGGATGGAGCCATGTCCTCCTTCGTTGATTCGGCGCAACTCCACGCCAAAGCCGGTGACGGGGGAGCTGGCTGCGTCAGCTTCCGACGGGAGGCCCACGTCGCCAAGGGCGGCCCCGACGGCGGCGACGGTGGCAAGGGCGGCGACGTCTGGATCGTCGCCGACCACAATCAGGCCTCGCTGCTCGGTTTCCGTGATCACCCGTTTCGCCGGGCCACCGACGGCCAGCACGGCACCTCTAAACGCCAGCACGGTTCCAAGGGCAAAGACACGGTAGTTATTGTGCCCGTGGGGACCATGGTCTACAGCCGCGACGGCGAGCAGCTCGTCGACCTCGCCGGCGCCGGCGACCGCTGGCTCGCCGCCGAGGGTGGCCTCGGTGGCCAGGGAAACGCGCGATTCCTCTCGAACAATCGCCGCGCACCGGCCTTCGCCGAACAGGGCGAGGTCGGTCAGGAGAACTGGTTCAACCTCGAATTGAAGTTGCAAGCCGATGTCGCACTGATCGGGTTCCCGAACGTCGGCAAATCGACGCTCATCGCGCGCGTCTCAGCGGCCCGTCCAAAGATCGCCGACTACCCCTTCACCACACTGGTGCCGAACCTCGGCGTGGTTCGTGTGGGTGCACGTTCCGCTCGCCCCGGTGACGCTACCGAATTCGTCATGGCCGACATTCCGGGCCTGATCGAGGGCGCCGCGGAGGGGCGCGGCCTCGGTCACGACTTCTTGCGCCACGTCGAGCGCGCGCGCGTACTGTGCGTCCTCTTGGACCTCTCGGAGTTCGCGCCGCTTGCGCCACAACGACAGCTCGAAGTCTTGCTGCGCGAACTGGGCGACTACCAGTCCGACCTTTTAGAGCGCCCGCGCGTGGTTGTTGGTTCGAAGGGGGACGTCGCCGCCTACGAGATGGAGGACGTGCACACGATCTCGTCCATCACGGGCGAGGGCGTCGACCACCTGGTCGCGCAGCTGGCCGGTCTCGTCGTGCAGGTCCGTGTGGAAGAGGTCGAGCTGCTCGAACATGAGGTGGTGATCCACCGTCCCCTGCCCGACGAGATCACCATTGAGCGGCGCGCCGAGGGGGAGTGGGTGGTCGACGGTCGGCCCGCGATTCGCGCCGTTCGCTTCCAGGACCTCACCGATGACGAGGCGCTCGCCGAGATCGTGCGTCGCCTGCGAAAATTGGGCGTCGACCGCATGCTGACGCGCGCCGGAGTGCGCGACGGCGACATTGTCAATATCGGTCCATTGTCGTTCGAATGGTGGCGCGACGACGTGAGCGCCGGTCTCGACCGCGGCAATCACCACCGCGCCACGCGACGCGAACGCCTGGCCCGCCACGGCCGCCTGGACCTCGGGGAGCCCGATGACAACGCGTAACGTCGTCGTCAAGATCGGCACGTCGTCAATCACCGACGACGCGGGTGACGTCGCCTACGGCATGATGGTCAACGTTGCCCTTGATGTGGTCGACCTTCGTGAGAAGGGTTGGCGCGTCACGGTCGTCACCTCGGGCGCCATCACCGCTGGGTGGGCCGAGGTCGGTAGAGACCGGCCCCGCCCCTTGGACAGCGTCACCCTGCAGGCCGTGTCGGCCGTCGGTCAACCGCTTTTGATGCACGCGTGGCACAACGCCTTCGCCGAGGTCGGCGCCAAGGTGGGACAGGTACTGCTCGCGCCACTCGACTTCTCACATCGGGGCCAGTACCTGCACGCCCGAGGAACCTTGGAGGCGCTGTGCCGCCTTGACGTCGTGGCGATCGTCAACGAGAACGACGCCGTTGCCGACGAGGAGATCCGCTTTGGTGACAATGACCGTTTGGCCGCGTTGGTGGCCAACCTCGTTGGCGCGTCGCACCTGGTGCTCTTGACCGACACCGAGGGTCTACTAACCGCTGATCCCCACCTCGACCCCACGGCCACGTTGATTGAGGAGGTCACCGCATTCGACAGCGACCTGATTGAAGCGGCCGGCTCCAGTCGTTCCGGTGTGGGAAGTGGTGGAATGGCGTCGAAGCTCGCGGCCGCTCGTATGGCGACCTGGTCGGGTGTCACGACGGTGATCGCACCGGCGCACGCGCACAACGCGCTGCTGCACGCGCTTAGTGACGCAACAGGTTTTGGAACGACGTTCCACCCCCGTCCGGAACGACTGTCGGCGCGAAAGGCGTGGATTGCCTTCGCCGTCGCGAGTCAGGGTTCGTTGCACATTAATCAGGGAGCGTTGCAGGCACTCGAGCACCACGGACGCTCTCTCTTGCGCGTTGGCGTCGAATCGCACACGGGCACCTTCGTCGAGGGCGACGCCGTCGAAATCAAGGGGCCCGACGGCGCGACGCTCGCCAAGGGCCTCGTACGCGTGAGTGGCGAATCGTTCCACGAGGGCGACGACGTTGTCGTACATCGCGACGACCTGGTGCTGCTTCGCCGGACCTAGCGGCCTCCATTACGATGAGGGAATGACGACACCTGGATTGGCGCAGCAGGGACACGCCGTGCGCGAGGCCGCGACGGCGCTCGGCCAAGCCAGTGACGAGCAGCGCCGCGCGGTCCTCGCGAACGTGGCCGACCAGTTAGAAGAGCGCTGCGACGAACTGTTGGCCGTCAATGCCGTTGAAGTTGCGGCCTACGACGAGTCGGCGGCCGGCGTCGACCGATTGACACTCACCCGCGAACGCGTAGGTGCAATGTCGAGCGCGCTTCGCCAGATCGCCGCCCTCGCGGACCCCCTCTTCGAGACGACCGATGAGAGCATCCGTCCCAATGGACTTCGCGTCGAACGACTTCGCGTGCCCCTGGGCGTGATCGGCGTGGTCTACGAGAACCGTCCGAACGTGACCAGCGACGTCGCTGGCCTCTGCGTGCGCAGCGGCAACGCGGCCTATCTTCGCGGCTCGTCGTCGGCCCTCGCCACGAACCGGTTCATCGTCGAACTCTGGCACGTAGCGCTCGAGAAGGAGGGTCTGGCGAGCGCTGGCGTCTCGCTGGTCGAGGACACCTCGCACGAGACTGCCAATGCCTTCATGCAACTGACCGATGTCCTGGACTGCCTCATTCCTCGCGGTGGTCCCAGCCTGATCGCCGCGATGCGCGAGCACGCGAGGGTGCCCTACGTCCTCGACGGCGAAGGCAACTGTCATATCTACGTTGACGCCACCGCCGACGTCGATCAGGCGGTCGCGATCGTGCGCAACGCGAAAACATCTCGGCCGGGCGTGTGCAACGCGGCCGAGACCGTGCTGGTGCACGAGGCGCTCGCCACCACCTTCCTGCCGGCGCTCGCTGAGGCCATGCCCGACGTGGAGCTTCGCGGTGACCGCGAGACGCTCACGATTCTGCCCGCGGCCATCGCGGCGACCGAGGCCGACTACGAGCACGAGTTCCTCGACCTGATCCTCGCGGTCAAGATCGTCTCCTCGCTCGATGACGCGATCGCACACGTCGCGCGCTACGGCACGGGCCACAGCGAGGCGATCATCACTCGTGACGTCGCCAATGCCGAAGCCTGGGTCAAACGGGTCGACGCGGCGGCGCTCGTCGTCAACGCGTCCACTCGCTTCGTGGACGGTGGCGAACTGGGACTGGGGGGCGAGGTGGGCATCTCGACCCAGAAGCTGCACGCGCGGGGTCCAATGGGGCTTCGAGAACTGACCTGTCTCAAGTGGGTCGTACGAGGAGAGGGACAGATTCGATGAGCGCACTCGACCCACGTGAGGAACTGGCCCTGCGGCTCGGACTGGACGAGGTGCCGCCGGTGCGTTTCGAATCCGCCAAGGACGTGCTGGTTCGACTGGCTGAGCACGACTATCTGGCCG
>JAYVNV010000063.1:0-5880 GCA_043758265.1 Acidimicrobiaceae bacterium
ATCGCCGCGGTGAGCGCGACGTTGACCGTAGTCGTCACGTGGCGGCCCTTGCGATTAAAGCGCGGATCGAGCGAAACGTGCACGTCGACGAAGAGGTCGCCGGCCGGACCGCCATGGGTCCCCTGGTTCCCTTTACCCTTCAACCGAATGCGCTGGCCGTCGACGACGCCGGCTGGTATTCGAACGTTGACCTTGCGTGACGACGGTTCGCGTCCAGTGCCGTGACAGGTCGCACAGGGCGTGATGATTCGCCCCCCTCGACCTTGACAGACCGGGCAGACGCTCGACATCGCGAACGGACCCTGGTCATCGTTCAAAACGCCGCGTCCGCCGCAACGTTCGCACGTCGCAAAACCAGTGCCCGGTGCAGCGCCTCGCCCGCCGCAGGTATGACAGGCGTCGTTGCTCGGCAGATTGACTGACGTCGTGACGCCCAGCACCGCGTCGCGGAACCCCAAGTGCAGCGCAGTCTCTAGGTCAGCACCCCGCTGGGCGCGTTGGCGACGACCACCGAATAGTCCCCCGAAAAGGTCACCGAGGTCACCCAGGTCACCGGTCTGGAAGTTGAAGCCGCCGGGCCCCTGCCCGCCGGGGCCTGCGAAACCAGCCGCGGCCGGACCGAGCCGTCGGACCTCGTCGTACTCCTTGCGTTTCTCGGCGTCACCCAACACGTCGTAGGCAACGGAGACCCCCTTGAACTTTTCCTCAGAGCCGGGATTCGTGTCGGGGTGCGAGGACTTGGCGAGCTTGCGGTACGCGCGAGTGATCTCCTTGTCCGTCGCACTCGGCGTTAGTCCGAGCACCTTGTAGTAGTCCTTGTCGAACCACTCGCGTTCGGCCACCTGGTCAGCCCTTCACTCGAACCATTGCTGGGCGCAGCACCGCGCCCTTCCAGCGGTACCCGGCCCGCAGCACATCATCGACGATCTGACCGTCGTCACCCGCGACGTGGGCGACCGCGTCGTGGATCTGGGGATCGAAGGCGACGCCCACGGCGTCGATACGCTCGAGTCCCTCTTTGGTGAGCGCGTCCAGCAACAGCGCCCTCGCCTGGGTCAGCGCTTGCGACTCGTCTGACGGTGCACTGGAGAAGTGCGCGTCGGCGAGGTCGAAGGCGTCGAGCACCGGCAGCATCTTCGAGACCACGTTACCCGCCGCGCGCGTGGCCGCTTCCTCAGAGGACCGCGCCACGCGCTTTCGATAGTTCTCGAAGTCCGCCTGGAGGCGTTGGAGCGCGTCGAGGTACTCGTCACGCTCGCGCTCAACGTCGCTTCGTTCATCGACGATCCCCGCGGCGACGTCGGTCGACGCCGCCGCGGGGTCGTTCTCTACAACTTCGTCGCTCACGGTCAGTCAACGATTTCGGCGTCGACGATGTCGTCGTCGTTGCCCTGGGGCGCCGACGGTTCCGGTGAGTTCGCCTTGGCGGCCTCTTCGTAGAGGCGCTGGCTGAAGCCCTGGCTCGTCGTGAGCAACTTCTCAGTCGCGTCCTTGATGGCCTCGATGTCGGTACCGCTCAATATTTCCTTCAACGCGTTGAGCGCCGCTTCGACGTCCTCACGTTCGGTGCCTTGGAAAGCCTCGGCCTGATCCTTCAGCAACTTTTCGGTCTGGTACACCAGGCCGTCGGCGTTGTTGCGGACTTCAGCTTCGGCGCGGCGCTGACGGTCGTCCTCGGCGTGGGACTCGGCGTCGCGCACCATGCGATCAATCTCCTCCTTGGAGAGCGAGGAGCCGCCCGTGATGGTCATGGACTGGGTCGCGCCCGTCGCTTGGTCCTTCGCTGAGACGTGCACGATGCCGTTGGCGTCGATATCGAAGGTCACCTCGATCTGGGGGATGCCGCGCTGCGCCGGCGGGATGCCGACGAGCTGGAACTTGCCCAGCGTTTGGTTGTAAGAAGCCATCTCACGCTCGCCCTGTAGGACGTGAACCTCAACGGACGACTGGTTGTCGTCGGCCGTCGTGAAGGTCTGGGACTTCTTCGTGGGGATTGTCGTGTTGCGTTCAATGATCTTGGTCATGACGCCGCCCTTGGTCTCGATACCGAGCGACAGCGGTGTCACGTCAAGCAGCAAAATGTCCTTCACGTCGCCCTTCAAGACGCCGGCCTGGACGGCCGCACCAATGGCGACGACCTCATCGGGGTTCACGCTCTTGTTGGGCTCCTTGCCCGTCACCTTGGTGACGAGCTCTTGGACGGCCGGGATGCGCGTCGAACCACCGACCATGATGACGTGGTCAATTTTGTCGAGGGTCAGGCCCGCGTCCTTGATCGCCTGGTCGAACGGCTTACGGCAGCGCTCGACGAGGTGTTGGGTCAACTCGTTGAACTTCGCGCGGCTGATCTTGATGTCGAGGTGCTTAGGGCCGTCGGCCGTTGCGGTAATGAACGGCAGGTTGACGGTCGTGTCCTGTACGGCGGAGAGTTCGATCTTCGCCTTCTCAGCGGCCTCCTTGAGACGCTGTACCGCCATCTTGTCGGCCGACAGGTCAACGCCTTCGGTGTCCTTGAACGTCTTGACCAGCCACTCCATCACGGCGTCGTCCCAGTCGTCACCACCGAGGTGGGTGTCACCGTGGGTCGACTTGACCTCGAAGACACCGTCGGCGATGTCGAGGACCGAGACGTCGAACGTGCCACCACCGAGGTCGAAGACGAGCACGGTCTGCTCCTGGCCACCCTTGTCGAGGCCGTACGCGAGCGCGGCGGCCGTTGGCTCATTGACGATTCGAAGTACTTCGAGTCCCGCTATCTGACCAGCTTCCTTGGTCGCGGTGCGCTGGGCGTCGTTGAAGTAGGCCGGCACGGTGATGACGGCCTGGGTCACCGAGTCGCCAAGGTAGGCCTCCGCGTCGCGCTTTAGTTTCTGGAGGATGCGCGCCGAGATCTCCTGCGCGGTGTACTTGGTCCCGTCGATGTCGACCGACCAGTTCTCCCCCATGTGACGCTTGACTGAACGAATGGTGCGCTCGGGATTGGTGATGGCCTGGCGCTTCGCGACCTCGCCGACGAGAACCTCACCGGTCTTTGAGAACCCCACCACCGACGGCGTGGTACGGCCACCCTCGGCGTTAGGTATGACGACGGGCTCGCCCGCCTCTAGGACGCTGACCACCGAGTTGGTGGTTCCCAGGTCAATTCCAACTGCCTTTGCCATGAACTTCTCCTTGATTCGCATCCCGCCCACCGGTTTCTCCGGCGAGCCAGGACTCACTACGACCAGTATATAGAGTTGAGTCCTCTCTTGTCAAGAAAATGTATAGTGACTATGACACTTTCAAAAATCTACAGGTTTTTTATAGGTTTCTTTCTCTTCGACCCTGCACGAAAATCCCTAAATCTCTGAGGGTACGCTGGGGCTGTGCCCGACCTCATCCTCTTGCGCCACGGACAGTCACTCTGGAACGACCTGAACCTTTTCACCGGCTGGACCGACGTTGACCTCACGACGCTGGGCGAGAACGAGGCCCGAGTAGCCGGGGAACTGTTAGCGGCCGAGCGCGACCTGGACCTGCGAGTACTGCACACTTCAGTACTGACGAGGGCCATCCGCACCGCCGAGATTGCGCTTCACGCCAGCGGCCGTTCGTGGCTGCCAGTTCGGCGCAACTGGCGCCTCAACGAGCGCCACTACGGCGACCTGACCGGCAAGGACAAGTTGGAGACGGCGAATCAGTTCGGCATCGAACAGGTGAAACTTTGGCGGCGCTCCTATGACGTACCTCCGCCCGCGCTCGCAGCGACCGATCCGCGTAGCAACCGCCACGACCCGCGTTACCGCGACGTGCCGTCAGAGTTCATCCCCTCGACGGAGTGCCTTAAGGACGTCGTGGCGCGAGTGACGCCCTACTTCGCCGACGTCATTGTCGAGGACCTGCGCAGTGAGGCGGTTCGAGGCGGTGCGGTGATTGTCGTCGCGCACGGCAACTCGATTCGCGCGCTGCGCATGGTCCTGCAGAACATCCCCGAGGATGAGATCGCGACCCTTGAGATCCCGACCGGCATCCCGTATCGCGTGACCTTGGACAACCAGTTGAACATTCTGAGCGCCGACTACTTGGGTGACCCCGCGACTGCCGCGGCGGCCGCCGAGGCCGTCGCTCGCCAGGCGGGCTGAGTTACAGCGCCGCGGGACCTCGTTCATTGGTGCGAATACGCACCACGTGATCGATGTCGGTGACCCACGCCAGGCCGTCACCCACCGTGTCAGTGCGCGCCGCGTTGACAATCGCGTCAATCAGTGTCTCAACGAGTTCGTCGGTGCAAAGGATCTCGACGCGAATCTTGTCAACGAAGTCGAACTCGTACTCCTTGCCGCGGTAGATCTCGGTGTGGCCACCGGTATGGCCAAACCCGCGAACCTGCGCGACGGTCATGCCCGTGATGCCAACTTCCTTGACGGCGGTTTTTACCTCATCAAGTTTGAACGGCTTGACGACTGCGGTGACTAGCTTCATCCTCTACTCCTCAAACGTTGTCGGGGTGCAGGTGGCTCGGTGAACCTACGGGCTCGCCGAAGGTCGGCTCAGGGAAGGCCTCCTCGTCGTGGATGGCGAGGTCACCGATACGCAGCGTCTCATCGTCCTCGCGCACACCACCCAGTACCGTTTTAACCACAAAGAAGATGAGGGCAGTGCCCACGGCCGTGTAGCCAACGATCCAGCACGCCGCTAGGAACTGTTCCCAAAGTTGGTGAAACGAGTTGGTGTAGAACCAACCACCGACCGAGAAGCCGCCCGCACCCTTGTAGTGAGCGCCGGTGACGCCGTACTCGGTCATGCCCGGGTCAGCCACCAGGCCGACCATGAGTCCGCCCACTAGGCCGGCGATGCCGTGGGTGTAGACAACGCCGAGGGCGTCGTCGACCTTGGAGAAGGGACGGACCTTCGAGAGAAAGTTCCATGCGAACCACACGATCGTCGACGCCGTGAGCCCGATAATGATGGCCCCAGTGCCGTTGACCCATCCGGCGGCCGGTGTGATCGCGACCAGACCGCACAGCATTCCGTTAATCGCGCCGAGGAACGTTGGCTTCTTCTGCTTGGAGAAGAACATGTCCCAGAGCAGCCAGGTGAGCACGCCAATCGCCGTTGCGACGTTGGTGTTCAACAGAGCGCTCGCGGCGCTCGCGCCAGCGTAGAAGGGGTCACCCCCGTTGAACCCGTTCCAACCGATCCACAGGATGCCGGCGCCGACCGCGACCATCATCAGGTTGCTCGGGAACGCGTTCTCCCGGTCCTGCCAACGGCGCGGCCCGAGGATCGCCGCACCGACGAAGGCCGCGACGCCGGCGCTCAGGTGGATGACGTACCCACCCGAGTAGTCAACCGCGCCCTTTTGCGCGAAGAAGCCACCGCCCCAGAGCAGACAGGCGTTGACGCAGTAGACCATCGTGATCCAGAGCGGCACGATGAGGAGCCACGCCTTAAATTTGAGGCGCCCGACCAGTCCACCCAGGAAGAGCAGCGGCGTGATCGCCGCGAACACGAACTGGAAGTACGCCAGCGTGGCGGTAGGAAAGTGGAAGGGGATGAGAGTATTCGCTCCCGATACCGCCTGTCCCTGCTCCGCGCCGGCCGTTGATAGTGGCGTGAAGTGGCCAATGAAGCCACTCCAAAACGAACCGGTCGCGCCGAAGTGCGAAATCGGACCAAAGGCCAGGTTGTAGCCCCAAAGCATCCACACGACGAGGGTCAGCGAGAAACCCGAGAACACCATCAACATGGTGTTGACGATCCACTTCTTGCGGACGAGTCCACCGTAGAGAACGGCTAATCCAGGCAAACTCATAAGGCCGACCAACGTGGCCGACACCATCTGCCACGTATTGTCAGCCGGGTTCAACCATTTCGGGTACGGGATGAGGGTCGCTGCTG
>JAYVNV010000064.1:0-17208 GCA_043758265.1 Acidimicrobiaceae bacterium
GCGTCCGTCGTTTCGGTGGCTCGCCTGCCCAGATGGGTCCGGGCGAAAGACCACCCAGGGCCCGTCTCGCCTCGTCGAGAGAGGTCCCGGAGACCAAGCCACCAACTCGTCGAGGTTCTGGCCGCCGACGGTGACGCGGATGCGCCCAGTCGGGACAATGGCTCTGGTCGTCGGCGCTAGGTCCAAGGCGGGTAGGGGATCGTCAGGGGCAAGATGTCGGCCAGGTGCAACGGGATGCTCTCCTTCGAGGCGGCCTCCGCGCGGGCGTGACGCCCGCGGATGCTGGTCGTCAGGGTGTCGGCGCGGTGCTTGAAAGCGAGTCCTGGTTGGGTCATGTCGATCATGGTCACCAGGTCGGCCATTGGGTCAATCGGCCCCTTACTAGAGGCATCAAGTTTCGACTCGTCGCGCCGCGGGTCGATCAGATTCGGGGGTTGACGTCGTGCCCGGGGGTTCAGTCAGAGAAAGTGGCCGGGCGGCGAGTGCGCGCGAGGGGAGGGGGGCACTGTCGTTCGGGTGGAGGTGGAGATGAAGGTGGTGCGGTGCGGGCCGTCCGAGTCGCTCGGGTCCAAGAGGACCTCACGTCGTGGGCGAGGGGGGACTTGACGTCCCAGTAAAGTCTTTTTGAACCTCACGGCCACTTTCTCGGACGACCGCACCCTAGACGGGTGTGGGGTAGTCATGACGGACGCCGCAGATCGAACTGGTGACATCGCGCGAAGTGTCACCTCAGCATCGGGACGACGCAGCTCCTCATGAGCTGGACTTGGAATCGCAGATGCTTGAACTCGTGCGAGCGCACTTCAGCCACCTGGCGCACCAGCCCGATGGCTCCGCCCACGGCACCACTTTGAGCAGGCCACCGAGTCCGCAGTTACTCGTCGGACGACGTGCCATCGAAAGTCGCACGAGTGGAGTGAGGCAGACCGATGGCTGGGCGAGGCAGGGTCCAGAACTGAGGTTGGGTGTCGGTCTATCGGGTGCTACTAAGACCAGTCACGAACTCGCAACCCCAGGTCCGCAGTGGTGAACTTCAATCGCTACATCGGTGTTATCATCGCTCGATGACGATGATTAGTCGAGACGAGCGGGTCCAGGTTGCTCCGGCCGCCGCAATGTTCCGCTCACTCGGCGACCCGGGACGTTTGGCTATCCTTCGGCGCCTCGCCGAAGGAGAAGCCCGCGTCGTTGATCTCACGGCGTGCCTTGGTTTGGCGCAATCGACGGTCTCGAAACACCTCGCTTGCCTGCGCGACTGCGGTCTCGTCGACTTTCGACCGGATGGGCGTCAATCCTTCTATTTTCTGGTGCTCTCACCGCTGGCCGAGTTGCTTACCGCCGCTGAGCGGGTCCTAGAGGCCACGGGCTACGCCGTCATGCTGTGTCCCACGTACGGGTTGGCCGAATGATGCCGTCTGCGCCGGACTCTTGCGCTGCTCATCGAGGGAGGGCCGAGCGTGTACCCGAGAATCAACGGCTTATGGAAGCGCACCACGACGAAGCGTGGATTCGCAGGGCCAAAATAGTTCGCCGACTGTCGTGGCTGAGCCTCGTGTGGATGACGGTTGAGGGCACTGTCGGCATCACCGCAGGGATTGCAGCCGCGTCAATTGCGCTAGTCGGGTGGGCCTTGTCCTCCGTCGTTGAGGCCATTGCGAGCATCATCGTCATTTGGCGCTTTAGGGGCTCGCGAACCCTATCCGAAACCGCCGAAGCGAAAGGACAGAAGGCAGTCGCCATCAGTTTCTGGCTGCTCGCGCCCTACGTCGCGGTGCAGTCATTGCGCGACCTCCTCACGCACCACGAGCCCGGCACCAGCATCGTCGGAATGGTTCTGACTGTGCTGAGCGTCGCCGTGATGCCGGCGCTCGGAGTCGCCAAACATCGCCTAGGCGCTCGACTGGGATCGGGCGCCACCGCAGGAGAGGGTACTCAAAATTTCTTGTGCGCTTATCTTGGAGTTGGCGTACTTGCGGGCCTCGCCGCGAACACCGTTCTCGGTTGGTGGTGGCTTGACCCCGTCGTCGGTCTTCTCGTTGCCGGCGTCGCTGTGAGGGAAGGTCGCGAGTGGTGGCGTGGTGACGAATGTTGTTAGTCCCGCGCTCACTGCGATGGAGTCGCGCCACAACCGTGAAACTTGCAGGCGCCGAAGTAGTACGAAGGTTATCCAGTCGTGAGTGATGATTCCGGGCACGCCCAACACCAAGGTGCTCACAGCCATGATGGCAGCAATCGCGACCACAGTGGAGGCAAACACGATCACTCGCGTGGTGTCGGCGCCAACGTGGACACGCGCTACCTGAGGTTTGCGCTTGCCCTCATAATTTGCTTCCTTTTCGTTGAGGTCACCGTGGCGCTCCTCTCCGGTTCTCTCGCGCTGCTCGCCGACGCCGGGCACATGCTCGCCGATGTCGGCGCGATCGCGGGCTCATTATGGGCCATCCGCCTAGCTCAGCGAGCGGCGAGCAACCGATGGACCTTCGGGCTCAAGCGCGCCGAGATTCTCGCTGCCGCGGTCAACGGTGTGACGCTGCTCGTGATCGGGATGCTCGTCCTCATCGAGGGAGTCCGGCGCCTCATCGATCCGCCCTCGGTGGAAGGCGTCCCGCTCGTCATTGTCGCGAGCATCGGAGTGGTGGTGAACGTCATAGCGACATGGGTGTTGGCGAAAGGGAATCGTAGTTCTCTCAACGTTGAAGGCGCTTTTCAGCATCTCCTGACGGACCTGTACGGATTCATTGGTACGGGAATCGCCGGCATTTTCGTAATCACCCTTGGGTGGCGCCGGGCCGACCCGGTCGCTTCACTCGTGGCCGTCGTACTCATTCTTCGTGCGGCGTGGAGTTTGCTCCGAGCGTCTGGCCACATCTTGCTCGAAGGAACGCCCGACGCTGTCGATCTGGATGATGTCCGCCGCCATATACAAGAGCTCCCCGAAGTCCTAGCGGTTCACGATCTCCACGCGTGGACCCTGACATCTGATTTACCAGCGCTCACTGCCCATGTCGTCGTCACCGACGAATGTCTCGGTGATCTCACCGCCGCGCGGGTTCTCGACCACCTTCAGGAGTGCCTGGCCAATCACTTCGATGTTGAGCACTCGACTTTCCAGCTGGAGTCTGCGGATCACGCGGACCACGAGCCAGGTGTGCACGACTGAGAGCCATCTCTCGAAGTGCAGTAGCCAACTTTTGGCGCATTGGACTCGGCGTCACCTTCACCTTCGGATCGACCGCACTACGCAGAATTGGCCCTCGCCGACCGGGCGACCTTTGCGCAAAATTATGCGCATCGTTCAGACCCGTAGGCCGCGCGCCGTCGAGCGCAGGGACGGAATGCGCGAAGTCGTAACCCTGGTCTTGGCCGCGGGTTGGCAACTGCAGAAAATCATCTTAAGTTTCTTTACACGCGTACGGTAGGAGTACTGCGGCACTCGGCGACGGGGGTGATCTGTTTTCGGACAGATCACCCCCGTCTCGAATACTCACTTTCGCACAAATGGATCTCGGTAGTTCAGTTTGAGCCCGTCTAGTGAAAGAATGGGTGAAACACCTTTACCCCGATGGCGACCATTGCTACAAACAGGTACAGCCGAAGCGACATGAGGCTCACGTAACGCAACATGTTCGTGGGAGGCGGGGCGAGCTGGTCAAGTGGCCTCATTCGCCATGTCTTTCGGTCCAAGTGGGCAACTGCCGCGCGATGGTCGATGGTTTGCCCGCTCGCGATCGCGCGCCGACGCGCAGCGAAGAGGAACGGGGCGACGACGATTGCCCCCACCACTGCTACTTCGAAGCACCGTTGACTCAACTTGAGACCGTCAAGACCAGGGAAAAGCGAGGCAATCGTAAGGTCTGCTGACAGCACGAGAAGAACGCCGACGATTAACACTGTGAAGAAGTTTTGAACCTTCCCATTCACCCACGGTCCAAGGACCTCGGTGTCGTTACAGAGCAGTAGGAGAAACAGGGTCGCTGAAGGGAGCAGGATCCCCGCCAATACCTGCACGTACTGGGTAAGGGTAGCGAGGAGCACGTTAGAACCCAGTAACACAATCGCGCCACCGATCAAGAGCTGCACAGCGCGCAGACCATGGAAAAATGGCGCCGACTTGAGCCCGCGATGCAGCGAGTGAGGCTTGTTGAAGGCATCGCTGAAGGCGTAAGCCGTCGAAAGCGGCACTGCCGCGGCGCCGATCAGAGAGAAGAACAACAGCACGATTGCACCCAATGCCCCAGCGCCGTGACCGAGGGTCGCACCAATCGCGTGATTGAACGAGCCGGAGTCGGTGGCCATGCCGCTCTTCGGACCAAAATTCTTTGAGAAGTAGAGCACTGCACCGAGAATTATCACCCCCGCCGCTCCCAAGCTGGTGAGAAAAGCGCCGAAGAAAGTCTCCGCGCGCTCGTAGGGTAGCCAACGCGGGCTGATGCGCTTGTCGAGAACGTTTGACTGTTGGAAGAAAAGTTGCCACGGGGCAACGGTGGTCCCAATCAGTCCCACGATCAGGAGGATCGAAGGGCCACTAAATCCGCCCGCCACGTGGGGAAAAACGAATCCTTTGCCAATTTGGCCCCACCGTGGGTGCGCAAGTAGAGATAGCGGCACCACCAACAATGTAACGATGGACAAGATCAGTACGAACCGCTCCCATAAGCGAAACTTTCCAGTCGTCGCGAGGGCAAAGATTACGCACCCCGCAACGGGGACGCTGAGGGCTTTTGGCACCCCGAAGTATCCCAGGCTGAAATACACGCCGATGAACTCTGTAAGGAGCGTCAAAGTGTCCAGGATGCCCAGGTCGAGAATCGAAAAGAACACCCAGAACCGTCCAAAGCGTTCGCGGATGAGCCGGGCGTGACCCACTCCGGTGACGGTTCCTAAGCGTGCGACCATCTCCTGGCAAATCATCAACACGGGTAGCAGCAAGAAGATGACCCACAACATTGAGTACCCGTACTGTTGGCCAGCCTGACCGTACGTCTGAAAAGCTCCAGCATCGTTATCGCCGATCATGACGATGATTCCGGGGCCCATAATGGCAAACAACGTGGCCAGCTTGCTTCGCCATCCGTTTCGTGCTTGATGATCGTGCATCGAAATTGTGCCGAAGCCACCCTCGATGTCACCGATGTGCGCCGAGTCCAGCGTCGCGGGCGCAAAGTCAAGGTTGTTCTCTCTGATCATGTCACTGAAATTGTTTTCGGTCATGGTAAAAACTCCTAAAGTTTGATAGGTAATTGGGGGGTTATGTCGGGGGGGGGGGGGGGGGCAAGGGTGCCCCAAAAGTGACGAATAATCGCTTCTTCGAAATCACCACTTGGCGAGGCGACGGGAAGATTGCATGGGGGCGCAGCGGTACGTGAAATATGCCGGCCGGATGTGTAAACGGGGAGACTACTGCACACGAACCAAGAGTTGGCGCGTCAGAACAGACTCGTCAATCGAATTCGAACCGATGAACTGGCAACACAGACTCAGAGATGTCCAAACACACCCTCAACGGGCAGTACGGGAAACCAGTGAACTCGCTAACCCCGAGATGCAGGAAACTAATTACTACTGGGGGGTTCTGACTTCATCATTGTCCACCCCCCTTTCATCTGCAACCCGGGTCGATCTGCTTTATCGCCGTTGAAACTTTAATTGCTCGCGGACGCCGTGTCAAATTATTTATAGCTGAAAATGCCAGATAGATCAATGACGAACCCCCTGCACTGCGCAGTCCGCCCACACCGTTACGCCGGCGAGGTGCCGCGGGCTAGCGTTTCACCTAAGTGGACTCCCGAGGAAGGTCACAAGGCGTTGCACAAGGTACGCGCATTGTGGTCCGAAGCCGATTGGTCAAACATTCTGTGGATGGATTTCAACCAGCCGCTGGAAAGGCAAGTCCACTTCCGAAAATGCATCTAGGTGTCTTGATGAGAGTGTTGCGCGCGCGACGGAGTCACTGAAGTCATCAACTTTTGAGCTGCGCGGTTTCTGAGTAGTCGCCGAGTGGATGCGACGTCTCAATTTTCACCTAGGGCGCACCAGTCTTGCGGCGAGAGTACGCGACTTCGCAGAAGTCCTCCACCTGTGTGCTCACCTCGACCTCCGCAAGAACCGGATCTCTCGCTCCAACGTAGGGCAGCCGGCCCTTTAGAAAATGGTCAAAAACCTCATCTGGCGGCTGCGCGGCAGCGTGGCCGTTCCACGCAAGTTTCACAGCCGTTGCGGGGTAGATATGATAATACCTGGTAGAGGCAGGTTTCTCCAGCCGCCGCCGCGGGTGTTCATTGACCAATTCTCACGTCCCGTCGGGCGAGCCCGGTTTCGTTTCGTGCTCACAGTGTCTCGGCGGAGTGAAGGACCGCTCCTTTCGACCGACCCCTCCCTCCGCCTCGGTCAAGAAGTTCCGTCGCGTCGTCTGTCAGTTGTTCGCCGACATGCCGCAACTAGTCTCCTGCTCTCTCTTCACCGGGTTCGAGGAGATAGCCAATACCGGGCACCGTTCGGATTAACTCGCCGCTTTCGTCCTTGAGTTTGTGGCGAAGTCGGTGAACGTAGGTGTGTACATATTGGGCCTCATCACCATAACCTGTTCCCCAGACTGCTCTCAGAATCATCTGATGCGTACAAGTACGACCCGCGTGCCGCGCGAGGAATGAGAGTACGTCGAATTCTTTCGCGGTCAAGGAGACGTTTTCGCCCCCGAGGGACGCATCGTGGTGCACCAGGTCGAGGTGGAGTGGACCGCACTCGAACTCTGCCCCGACGCTGACTTCAGACTCGCGGTTACGATTGCGCACGACGGCACGGATGCGTGCTTCGAGCTCGACCATTGAGAAGGGTTTGGTGACGTAGTCGTTGGCTCCTCCGTCGAGGGCCGTCACCTTGCGGTTCTCGGCGCCGGCGGCCGAGAGAATGATAATCGGTACATCACTCCATTCGCGGATGCGCTTGCACACCTCGAGTCCGTCCATATCGGGCAATCCCATGTCGAGCACCACGACGTCGGGCTGAGTGATGGCCGTCTTGCTCAATCCGTTTTCCCCGCTCAGGGCCGTGCTGACCTGGTGACCTTCGGACTGCAGTCCCAGACTCAGAGCGCGCAACAAGGATCGGTCGTCATCGATGATGAGAACCTTGGCCATTGCTACCCCTCTCGCATCTCGCCCATGGCGTGAAGCGTGAACACGAACCGCGCTCCGCCTCCGGGGGATTCAGTGCACCATATCTGCTCGTGTTGGGCTTCGATGAATGTCTTGGCGATGCTCAGCCCGAGCCCGGCCCGTCCGCCAGTGTCGAACTGGACGAAGCGATCGAATATGGTGCGGCGGTCGACCGCGGCGACGCCGGGACCCTGGTCGTCCACGCTGACGGTGACTCGCGATCCGTCAAGGCGCGCGGTCACGGTTATGCGGCCATCCTCCGGTGAGTGACGCAACGCATTGTCGAGCAGATTTACCAGCACCTGGGTGATCAACAACTGGTCGATGTTCACTGGGGGCAGTCCAAGTGGCGCATCGATTACCAGTCGGCCGCTACGTAGCCCTGGTCCCAACGCTGAGACGGCTTCGTCAATCAAGGAGCGCACGTCTGACGTCGTGCGGTGAACTGTAAAGACGCCAGCTTCGATACGCGTCATGTCGAGCAAGTTGGATACCAGGCGGGTAAGGCGGTCTGACTCAATTTCGATCAGTTCATGCAATTCGTGAGCGTCCTCCGCTGTGAGCTGGTGCGCGTGCGATGCCAAGGTCGACGACGCCACCTTGATGGTGGCGAGGGGGGTGCGAAGGTCATGCGAGACGGCACCCATGAGAGCGTGGCGCAATCGGTCGACCTCTTCGAGCAACGTGCTGCGACGAGCCTGTTCGCGAAGCTGTGCGCGTTCCATGGCGATGGCGGCGTCGTTGGCGAAAGTGAGGAGCATCTCACGGTCCTCGTCGGAGAATCGAGCCCCCCTGAGGACCAGAACACCTATTGGACGACCCGACGCCGCTAGTGAGACGGTCCGCAACTCGGTGGTCGAACCGAGTGCTGTGGACATGCTCACCGACTGTCCCGGTTGAGGGTCGAGCTGACTTAACTCAGCGTCAGAGAAATCGGGTCCGACCGACGCGGCGATGCTGAGGCGGCCCTCGACGAGAACGAAGAGCGCCACGGCCTCGATGCCAAAGACATTCTGTACCGCACGCACAATCGACACGAGCAGTTCTTCTTCAGAGTTGTTCTCTACCAGTAGTTGGCTGAGTTCGAAGATGCGACGCATATTGAGCGCGTTGCGTTCGGCTTTGGCGCGGGCAATCTTGTAGCGCGCGACAACAATAGCAACGAGACCCACCACCACCAGGTACACCCCGAGGCCTACCCAATTCTGAGTGGAACCAATTGACAAGGTGCCAAATGGCGGAATGAAGTAGAAATCGATGGCCAGTGCGCTGATGGCAACCGTGAAGAGCGCAGCGAGGACACCCCCCACCACCTCGGCCGCAATCGATGGAATGATGAATATCAGAGTGACGGTAGAGATATTCACGTGGGTGCGCAGTGCTAGGAGGATGGCGGCGAAGGCCCCCGAGCAAACGATGCCCACTCCGAGTCCAACGACGTGGCGACGCATACGACCATCGTCTTGCGACATCGCGCGCACCAATTGCGAGCGTCTCAATCGCGTGCGGTCTCGTGGGACGGACCCGGCGAGATCACTACGCATCTGCCTCGCCCCTCTCGCCTCGTGAGTCCAGTGTAGAGATGCCGCCTCGGACTCTCGACAGAGTGGTTTCGTAAAGAAATTATGAAGACCGTTGATTGACTTTGAAGTTTCTCTTTAGAACCGTCTGGCGAGACTGGATCCATGTCAGATATCTACTCACTTTTGGGCATCGCCGGGTTCACTGCCGCCCTGCTCGGATTCATTTGGGCACTCGAGCGAGCATGACACTAACCCAAGACCTACTACTCGTAGTAGCGGTACTGATGTTCATGTTCATCGGCTACGCCATGTTCAAACCAGAGAAATTCTAAATGACCTTACTTTTCACCCTCCTCGCCCTCGTCGTCGCGCTCGGCTTGACGTGGCGCTACCTCGGTTCGTACATGGCTGCCGTCTTCGAGGGACGCGTGCACTTCCTCGGCGTTTTCGAAAGAATCATCTACCATCTACTCGGCACCGACCCGAAACAAGAACAGTCCTGGAAGCGCTACGCCGGCGCAATGGTCGTGTTCTCGGGCGTTTCGATGCTGTTCACCTACGCCATCTTGCGAGTGCAGACGTGGTTGCCAATGAATCCCCAGCACGTGGGCAACATCGGCTCGGCCCTCAGCTTCAACACGGCCGCCTCTTTCGTCACCAACACCGACTGGCAAAACTACGGCGGTGAGACCACTATGTCGTACTTCAGTCAGATTGGTGCCCTGACCGTCCAGCAGTTCGTCACCCCGGCTGTCGGCATTGCCGTCGCCATGGTTGTCGTGCGCGGCTTCGCGCGTAAAGGTGCGACCACAGTCGGCAACTTCTGGGTCGACATTACGCGTTGCATGTTCTATGTCCTGTTGCCCATCGCGTTCGTCTTCGGCATCATCTTCGTGGGCGAGGGTGCGGTGATGACTTTGGCGGGCACCGCCACCATCCACGACGCCTTGAACCAGGTGACCCAGACAATCGCGCGCGGCCCGATCGCGTTCATGGAGGCGATCAAGCAACTCGGCACGAATGGCGGGGGATTCCTCAACGCTAACTCCGCCACGACCTTCGAAAACCCGACGGGATTTACGAACTTCCTCTCGATCTACCTGCTGCTCGCCATCCCCTTCGCTCTCACCTATACCTTTGGCAAGATGGTCGGTAGCGTGCGCCATGGCGTGGCGCTGCTCTCGGTGATGGTGCTGCTCTTTGGTGTGTGGGTTGGCTTTATCGTCAACGCCGAGCACCAAAACAACCCGGCGGTCGCCGCCGCGGGCATCCACTCGACCGTGGGCAACACCGAGGGCAAGGAGGTGCGCTTCGGCGACACCTCGAGCGCGCTCTTTGGCGTCGCGTCCACCATGACCTCGACAGGTTCGGCCGACGCCGCCTACGACTCCTTCACGCCCATCGGTGGCATGGGGCTTCTCACTGGCATGATGCTGGGTGAGGTGACTCCGGGGGGTACTGGCTCGGGCCTCTACACCATGCTCATCTACGCGATCATTGCGGTCTTCATCGGCGGTCTCATGATTGGGCGAACCCCGGAATACCTGGGCAAGAAAATCCAGGCGAGGGAGATGAAACTCGCGGGGCTCGCAGCCCTAGTGATGCCCGTCGTGGTGCTGGTCCTTACCGCCGTAGCGGTCTCCGTGGCGGCGGGACGAGCGGGTCCGCTGAACGCCGGGCCCCACGGCTTTAGTGAGATTCTCTACGGCCTCACCTCTCAGGGGAACAACAACGGCTCCGCCTTCGGTGGGCTGACGGGGAACACGCCCTTCTACAACATCGTCGGCGCCATTGACATGTTGATCGGCCGCTTCGCGATCATGGTGCCAGTACTGGCTTTGGGCGGAGCGCTCGCGGCCAAGAACGTGGTGCCCGAATCGTTGGGCACCTTCCGCACCGACAACGGCATGTTCGTCGGTCTGACCATCGGTGTCATCTTGATCATCGGTGGCCTCACGTTCTTTCCGGCGGTATCCCTCGGGCCCATCGTCGAGCAACTCAGTCACGGAAGGTTCTTCTAATGTCCCAGGTCCTCACCCATCCCACCACCGAGACGGCGCCCCACGGCGTCGCCCAGGCGCGCGGTTTGTTCGACCGACAGATTTTGTCCCAGGCGTTCTTCGATTCCTTCAAGAAGTTCGACCCGCGCGTTCAGGTGAAGAATCCGGTGATGTTCGTCGTCTTGGTGGGTTCGATCATCACTCTCTTCGAGGCCCTCGCCCATCCGGGTACTTTTACGTGGTCAATTACCGTTTGGTTAGTGCTGACGGTGGTGTTCGCCAACTTCGCCGAGGCCATGGCTGAGGGTCGCGGCAAGGCCCAGGCCGATACCTTGCGAAAAATGCGCTCCGAGACCGAAGCTCGCCGTCTCAACGCTGTCGGCCACGAAGAACTCGTGCCCGCCGCCAACCTCACTAAGGGCGACACGGTTGTCTGTGAGGCCGGAGACATCATCCCCAGCGACGGCGAGATCATCGAGGGAATCGCTTCGGTCGACGAGTCCGCGATTACCGGAGAGTCAGCTCCGGTAATCCGAGAATCGGGCGGCGACCGCTCGGCGGTCACTGGTGGCACCAAGGTGCTCTCAGACCGCATCGTGGTACGAATTACCGCCGAACGGGGCAAGACCTTCATCGACCGCATGATCAATCTGGTCGAGGGAGCGAACCGTCAGAAGACCCCCAATGAGATTGCCCTAACCATCCTGCTGTCAGTGCTCACTATCGTGTTCATTCCGGTCGTGGTCACCCTTCAGCCGTTTGCAACCTTCTCGGGAGCATCCGTATCGGTGGTGGTGCTGGTGGCGTTGCTGGTCTGTCTCATCCCCACGACCATAGGGGCATTGTTGTCGGCCATCGGCATCGCCGGCATGGACCGCCTCGTCCAGCGCAACGTGCTTGCCATGAGCGGTCGCGCGGTCGAGGCCGCCGGTGATGTACAGGTGCTCTTGCTCGACAAGACCGGGACCATCACGCTGGGCAACCGCATGGCGGTGAACTTCTTGCCCGTCGAGGGTCACACCGAACACCAGGTCGCCGACGTCGCCCAGCTGGCGTCACTCGCGGACGAAACTCCCGAAGGACGCTCCGTCGTGGTGCTCGCCAAGGAGAACTTTGGCATCCGTGAGCGACAACTTGACGCGAACCACGTCTTCGTCCCCTTCACCGCCACTACTCGCATGTCGGGCCTCGACATGGGCGGACGCCAAATCCGCAAGGGGGCAGCCGAGTCGGTCAAGCGTTGGGTGAGCGAGCAGGGTGGCGCAATCCCCGCCGACCTCGACGCCATCGTTGAGCGTGTCTCACGCGCGGGTTCAACACCACTGACCGTGACCGACGGGGCCACCATCCTGGGCGTCATCGAGCTCAAAGATATCGTCAAGGAAGGTATCAAAACCAAATTCGCGGAGATGCGCAAAATGGGGATTCGCACGGTGATGATCACCGGCGACAACCCCCTCACCGCAGCGGCCATCGCTCAAGAGGCCGGCGTCGACGACTTCCTCGCTGAGGCCACTCCCGAGGCCAAGATGGCGCTCATCAAGCAAGAGCAGGAGGGCGGACGTCTTGTCGCCATGACAGGCGACGGCACCAATGACGCGCCTGCATTGGCGCAGGCTGATGTTGGTGTGGCCATGAACACCGGGACGACGGCCGCAAAGGAGGCGGGCAATATGGTGGACCTCGACTCAAATCCGACGAAGTTGATTGCCATTGTCGAGATCGGCAAGCAGTTGCTCATCACGCGCGGCTCGCTGACCACGTTCTCCATCGCCAACGACATCGCGAAGTACTTCGCGATCATCCCCGCGCTCTTCGCGATTAAATACCACCAGTTGAGCGCACTCAACATCATGCAACTGCACAGTCCCGAAAGTGCCGTGCTGTCGGCTGTGATATTTAACGCATTGGTCATCATTGCTCTGATTCCCCTGGCGCTTCGTGGAGTGAAATTTCGTGCGGCCAATTCGTCGGCAATCCTGCGTCGCAACGTGTGGATCTACGGCGTCGGCGGCGTCCTGGTGCCCTTCATCTTCATCAAGTTCATCGACCTCGTGCTCGTCGCACTACACGCTTACTAAAGAGAGAACAGACCTCATGCTCGCACACATACGCCGTTCCTTTGCCATGGCCCTAATTTGCATGGTGTTCTTCGGCTTCGCCTACGCCTTTGTCGGCACCGGGGTCGGACAATTATTGTTCAGGTTCCAGGCCAACGGCTCGATTACCGCCAACGGCTCGACATTGATTGGTCAGAACTGGACCAGTCCGAAGTTCTTCCATGGTCGTCCCGATGACTTCGGTCCCTACGCCGCCACCGCCACCAACCACACCTCGGGCGGGGACAATCCTCTAGTGGCAAACGGGATCGGCGGCAGCTCTGGCGCCACCAACCTCGGACCTCGGTCCAAGGTCCTGCTCGACCACACCAGGGCGTTGGTCGCCTACTGGCACTCGATGGGTGTCAACCCAACGTCGGACCTGGTTACTACCTCGGGCAGCGGCTACGACCCCGACATCGCTCCCCAGGACGCGCTGGTGCAAATTCCAATGGTCGCCAAGGCGACTGGCCTCTCGGTGTCGAGTCTCACCACTTTGATCAAGAGCCAGAGTCACGGCGCTCAGTTTGGATTCCTGGGCGCGAGCTACGTCGATGTCCTCCAGCTCAACGAAGCGTTGGCAAGGTTGGAGTGAGAGTGGACACTTCCGGCTACATCCATCGCCATCGCGACCGCTAGATAGTGGCCACTTCGCTACTAGTCACTCTGGGCATCGCGGCCAGTTTCGTACCGTTGCCAGGACCCTTCACCAATGTTGGTGCGGCGCTGGTGTTCGCCGCCTTGATCGAAGGACTGACAATCTGGGGCCGATGCTGCGGTGGCTACGTGGCCACCGTCCCTTCAGCGCTCTGGTTTGATTGCTTGCGAGCGCCCCCCTCGGAGCGCCTCACCATCAGTGACCGACCCGACCTCGAGACGACAAGTACTTTGGTATTGGTTGGCGCCACCGAACTCTCCGCGCAGGTGCAGCGCCACCGCGAGCGTGCAACAACTGAAGGCGCCCGCGAGGCTATGTTGGCCGTCGCGGCGTCGCTCTTGGCGGGCTCCTCGACTCTCGAGGATGTTCTCACGGGCACGTCGTCGACGCCACGCGACCAGCTGCGACTGAGGTCGTGCCACTTCGAAACCAACGTGATTGGACTTTCGAACGCTCAGAATCTCGCTGACGCAGGCACGGTGCACGTGGGGATGAGTTGGTCGGTTGACGAATTTGGCATCCCCGGATCCGAGGTGGATAAAGAGTGGCAGCGGTGCGATGGAATGCTCGGTCACTTCCTCGTGAATCCAGTACCGGGCGAGACGGTGACGTTCGACGACCGCGTCGACGCGGCCACTCGAGTGATTCTGGTATCGGCCCTAGTGAACGAGCCCCACGGCGCGAGAGGATAGAACGATGGCGCGCGGTCAACTGAGGGTCTACCTGGGTCTCGCCCCGGGCGTGGGTAAGACCTACAAGATGCTCGACGAGGGTTGGCGTCGGCGCGAACGTGGGGCCGACGTGGCCGTCGGCTACGTCGAGACGCATCAGCGGGCCCACACCCAGTCGCAGTTGCGTGACATCGAGGTCGTCGCACGCAAGCACTATCAATACCGCGGAGCAACTCTAGAGGAGATGGACCTGGAGTCCATTCTCGCGCGCCACCCGGAGGTCGCGCTGGTGGACGAGCTCGCGCACACCAACGCACCCGGGAGTCTTCACGAGAAACGGTGGCAGGACGTCGAGGATCTCCTCGATGCGGGTATTGACGTCATCACGACCGTCAATATCCAACACCTCGAGTCAGTCAACGATGTCGTGGAAAAGATCACCGGCATTGTCCAGCGCGAGACGGTCCCCGACTTCGTAGTGCGTCGCGCCGAACAAATCGAACTCGTAGACATCACCCCGGAGGCCCTTCGTCGACGCATGGCCCACGGCAACATTTACCCACCCGACAAGATTGATGCTTCGCTAACGAATTTTTTTCGTTCAGGCAATCTGACCGCGCTACGTGAGCTCTCCCTATTGTGGCTGGCCGATCGGGTTGAGGACTCCTTGCAGGTGTACCTCGACGCCAACGGCATCACCGCGAGATGGGAGACACGCGAGCGACTCATCGTCGCCGTGACTGGCAATGGGGCCGACGAGGTTCTCCTTCGTCGGGCTGCGCGCATCGCTTCACGCAACCACGCCGAGATTCTGGCCATTCACGTCGTCGACTCGGGCGCGGTGCGCAGTCGTTCTTCAGACACCACTTTGGCGCGGGAACTCGTCGCGGAGTTCGAGGGTACCTTCCACGAGGTCATTGACGAGGACGTCGCCAGCGCCTTGGTTACCTTTGCGCGCGCTGAACGCGGCACCCAGATGATCTTGGGTTCGAGCCGCACTAGTCAGCACTGGCGCTGGACCGCGGGGGTGATCGGCAAAGTCTTGCGCCTGGCGCGAGACTTTGACGTGCACGTCGTCGCGGTGACGCCCGAGCGCAAAGCACGCACGCCGCACCGTCGTCGCAACCACACGGTGTCCTGGCTACACACGTTGCGCTTCGCGGTGCTCGCAGCCGCCGCTCTTGTGCTCTTGACCGTAGTGATGAGTTACTTGAGGTCAGGCGCATCTCTATCGACAGTGTTTCTCGCCTACCTCGTGGTGGTTGTAGCTTTAGCGGCCCGCGGAGGCATGGTCGTGGGCACAGTGGCGGCTTTGGGGGCCTCGGGACTGGAGAACTACTACTTTGTAGATCCCCTTCACACTCTCCAAGTGGCTCGTCCTGACGATGCCGTCGCGATTGTGGCCTTCCTCGTTTGTGGGATCGGCGCGAGTCTGGCGATGAACGAAATCCACCGTCGCTCGGACGGCGCGCGCCGAGCACGATCGGAAGCCGCGTTGCTCTCCGAAGCGGCCACCACGGTGGGCAGCTCGCGCGAGGATCTTTTGCCGTTGCTAGACACGCTTCGGTCGGTCTTCCAAGTGTCGACGGTGGCACTCATGAGTGCTCGCGAAGGGCGTCTACTCCCCGAACTAGTCAGTGGTGATCCCGTCGACACCTTGGGCGACCACCTTGACATTGCCGTAAACGAAGCGACAGTGTTGCGACTCAGTGCGGTCGAACTGGGCAACCAGGATCGTCGGCTCATCAGCTCCTTTGCCGATCAACTAGCTTTAGCGCTGCGCTACCAAGACATGACTGTAGAAGCCGAAGAGATGCGCGCGCGCGCCGAGAGTGATTCTTTGCGCGTTGGTATGTTGCAATCGGTGGCCCACGACCTCAAGCCGGCGTTGATAAACATTGAGAGGAACGTGCTCTCACTTCGCGCTTCGACTTCGATCAGCGCCGAACAGCGCGACTCCCTCGACTCCATCTCGCGCCAGGTGCAGAATCTCGCCCGACTGGTTATCAACCCCCTCGACTCTGGCCGCTTCGAAGCCAAGAAAGTGACCTCTCGGCGTGGGCGCGCGAACGTAAAAGAACTCGTGGATACGGCGCTCAGCATGATGGACATGAGGGGTCGGCTCATCGAAGTCGACTTGGCCAAGGAATTGCCATCGATAGTCACGGACCCCGAACTACTTGAGCTCGTAATCGTCAACTTGGTGGCTCACGCCTGCACATTCAGCTGCCCCGATCAGCCCGTACGCATCACGGCGGGATGCACCAACGGAGTACTGGAGCTCCTCGTCATTGACCGCGGTCCTTGTACCCGGGATGCGCGAAGGCGACTGCCAGTGCTGATGCCAGAATCGCTGAAGTGGGACCTCAGTTCCTCCGACGATTTTCGTCTGTCTCTCGCGTTGGGTTTCGTCAAGGTTCTGGGTGGTCAAATACGTTTCGAGGACACTCCTGGCGGAGGGCTGACGGCCGTGGTCTCTCTGACCTTCGAGACTCCCTCAACCGTGGTGGGTTCACCGAACGATTAGATCCACGAAGTGGTAGCTCTAGGTGGTTCGGTCCTGTCGACTGGTGATCCTGGTGCTCGCCACTCCCTGGTGTCGCTCAGATGTTGCGAAGCGCCCCCTAATCGCCTCTAGTCCTCTAAAACTCTGGGCTTTCCCCTGATCCGTTCGGCAAGCTGAGAACGAGGTTCCCATTCCCGTCGCCCGCTCCAAGCCGATTCCCCCGAGGGGAGTCGGCTTGAGCAACATCGCCGTCGACACGCTCTTCGCCACGATTCGGCTCCTTTTGCCGCGTATTCCTCGCGTCAGGTTTCACCAAGGTGTCGCGTCGCAATGACGCAACGGTATCGACATCGTCTGACAGTGGGGTGCCGCGTCGGAAGTCCATTCGGTCGTCGAGTCCCTAACAGTCGATGCCGCGCGCACAACATCGTCTCGTACATAACGAGATTCAATGACTAGTCCGTACTGGAAACGTTTCCTTGTCCCGAAGCACCTTCGTGACTGCGGCCGGTGTTGCCGCTGAGCCCACGGTCGACCTTGACGATGTATCCGCCGAGGAGTGGGCCGGCCGCGGCGGTGCGTACGCCACCCGTGGCC
>JAYVNV010000065.1:0-5787 GCA_043758265.1 Acidimicrobiaceae bacterium
CGACGCGGCGGTACCGTCGACGTCGCGGCCGTGGTGGGACTGGCCGAGGCCGTGCGGCTCACGAAGCGCGAACTGACCGAGGTAACCGATAGGACCTACGACTTTCAAGAGAAGCTCGTGGCGGCCCTCAGTTTTCTGCCGGGCTGTCAGGTGACGGCACTCGCCGCGCTTCGCGTACCAGGTACCGTGCACGTCACGTTCGAGGGCCTCGCCAGTGATGAACTGCTCTTCCTTCTCGACCAAGAGGGGGTCTGCGCGTCCGCGGCGGCCAGCTGCTCGAGCGGCGCCGCCGATCCGAGCCACGTGCTGGCCGCGATGGGCGTCGAGCGCGAACGGGCCCGAGGTTCACTACGACTCTCGATGGGCCCCGAGACGACCGCCGATGAAGTCGACGCATTGATTCGCATCCTGTCGGGTGTCGTCTACCGACTGCGCGACGAGGCGTAGCCGTCTGGCTGGCAGACTGGGGCCGTGAAGGTACTCGTAGCGATGAGTGGCGGCGTCGATTCATCCGTGGCGGCGGGACTAGTGCTCGAGGAGGGCCACGAAGTCGTCGGCGCCACGTTAAAGCTCTGGGGCGGCGTCTCGGATTCGGGTTGCTGCTCCGTCGAAGACGTCGACGACGCACGACGGGTCGCGCAAATGCTCGGGGTCGATCACCACGTCTTCAACTACACCGACGAGTTTGAGCACCATGTGGTGGCGCCGTTCGTCGCTGGTCACCAGCGTGGCGAGTCGCCCAATCCCTGCATCGAGTGCAATCGTCACATAAAGTTTGACCTCTTTTTTGATCGGGCTCGACGGCTCGGCTTCGACGCCGTGGCGACCGGACACCACGCTCAGGTCGAGAGCCGCGATGGCCAGCACCACTTGGTGCGTGGAGCCGACGACGCGAAGGACCAGAGCTACGTGCTGGGCTATCTCAACGAGAGCCAACTCTCGATGCTCCTGTTGCCGATCGGCTCGATGCAAAAGAGTGAAGTCCGTCGCCACGCCGAGCGACTCGGCCTTCGTACGTGGGACAAGCCCGACAGCCAGGATGTCTGCTTCATCGAGGCCTCCAAGGGCCGTGAGGTCTTTCTTCGCCAGCGAATCAACTTGACGCCGGCGACCATCGTCGACCGCGCAAGCGGCGACGTGCTCGGTGCGACCGAGGCGGCCGAGCTCATGACCGTCGGACAGCGACGTGGCGTCACGCCCGATCGCGACGGCGCTCGACGCTTCGTCGCCAACGTCGACCTTCAGGCTGGACGAGTCGACGTAGGTCGCTTGGAGGACATTCTGGTTTCGACGATTGCCCTCGACGACGCGTCGATGTCCTTCACCCACGATGCTCTGGGGGACGGCGCGCGGGTGCTAGCCCAGTGGAGCGCCCACGGGCGCACGCAGCTCGCCACGCTTCGTCACGGTGCCACGTGGTCGCTCGATCTTGACGCGCCGGCTCGCCCGGTCGCCGTTGGTCAGTCAGTCGTGTTCTACCAGGTCGACGAGCCCACCACTGTTAAAGGCGCCGCGATCGTCGCACGCTCGTGAACCCGGGCGACCGCGCCACTCGCCTGCGCGCTGAGATCTCGCTGCACGACAAGGCGTATCACGTGCACGACGCGCCGACGATCCCCGACGCCGACTACGACACGCTGGTACGCGAACTGCGCGCCCTCGAAGAGGAGTTTCCCGAACTGAATGTCGAGGAGTCGGTTACGCACGGCGTCGGCGCGCCGGTCTCTACGGTCTTCACGCCAGTGCGCCACGCCGAAGCGATGCTGTCGCTCGACAACGTCTTCGATCACGATGAGCTGCGGGCGTGGAGCGAGCGAGTGGCGAAGGGGCTTGGCGTGCCTGCCAGCGAGTTGGTCTTCGTGGTCGAACCCAAGATCGATGGGCTGGCGCTGTCGATCCGCTACGTCGACGGTGCCTTGACGCAGGCCGCCACGCGCGGTGACGGGCGCGTCGGCGAGGACGTGACCGAGAACGTGCGTCAGATCAGAAACATCCCATCGTCGCTCGCCACCAACGTTCGTGGGAGTCTCGAAGTACGCGGGGAGGTCTTCCTCGCCAAGTCGGACTTCCTGGCGATGAACGCACGACAGCGCGAACTTGGATTGAAGGAGTTCGCCAATCCGCGCAACGCCGCCGCTGGGAGTCTTCGCCAGAAGGACCCGGCGGTCACCGCGAGTCGGCCGTTGGCCTTTCTCTGCTATCAACTCGTCGACGTGGACGTCACGACCACGCGCACGCGCTACTCCCGGACCATCGACCTGTTGGCCGACTGGGGATTCTTGACGGCACCGGAGTCAACGATCGAAGTCGGCGCTGAGGCGATGATTGCGCGCAGCGACTGGTTCGAGGTGCATCGCCACGAACTGCGCTACCAGATCGACGGCATCGTCGTGAAGATCGACGACCTCTCGATGCGCGAACGTCTCGGCTACACGAGCCGGGCACCGCGGTGGGCCATTGCACGAAAGCTTCCACCGGAGGAGCGCACGACGCGCCTGCTCGACATCGAAGTTTCAGTCGGGCGTACCGGCCGCGTGACACCCTTCGCCGTCCTCGAACCGGTGGTGGTCGCCGGCTCGACGGTGGCGCTCGCCACCTTGCACAATCAGGACCAGGTGGCGCTGAAGGACGTGCGTCCCGGCGACCTCGTCATTGTGCGAAAAGCCGGCGACGTTATTCCTGAAGTGGTGAGCGCGGTGCCCGAGCCGGGGCGACGCCGCAAGGGGCCGTGGCAGTTCCCGCTCGTCTGCCCCGACTGCGCCAGCAGGCTTGAGCGCGTGGGCGATGAGCGCGACACCTACTGCGTCAACCCGGCGTGTCCCGCCCAACGATTGCAACAGATCGTGCACTTCGCCTCACGCGAGGCGCTCGACATCGAGGGACTCGGCGAACAGCGCGTCGCACAACTCCTCTCAGCGGGGTTAGTGAACGACGTCGCCGACCTGTTCTCGTTGCGCGTCGAGGATCTCTCGTCACTCGAGGGACTGGGCGAGCTTTCCGCGACGTCGCTCATCAGCGCAATAAGCAACGCGAAGGAAATGCCGCTCAGTCGGCTGTTGGTGGCGCTTGGCGTTCGCCACGTCGGGCCGGTTGCGGCGCGCGAATTGGCCCACGCCTTTCGCTCCTTCGACAACATTGTCGTGGCTTCGTTGTCGGAGCTCGAAGCGGTCAACGGCGTCGGGCCGGTTATCGCGGCCTCGGTCCTTCGCTACTGCCGCGAGGATGAGAACGTCGCGCGACTCGAGCGATTTCGCGAATCAGGCCTCTCCCTGTTCGAGCCCGACGTCGGGGCGAGGGTCGCGGCGACGCTCTTGGGCCGCGCGGTCGTCGTGACGGGTGCCGTCGAGGGCTACTCACGTGACGGGGCCGAGGCCGCGATTTGCGCGCGCGCGGGGACGTCGCCCGGCTCAGTCTCGAGCAAAACCTTCTGCGTCGTCATCGGTGAAGCGCCCGGGGCCTCCAAACTCTCAAAGGCCCGTGCCCTCGCCATCCCCATGGTGCCATCGGGCGAGTTTGAAGTCCTTCTGGAGACCGGACATTGGCGCACCACCCTTAGCTGAGCCGCTCTCACTAGGGTTGGGAGGGATTATGGCTCCCTCAACGTTCGCACCCGGTCACAATCTGGCCAGTCGTTACCGAATCAATTCGCTCCTGGGCGTCGGCGACACGGCGGAGGTCTACCTCGCCGAGGACCTCTCATTGCAACGCAACGTCGTCGTGAAGGTCCTGTTGCCGAGCCTCGCCGGTCACGAAGACGTTCGCCGGGCCTTTCGAGACCGCATTGTTCGTGCGGCCACCCTCAGCCATCCCCACCTCGCGCGCGTCTTCGACGGGGGACAGGAGTCGGGCGCGATCTTCATGATCTGTGAGTACTTAAATGGTGGCTCCCTTGAGGACGTGCTCGGATCAGGTCGAACATTGAGCGTCGACGACGGCGCGCGTCTCGGCCGCGACGTCGCGAGCGCGTTGGCCTACGCGCACGCCAACGGTTTCGTCCACGGCTCGCTCTCGCCGTCGAAGCTGTTGCTCGACGATGAGGGACGCGTGCGGGTCAACGACATCGCCCTCGCGGGACTAGGCACGGCCTACCGCGATCGACTCACCCTCGACGACGTGCGGTTCCTCAGCCCCGAGCAGGCCATCGGGGACCCACCGAGCGCGAAGAGTGACGTCTACGCGCTGGCGCTCATCATCTTCGAGGCCGTCACCGGGGTCACGCCCTTCGAGGGCCTGACGCCCGAGTCGGTACTGCGCGCGCGTATCAACGCGTCGTTACCAATGCGCGCCGAGCTCGGCACGCTTGACATGTTGTTGGCCCAGGCCGCCATGCCCGATCCGCTCCTGCGTCTCGACGCCGAGCAGCTCTCCAATCGTCTCGGCATGGTCGTGAGCGATTTTGCGCCGCTCGAGATTGTGCCCGTGCGAGGCGAAGTACCTCTGCTCAGCCAGTTTCAGCCGGCGGAACTACGAAACTCAATAGGCTTTCGCGCGCCGTCGCCCGATCAGATCACGGGCACGTCACCGGTCGTCGCGGGCATTCGCCGCACCGGCGCGCCACGCCACGCCCGTCCCGACCACGAGTTCGCGACCAGTGCCGGTGCGCTCGGGCCGGCCCGTCGAACGGCTCGAGGGGAGTTCGACAACCTCAACTACAACCGGGGGCTGCGCACGCGACGTCTCGCGTTCCTCGCCGCGGCGTTGCTTTTGCTCCTCGTCAGCATCAGCGCTGGAGTCGCGTGGAAAATCGGTTTCTTCAATCAGAGCAACGCGGTGCCCGACCTCGTCGGAAAGAACTTCCTCAATCTCAGCAAGGCGTCGAGTCCGCTGGCCACTACTCTGCACTCCGACGGCTTCACGTTGGCGGTGCGTCGTTCACACTCATCGACGGTGAAGGCCGGCGTCATCATCTCTCAGTCGCCAGCCGCGAGGACGGCTGAGAAGAGCGGCACCGTGATCACGGTCACGGTGTCGAACGGCAGCCAGATAGTCACAATGCCGACCAACCTGGTGGGCGAGACCTGCGCCGTTGCCCGCGCTCAACTGGCGAAGAAGAATTTGAACGCGCAGTGCCCTACATCCCATGAAATCTCGAGCTCGGTGGTGCCCGTCGGTGACGTCGCGCGCGTCATCCGCAACGGAGTCGTCAACCCGTCGGCGGTGCCAATTGGCTCGACTGTCATCCTGGAGCTCAGCAGCGGCCCCTTGGCCACGACCACGACTGGTGCGCCGGCCACGACCACGACGGCCCCCAGCCCGTCTTCGACAACGACCACCACAATCTCAGCCCAGCCGTTGATCGTGGTGCCCAACCTCGTGGGCATGAGCCAGTCCCAGGTCCACGCGACCATGCACAACGTTGGTCTCTACTACACGACTACGGGATCTGGCGCGGGGGCCAATCCGACGTGGACTCGGGTCGTCTCCACGACGCCGGTGGCCGGCACGAAGGTGAAGAGGCTTTCGAACGTTCTCTTGCACGTGAAATGAGTGACGGCTGCGACCTCTGCGAAGCGGCGCTCGTGACCACTCGCTACTTCCAGGACGATGACTGCTGGATTGCCGACTGTGAGATCTGTCTCGTGCCGATGGTCGTGTGGCGCCCTCACGACGCCGCACCGTCGCCCGAGGTGAAGGCGAGACTGCACGCCGCGCTCGGCGCGGTCGCCGACGAAGAGCTTGGCGAGGGCAACTGGAGCGTCGACGACCACATGCGTAATATCCCCGACCACTACCACGCACACGCCCGCCCCCCGTACTTCTGGCGCCGTGGGGAGCTCGGGTAGTCCC
>JAYVNV010000066.1:0-5787 GCA_043758265.1 Acidimicrobiaceae bacterium
CTACTTGTAGCTGACACCTGCCGCCCCCGACAAAGACGTTGCCCCTAGAAAACGAGCCTGATCCCCGAGTTGCTCCTCGAGTCTCAGCAACTGATTGTACTTCGCGACGCGGTCGCTGCGCGCCGGTGCGCCACTTTTTATCTGTCCGGCATTGGTTGCCACCGCAATGTCAGCGATTGTCGTGTCTTCGGTCTCACCGGAGCGGTGCGAGATAACGACGGAGTAGTGATTCCTTGTCGCCAACTGCACGGCGTCGAGGGTTTCGCTCAACGAGCCGATCTGATTGAGTTTCACGAGCATCGAGTTCGCGACGCCGAGGTCGATGCCCTTTTGCAAGAGGATCGGATTCGTGACGAAATTGTCATCGCCGACGAGTTGAATCTTCTCACCCAGACGCTTGGTCAAGGCAGTCCAGCCGTCCCAGTCCTCCTCGGCCATGCCGTCTTCGAGTGAGACGATCGGGTAGCGCGCACAGAGGTCCGACCAGTAGTCGACCATTTCGAGGCTGCTGAGGACGCGACCTTCGCCGTCGAGGTGGTACGCGCCGTCACGAAAGAACTCCGACGCCGCGGGGTCGAGCGCGATCGCAATGTCACGGCCGGGCGTGCGCCCGGTGGACTCGATCGCTTCAACGAGCACCTTGACGGCTGTCTCGTTGTCGGGCAGATCCGGCGCAAAGCCGCCCTCGTCACCGACGCCGGTGGCGAGGCCCATCTTCGTAAAGACTTTCTTCAGCGCATGGTAGGTCTCACTTCCCCACTGCAGCGCCTCGCGGAACGATGCGGCACCGATGGGCATGATCATGTACTCCTGAAAATCAATTGAATTCTTGGCGTGCGCCCCACCGTTGACGACGTTCATCATCGGCACCGGCAATACGTGGGCGTTGACGCCGCCGATGTACTGAAAGAGCGGGAGCTCACTCTCCGAAGCGGCCGCCTTCGCCGTCGCGAGCGACACGGCCAGAATTGCGTTGGCGCCCAGCCGGCCCTTGTTGGGCGTGCCGTCGAGGTCAATCATCGCGAAATCGACGCCCCGCTGATCCTGGGCGTCGTAGCCCTGGAGGAGGTCGTGGATCTCGCCGTTGACGTACGACACGGCAGTCCCTACCCCTAGACCGCCCCACGCCGTCGCGCCGTCGCGCAGTTCAACGGCCTCGTGGATGCCAGTCGAGGCGCCCGAGGGCGAGGCCGCGCGTCCGAACGCGCCCGACGCCAGATGAACCTCGGCCTCCACGGTCGGATTACCTCGGGAGTCGAGAATCTGGCGGCCAAGGACAACTTCGATCGCGCTCATTGCATTTCTCCTCGGGGTTCGACCCACACGATACTCCTCGCGTGTGAATCACTCCCTTGGGGGTGCCTCAAGCGAACGAATGTCGTCGCGCAGTTGGCGCGCGCGCTCGCGAAGGACTCCCTCGAGGTCGACGCCCGACCACTGAGCGCACTGCACGAGTGCACTAACTGCGTCACCCCATCGCGCCGAGACGTTCGACGACGACGCGGCGTCAGCCGCTGGATCATCGTCCAACGAGAGTGAACGGACGGCGTCGAGCGCGCGCGCGCGAGCCGCCTCGGCACTGGTGACACCGAGGTTAAGCGTGGAGGCCTTTCGCAGCAGTTTTGTGTAGAGCGTCAGGGCCGGCAGCTGCCAAGCAACGCCGTCGGTGATGCTGTCACGACCCTTTTCCTTCAGCTTCAACGCCTCCCAACGTTCGGCCACCTCGTTAGAATCTCTCACCCGCACGTCACCAAAGACGTGTGGGTGTCGGCCAATCAGCTTGTCGCGAACACCGTCGGCGATGATCGTGACGTTGAACAGGTCTTGCTCATCGGCGAGTTCAGCGTGAAGGACGATCTGAAAGAGAAGATCACCCAGCTCCTCGGCAACGTGGGCCGCGTCGTCGGCACCGGACGTGCCCTGCGCCTGCGAGCGAACCAAGTGCTCGAGGGCGTCGAGGGCCTCGTAGGCCTCTTCGAGGAGGTGACGCGTCAGCGACGCGTGGGTCTGTTCCTGGTCCCAGGGGCACTCGAGTCGCAGGCGCCTCGTGAGCGAGACGAGGTCATCCATTGCATCGCCGGCCGTGCGAAGAGCGTCGATCCATAACGACGTCAAATGATCAACCGCGTCGAAGGTCGTCAGTTGGCCCGCGGTGACCGTGACAATCCTCTCGTCGCGCAGGCCTAAGTGGTGCAGGATTGTGACGACAGTCTCGGGGGGCAGGCGGTCACCGACCACGGCCAGAATCTCCGAGGAGTACGTCTGAAGGACAAGCAAGGGGCCCGGTCCGCGAAACGGCTCGGTGCCGTTTAACGCGTCCACGACGCGCAGGCCGTCCGCCATCGGGTCTCGACCCAGTGCGGCGCACGCGACGTCAATTACCGACACCGCTGGCTCTCGGATGACTTTGACGTCGTCTCGCAGACCGAGCAGTTCGACCGTCCGTTCAGCGACGACCGGTGAACCGGGAACTGCGTAGATGACTTCTCGGTTGACGGATTCCTTCGCCAACCGCACGAGATCGTCGGCGATCTCGTGGTAGAGCACGTCGAACGAAGGGGCTCGCTCGTAGTGGTCGTCGTAGCTCTCGGCGTCAGGCACGGCGGACGCCGCCGGGTGGACCCGCGTGCGTAGACGCACGACCGGCGACTCTCGAAGGAGGCGAAGCGTGCGTTCGCTCAGCAGATCAACGTCACCCGGGCCCAGTCCAACGACGCGCACGACTGGCTTCACTTATAGGTCGCGCGACTCGCGCTCGAGAGTGCCCTCAGCGTCAAGTTCGTTCCGACGAGCGCGCTCGCGGGCGTCGCGGGCGCGAAGACGGTAGGTCCAGTCGTGTTCAGTCCCCAGCGTCCAAAGGCCGGGTCGACCGCCACGGCGGCCCGGTAGAGAATGTTCTGCTTCACCGTGTTGGCCGAATTGGCGTTCAAACTCTGTAGATCAGTGAGAATGCTCGCCTGAGCCCGGGCGAAGGGCGTCGCCGTGCGCTTGGTCGGCGCCACGAACAACGCGTACTCCTGATTATTGTTCGCAAAAAATTGGGGGGTCTTCGCGAACGTGTTGAGCGGTGTCGTCACCGTGTCGGCGCGGACACTGATGTAGGAGCTGCTCGACGGGTCGAAGCAACCGTAGGCGCCGCCATTGGAACGCGAAGGGGCGAGTGAGAACTTTTTCGCGAGCGCCGCGACCGAGAGACCCCGGGCTCTAGCCGCGTCGAAGGCTGTCACGGTGGTGGGTGCCACGATTGCGACACTCACGCAGATGGTGTCGTAGTTCGTCGCGTGCGACGCGTAGTACATCTGCATCGACGCGCTCGTCAGGGGCACCGTCGAATTCAACCGGCTGAGCATCATCAAGGAGGCAGCCTGCGCGTGAATTTCGAAGTCGCGCATCTCCGATGGCATCGACGCGAGCGCCGCGCTCGAACTGCTGGGGCATCTGTAGTGACGGCTCAGCGCCGATTGGGTCAGTTCACCCTCGAGCGACGTCTTCGCCTGCGCCAGCACCGCGGCGCTGGGGTGAAAGTTGAGGGTCGTGGCCACGTACTGTTCAATCGCAATACCCTCGACTCGCAGGTTGGCCCACGCGGCCGCACCGGTCGCGGCGATGGTGGCGCCGCCGGCACCGGGCGCGTAGTTCACGGGATTGAGCGCAGCCACGTAGCACTGAAGGTTGAGGTTGGTAGAGATTGCGCTCAATTCAGAGCGGAAGTCCGAGTTCGAGAGCGCCGTCCCATTGACGCTGATGCCCGACGAGGTGTTGCTGAGACCGTACAGAGTGGCTCCGAAGAGCGAGAGAACGAGGAGGACAACGAGGCGACGCACCCTGCCATGCTACCGATTCACACTTGCGTCTTTTCCGCGACCAACGTGACGTCGCGCAGCATGTTGAATATCGCGCGAGGCGAGGCGTCCTCGGGCGTTACCTCGAGACGAAGCTCCTTCGTGGCGTCGTCGTAGGCCCGAGAACCGAGCGTGCGCCGCACCCGCATTTGCTGGCTGAGTGAGAGATCGAGCGGTCCCATCGACACGACCGGCTTCGAGCGAACGCCAACTCGTACTGGTAGCACCGCCACGTGGGTAACGCCGTGCTCCAAGCACGCGAGACGTAGTTCACCTAACTCGAGCAGACCTAGAGCCGGCGTGGGAAGTGATCCGTAGCGGTCGATCCACTCGTCGCGCAGGTCGCTCAGTTCTTCGCTCGTCGTGACGCCGGCGAGTCGTCGGTACGCCTCGAGCCGGGCGTCGTCGGCCTCGACGTACGCCTTGGGCAAATGCGCTTCGCCGGGCACGTCGAGGTTGACCTGGACGACGTCGGGCACGACGAAGCCCTTGGCGTCCGCGACGGCCTCGGCCACCAGTTGCACGTACAGGTCGTAACCGACCGCCGCCACCGGACCGGACTGATCGTGGCCGAGTAGGTTTCCGGCGCCGCGAATCTCGAGGTCGCGCATCGCGATCTTGAAGCCGCTGCCGAGCGCCGTGTTGTCGCCAATAGTGCGCAGGCGCTCGAAGGCGGTCTCAGAGAGCACCTTGTCGGCCGGGTGGAAGAGGTAGGCGTAGGCCCGCTGGCCACTTCGCCCGACGCGACCGCGCAACTGGTGCATCTGGCCGAGGCCCAAGCGCTCGGCGCGGTCGACGATCAACGTATTGACCGACGGCAGGTCGATGCCCGACTCGACGATCGTCGTGCAGACGAGCACGTCGAAGCTACCCTGCCAGAAGTCGATCATGACCCGTTCGAGGGTGCCCTCGTCCATCTGGCCGTGCGCGACCGCGACGCGAGCGTCGGGCACCAATTGACCGAGCCGCTGCGCGACCTGGTCGATGTCCGAGACGCGGTTGTGCACGAAGAAGACCTGTCCTTCGCGAAGTAGTTCGCGTCGGATCGCCTCGACGACCGCCGGTTCGTTGAACTCCCCCACGTGGGTCAGAATTGGTCGCCGGTCGGCCGGCGGCGTCGTGATCATCGACAGGTCTCGGATACCAACGAAGGCCATTTCGAGGGTCCGCGGGATCGGACTGGCGCTCAGCGTGAGGACGTCAACCCCGATTGCGCGGGCCTTGATCGCCTCCTTGTGCGCGACGCCAAATCGTTGTTCTTCGTCGACCACGAGGAGTCCGAGGTCCTTGAACCCGACGTTCTGCGACAGCAGCCGGTGGGTGCCAATGACGACGTCAATGGTCCCGTCTTTCAAGCCAGCGATCGTCTCTCTGGTCTCCGCTTCGTCGACGAATCTACTGAGCAGCGCCACCTTGATGGGGAAGCCGGCGAAGCGATCAGTGAACGTGGCGAAGTGCTGGCTCGCGAGCAGCGTCGTGGGTACGAGGACGGCCGACTGCTTCGCGTCCTGGACGGCTTTAAACACGGCGCGGATCGCGACCTCGGTCTTGCCGAAACCAACGTCGGCGCAGACGAGCCGGTCCATCGGGCGCGGCTGCTCCATATCGGTCTTCACGTCCGCGATCGCCTGAGCCTGATCGGCGGTGAGGGTGTAGGGGAAGAGATCCTCCATCTCACGCTGCCACTCCGTGTCGAGCGCGAAGGCGTGCCCGACGGCGACGTTGCGCTGGCGGTACAGGTCGACCAGCTCTTGAGCCACGAGGAAGGCCGCCGCGCGGGCCTTGGCCCTCGTCTTTTGCCACTCGGCGCCGCCCATCCGAGAGAGCGCCGGTGCGTCACCGCCCGAGTAGGGGGTCAGCACGTCAATCATCTCGGTCGGCCAATAGCTGCGGCCGTCCTTGAACTCCAAAATTAGGTAGTCGCGGGTCGTGCCGTTGACGGCGC
>JAYVNV010000067.1:0-5713 GCA_043758265.1 Acidimicrobiaceae bacterium
CGCGCAGGGACCGGCGGCCGGCTTGATGGCCCTTGACCTCCTATACGACGAACCACAGTTGAATTCCTACCCCTACCTGGCCGCCGCGCGCGCGGACTGCTATCGCCGTTTGCAACGGTTTGACGAGGCGCGAGCATCGCTACATGAAGCAGTGCTGCTGACTGAGAATCTCGTCGAACGCGAATTCCTTCTCGCCCGAATCGATCAACTTTCGATTGAGGGTGCCGACTTCAGGCCCTAGTTTGGCGCTCGCTCGTCTTCAGATTGTCAGCCATTAGAGAACAAATTGATCTTGAGCTAATGGTTTGGGCGGAGCGCACGAGAAAATCTCGCGATTTCGACAGTCCGGTGAAATCGCGATTCGAGTGGAGTGCACTAATCAGCGCGGTAGCGCTGGCCCTCGGGGTCGTCGTCGTTCCGTGAGACATTCTTCACCGCCAAAAACCAAGCACCGTCTTACTGGTGCACGAATTACGAACTTACATAAGTCAATCGGTCGCAATCTCTAAAAGATACGCGAGTGAGCAGTTGGGACTTTGTCCAGACGGATAGCTACGAAGTCAACTCGTCGTGGTACCGCACTTCTTAAGACTTGACAGCGGAGCCCCATGCGCACCGCACCTGTCATCCTTCATTAACTACTTGGTCCAAGGCTTAAGCCCTCGACGCCTCGGGCTGATTTCGTTTGCGAACGAGAGTAACAAAGAAGTCCCGGATTGTCGCCGGTGCGAGATCGAGCGACGTCGAGCCGGCGGTAATGACCTGGCCGACCGACGCCGACCAGAAGACCGCCGTAAGCGCCGAGGCGTTTATTGCTTCATCAATCCAACCATGCGTCTTCGCGCCGTCGATCACCGCAATCCAACGCTGAAATTGAATGTCCAACAGTTCGCTGAAATGGCTTTGAGTGAAGGGGTCCGACCATATGTCGTAGAGGAGATTGATGATCCCCCACTTTTCAGTTATCTGCCCCGACGTCCAAGACATCACGAGGTTCTCCTCGGTGCCGGCCCAGAAATCGGCTTCAATCCCGCTGGCAACTGCGGCCTCGATGCTGGAGAGTCCCAACTGAATTGGCTCGACCATGGTGAAGTAATTCGCCATCTGCACTTCGGCAATCAACTGCGTTCTTGAATCGAAAACATTAGTAATTGTCTCTATGTCAATGTTTGACTTCTCGGCGACGTCTTCGAGCTGAAACCCGCGGCTACCGCGTTCTTGGATAATCTCTGCGGCGGCGAGAAGAATGTGGCGACGGGCGAATGGGTCTTCAGATCTCACGGGCAAAGGATACCTGATGAGTGCACGAGGCTCCGTCAGGAGACTGGTTCGTCACGGCAAGTCAGGCGAACGCCACTCGACGAGGGCGGCCCACTCGGCGTCCCGGTAGTGATTGTCGACGAATCACTGCGCCGAGTCGTAAAGCGCGAAGGAAAATGGCCGCGAGATCCAGCCGATCTCAGACCTCGAGCGAACGTCGTCGAAGGTCATAGTCAGTAACGCTTTCTGCGCGGCCACTAGGAGAATGCGTGGTTCGCGTTTAGCAATCGCACGTACAACGAGACGTGAAAGACGACTCGAAGCCATTAGGGGAACCCATAGAAAACGACGTGGCGCTGACAGCAGACCAGCGATTTCCGAGAGTACGCGAGCAACCATGCCATCGTGATGTTCTCGCCCTCGAAGATGTCGCACACCCTTGCACGATCTTTACGCGCACGAAGACTTGGCCGGCGGGAGAGGTCCTTGGCGTGCATCGCGGTATCGACGTAGCACGGTAGTCAAAAAGTCAAGAACTACTTCGCCCGGTGAAGTCCGAGGGTGGTCAAAAGACCGCAGGGAATTGTCGACTCCACAACTGCCACCGACGCGCCCTGATCCAGTCTCCACCTCGTCGGAGATGTTGGGTGCACCGCTTGATCGTGAACTGCAAATTCGAGTTTGCACTTACACGCCCCGCTAGGTTCGAAGACCACCTTGCTCAAGTTGGCTCGACGAGAGCAGTCGCGTCACCTCGACGCAGCTTTCCCTTAAGCGTCATGGTCGTCGAACGCACTCTCATTCGCATCGTGCATACGCAGTTCGCACTTTTCGCAGAACAGAAAACCAGTCCTCGCCGGTGCCGTCGAAACAGTCAGAGATTGGAGTCGGGACGAACTTGAGCAACTGGTGCAAGACAGCGCCATTGCTGCCGCAAATTCTCTCTACGACGTCGTGCCATCCGTGCTTTTGGGTCAAAGGCCATCACCCGACTTCCGTGCTGCGCAATCTTTAACTTGCGAAGATCAAACCTGTCGAAGTCCACCCGCCGGCTCGACAACGATTTGACACAGAGGGGGCGTTAGACGAGATCTAAATAACCGGTGAAAGGCCGCCGTCGAGGGCGATGCCGACACCAGTGATGTAACTGGCTCGAGGCGAGAGTAGGAACGCGGCCAAGTCTGCGAACTCATCGGAACGACCGATTCGACCAAGGGGGATTTTGGATCCTTCGGCTAACTTGAGGTAGTACTGCTCCGGTGTTATCGACGCGTCAGCCGCCCGTCGTACCCACTGGCCGGATTCAATGAGGCCAATGAGAATGGCGTTCGCGCGAATGCCGCGCTGACCGACTTCGTTGGCCAGAGACTTGGTAAAAGCCAGTCCGGCGGCGCGTGACGCCGACGTCGGTGTTGTATTGGCGTGGGGTGTTCTCGCCAAAATTGCTAAGACGTTGAGAATCGAACCCTTCGTCTGTTCGAGGGCCGGCAGAACGCGTCGCGCGACGTGCAACGCGGAGACGACTTTTAATTCGTAGTCACTGCGCCACTCGGCGTCGTCCGAGAGTTCCACAGTCGAGCCGGCGCTGCGACCGGCGTTGTTCACGGCGCCATCAAGTCGACCGAACTGCGACAGCGTGGCGTCTATGAAATCATCGAGTTGTGCGCTGTCCGTGACGTCGGCCTCGAAGCAAAGGGTGCTTGGCCTCAGCTGCTCGCGCGCTAGCGCCAATCGCTCGCTGTCTCGGCCACAAACCGCGACGAGTGCGCCTTCGCGAACCAGCGAGCGAGCGAGCGCTAACCCCAGGCCATCGGTGCCCCCGGTGATGAGAAACGCGCGATTCTTGAGTTCTAGGTCCATTCACTCATCTTAGGAATTGCGAGGCCGCGCCCCGCCCGAGCCAGAAGAGTACTTTGTCGGCGCGCACTGGCAGATCTCTGATCGCGCCTCGCCCGCGAAGGACGGACCGACCGCGACCGCTAAGACGTCGAACTAGGAAACAACTTTGTGCTCGCTAAAAGGTAGTCACGCATGTGCGGGTCTGCAATCGTTGAGCGAGCGTTGCGCACAATCACCTCCGTACTTGATCAGAGGCAGTCCCGAGCATCGTTGATGTGAACTTCGAAGCGTCACTGAAACCGGGTGCTACTTTTCACGTGACAAGCGCAACCTTGAGATTCGCGCGAAGGTCTATTCCACGACTTCGTTCAGTGGTTATACGACGCAGCGCGCCATCGTGTTGCTGCGACAGTACCAAAAGGTACTCCGCTCAGGCGACGCCCGAACCGTCGGCGTTCGTATTGCTTACATTGCGCGCCAATCGCTCCGGGGCCGATTCCGGCGAACGCCGCGTCGCCAGGGTCATCGTCGTAAACTCATGAGTAAAGAGTTTTGAATTCCCAGTGACCGCCTTGTCAGAAGATTGCTTTTGCAATGTCAGACTTGCAAGGGAGTCTGCGAGTGGTCGACACGTGGCGAGGAGGAACGATGGAACGACTGCGGGCCATCGGCTCCTGGGCAACCACCGCGATGGTTACCTTTGGTTTAGCCGTAGTCATAGTTCTAACCAACCACGTCCCTAGTCCTGTGCCACTCTCCGCTGCGAGCACCCCAGTTACCATCATCACCATGCAGCATCGCAATTCCGCCGCGCACGTAATGCCTGTCCCTCGTGCTCCTCTCGGGGCCGCATTGAGGCAAGATGCAACGAAGCAACGTCCGACTCCGCCGGTGGCAATCAAGACGGTCGACGAAGGACCGAAAACCACGACGACGTCCACCACTACGACGACGACTGCGACCACGACGTCCACCACTACCACGGTCTTCGCCGCCCTATCGCCAAGCACTACTACGACCCGACCGGTCGCTGGTGGCAGTCAAGGTCAGTCAGATGATGGCAGCGGTGGTTATGACAGCTAGCGCCTGCATTCGATACACCAGGGAGATCTAATGCTCACGACCCCGCACTCCGCTCAGATTCGTCGTCAACGCTTCGGCCGGGTTCGTCGGATCTCGCAGGTGATTTTCCTCAGCTCCGGACTTTTCTCCGCCCTCGGAATCGACTACTTTGCGAACAGTTACAGCATCGCCCACGCCGCGAGCGCATCTAACCTCTCGTCGCCGACGGCCGTCGCGCCCTCGACTGGAACTAATTCAGTTACCTCAACTACGTCATTCAAGAAGTTGGCGTCCAGCGCCTTCGCTGCCAAACCGGGAAGTAACCACCCAAGGTCGAGTTTGAGCCCTAGTGCACATTCGACCCCGACTCATTCGACGACGAAGGCCCCGACGGTCATCGCAACTACACCAGCGACTTCACCAGCGGTGACGCGACCCACCGCTGCCCCACTGACGACAACGCCAACGGCTCCACCAATAACAGCTCCCTCAGCGCCACCGACGACCGCACCCTATGTTCCGCCCGCCACGGCACCAATCACCACCACGACGGTCTGCACCACGTCTCCATCGGGCAAGGTCAGTTGCGCGTAGCCGAGTAGTCCAGCGATTATTTCTAGGACGGCGTCGTCGCGAAGGCGTAGACGCGGTTCGCGCCGGGCGCCAGCATTAGTCCATCGCCCACACTCGGGGTCGGAAAGTGATTAATTGGAATCGAGATAGTGGCGCGCTGACGAACCGCTCCGTTCGCACGATTGAGTCCGTAGAGGACGCCGTCTTGACCAATGGACCAGACCTCGCCCGCCGCGACAATAGGTGGGCCGCCCCCCGCGTTGGCCGACCAGAGCAGCCGCAGAGAGGCTGACAACGCTCCGACGTGCACCGCAATCGTCCCGCTCTGACAGGGTAGGTAGACGACCGAACCGACAACCGCCGCTCCCCCAACGACGTCGCTGGCGCACGACGAGTTCACGCTCGTCTGATAGTGGCCAATGCCGCCCAGGTGGTGTCCATTCAGCAGGTAGACAATCCGCGATTTTCCCGAGATGACAACCTGACCGTTGGCGAGCAGCACCGGCGCCATAGCGAAGTCGAGATCGCTCGCATTGTCCTGCGGCCACGAAGAAGGGGCGAAGTATTGCATCAAGCGATTGGTCACCGAGAGTTCCAAGACGGCGTCGCTGTTGTCGTAGGGCTGTGCGTTCGAAGTGACGGAACCATTTCCGACGCTGACCCACACGTGACCGGCGGCATCGAGGACCGGCGCCGCGCCCCCCATCCACACCGCGCCCTCACGGTTGGCGTTGGCTTGGTCAATCGTGAAGAAACTCGGTCCCCCGCTCGACGCCTTGATGGAGACGACACGACCGCGATAGGCGGCGCAGTCGCCGTAGTTGCCACCGAAGCCAAAGATGACACGGCCACGGTCGAGAGTTAATCCCGTGCGCTGCAGCAACGCGGAGGCGTGGGCGCCCGGCGGATCGACACGCCGCGCCGACTCAAGGGCACCGTTCACGAGATTGAGTCCGACGAGTTCATGGACCGCGTGGCC
>JAYVNV010000068.1:0-16798 GCA_043758265.1 Acidimicrobiaceae bacterium
TTGGAAACGAAGAAATGAGCTTCGCACCGTCCAAAAACTGGGGCTTACGAAGAGATACAACATCACACTCGCAAGAACGTGACGCCGTCGTCCATGAAGTCAGAATTTGGCGTGCCAACCGGGTGTCGGCACAGTCGGGGCAACAATGCGTACTCCTTCGTCCCGTCGTTGCGCGCGCCACCCATTCCACTCGAATTCCCAGAGCGCGCCAATCCCTTCGGTGAGAAGGGAACGCGCCAGTATCCCCTTCACGGCCTTGGCGTCGTGACCCACCATCGCAATCGATTCTGCGTCGACGAAGGTCACCGGCACGACGTCGCATACGTGTCGCAATGACGCCAGATTGACCGACGCCGCGTGCTCTTTTGGCAAGAGGTGTACTACGGTCGCTCGGCGCACGTGGTCGCACAGCACGTTGCTCACTCGAGGGCGCCAGTAAGTGGCCGTCGTGCCCAAGTTCCCCACGGCGATGTTCATCTTTAGACGAAAGTCGGCGATTTGATCCTGGCCAGTGGTCACACCGTAGATCGACGTAGGGATCAACAGCCGACGGCGATGCGCGGCCTCGAGCGTTTGCGGATCGAGGTGCTCCCACACCACCCCGACGAAGCGCCGCCATGCAGGGAGGGTGGGCGCCGTGCCGTCGGCGAGCGCCCTGGTCGACGCGATCGCCCGTTCGAGCAGGGGCCCAGTGGCGTTGAAGGTGCGTTGGAGCTGCGTGGGTGAGAGTTTCGAGAGTTTGGAGGCAAGCGCGTCAATAACGTCGAGGCGCTGTGACCCCAGCGCGTCATCGAACGAGCCAACGCTCGTGACGCGTGAACCGCCGAGCTCCTTGCCCTCAGAGGGTGGTAACAGGACGAAAAGCTTTTTGGTCACGACCCATCACCGTACCGGTGAATCACGCGCGAGGAACTACGCCGCCTTGCGGAGATCCTTCGATACGCCGAGCGAGCGCAAGAAGTGACGAACCTTGACCACTTGGTCCTCGGTGAGGTCGCGCGTACGAGTTGAGCCGAATGAAGTCGTCTCACCCTCGATGGTCACCGCCCAATTCCCTCGGTGCGTTTCGTGAACGTCGCCGAAACGTCCGAGGAGTGAACAGACGTCGTGCCACTGGATGTTGTGACAGAGCGGGTGGTTAAACAACTTCTGAGCGGTGAGTCGGTGGTGATGGTCCAACTTGACTGACATTCTCAACCCCCTTAAGAGGGCCGAGGCAGATGGCCCTCGCCACAACTCTTGTCTCCCTACGAAGTGAAGTCAAGGCTTGCGATAAGTTCCACATGCTCCGTCATGGGAAACAGGTCAAACACTCGAAGTTCGCCTAGTACGAAGCCTCCCGCCAGCAGAGTTTTGAGGTCACGGGCGAAGGTCGCCGCGTCACACGACACGTAGACGAGGCGACGTGGGCGCCGGCGAACGAGCGCTTCGGCGACTCCTTTCGCCAGTCCACCCCGCGGGGGATCGAGGATGACGAGGTCGCCCTCGCCCACCGAGTCATTGATCGCGCGCGGCGAGACCGACCATTCTCGGACCTTCAGCCATCGAAAGCCCTCGGCGTTCTGACGGGCGTCGCGCACGGCGTACGCCGAGGACTCGACGGCGGTTACCTTCCCACTAGGACCGACTGCCTTGGCGAGCGGCACTGCGAAGAGCCCAACGCCACTGAACAGATCTGTCACGTGATCACCGGGCTTCGCGTTAGCCAATTCGACTACCGCGCTAAGCAGCAGCGACGGAGCACCGCGATGCGATTGCCAGAATGAACGCGCGCCAATGGAGTAAACGTGACCGTCCACGGCAACGCGTGACTGGGTAGACGGTTCTAGTGGTTCGCCTCGAAGTGAGCAGATCTCGAAAATTGTGCCCCGATCACTCTCACGACGAACAACGGCGAACGGGTCCGCGTCGCCGATGCCACGCAGCTCGACTTCTTGAGCGCCGTCCCACGAAGTCCGAAAGGCCGGCGCGAACCTTTGGTCCGCAATCCAGCACTCGTCAATTGCGACGAGGTCGTGGCTGCGCGCGGCTCGAAGGCAGAGTCGTCCCTCGGCGTCGACCGCACAGCGCAACCTCGTTCGTGAGCCCTTCGCAAGGTCGTCGGGCAGCAGAATCGAAACTGTTCGTTCGATACCCGCAATCCGCTTCAGGTGCTCCTCGACGAGCTGCGCTTTCCACGACACCTGCGCGGACGTGGACGCGTGCTGCAAGTCGCACCCTCCGCATCCGCCAGGGTGGGCGTAGGGACAGGGTGCGTCGACCCGATCGCCACTCGCCTCAATTATCTCGACTGCGTCACCCCGATAAAACTTCGCAGTGGTTTCGGTGATTTCAACGCGAACGAGCTCACCGGGCAGGGAGTGTCGCACAAAGGCAACTCGTCCATCATCCATTCGACCCACGCCACCGCCGGTCGCCGGACGATCGATACGAACAGCGCCGGGTGGCTCGAGAAAACGTGCGCTACTCACCGTGCAAGCCTACTCAGGGTTACATTCTGGTCCTTGCGCCAACGTCGCGCACGCGCAAGCGCACCCAAGCAACCTCAACGCGTTCATTGGTCAATATGAGCAAGAAAGAGGTCGACTAGTTGAGCCGCGCGCTCACGCGCCGCCGGCGTCTCGCGTTCGGTCTGCGCGACGAGCGCTTCGATGTCAACACCGAACTCGCGGGCTTCGTCCACGCCGCCAGCGAACCAATCCCTTAGTTGCACGTGGTCGATCTCAGGGTGGAACTGCACGCCGACGTTGCGACCGAAGGCGAACGCCTGTACCGAGCGGGTCGACGTTGCCCAAACTTCGGCGTTTTCAGGCAATTTGCAGTGGTCGAAGTGGAACTCGAACCACGGTCCCCTTGAGAGGCCCGAATCGTTAACTGGCTCGATGTGGTACCAGCCAATCTCGGGATCGTTGGAGGGTTCGACAACACCTCCGTGGAAGAGACAGAGCGCCTGCGCGCCAAAGCAGATTCCTAGAATCGGCAGATCACGTCGCCCAGCCTCGCCAATCAGTTCGAGCTCTCGATCAAACCACGCTTTGCCCACCTCCTGGTCGTAGACGGCGCTCTTCGACCCAAGAATGACGAAGACGTCGTAGCCATCGAGCGACGGGTTCTCGCTAGTCTCGTTCATCATCCGCAGGTCGATCTCGAAGCCCCTCGACTCGAAGGCTTCTCCAATGAGCCCGGAGTGGTCCTCTTGGTGATGGCGAAGTACTAACGCGCGCGTCATAGATCTTCACTCTACTGAAGTGACGCTTCAATCCCGAAAGTGCGAACCCGAGGTTGTCGACGCGTCGGCGCGAGCGCCGGTCAGCCGCCCGGTAGTGACCAGCCCATGGTCGCGGCGATCTCGCGGCACGTCGGACAGATCGGATACTTCTCAGGATTGCGACCGGGCACCCACACTTTGCCGCAGAGTGCCTTGACCGGCGTGGCGTTAATCATGCCACCGACCACCGAGTTGTCGAGAGCGACGAACTCACCATCCTTAGGGGTATAGCCCTCGAGGACGATGTGGGTAAACCGCTCGTGGTCGCTCTCGTCGACCTCCGTGGTCGTCACGACGTCGAGTTGAGTTGGGGCCTGCGCGCTCACGCACTAGACAATAGTGATCATGAAGACCCACGCGATTCCATGAAGCGCCGCCGAAGAACCACGCCGACGACGCGCCCGATTGGTCGCGTCACGTCGCACTTCACGCGAGAGGGCACCGCGAAGTCCGCCTACCGCACGCAGGCCGAGGCGCAGAGCGCCGCGCAACTGGCCTGGACCCTGCACGACGTAGAACTCGATACGTATCGATGTGACTACTGCTTCCAGTGGCACATGGGCAGGCGCTTCCGCAACGATTAGCGCCCGATGTTGAAAACGGGCAATATGGAGAGACTTGAAACGAAAGGTTCCCCATGGGAGTGCAGGCCTACATCTTGATCCAGTCCGAAATCGGCTCGAGCGAAGCGGTCGTGCTCGCCACCCGTGAGGTGCCCGGCGTGCTCGAGTCCTACGAGGTGACCGGTCCGTACGACGTCATCGTTCGCTGTCAGGCCGAGAGCGTCGACGATCTAGGCAAGTTCATTGTGGGCGCCATCCAAAAAGTGCCAGGTATCACGCGCACTCTTACGTGCCCGGTAGTCAATATCTAACCAAACGCACCGGCCGCGCGCAGCGCCGCCTGTCTCACGTCGTCAATCCCCCATCCGCGCAGACCGTCGCGCGTGCCCGAACCCGGTTGTCGGGGCGGCTCTCCAATTGATCCAGGTGTCGAGGAGAACCGTGGTGCGGGATTAGGTTGGACCACTCCATCAATGGTGAAAACGCCGCGCGCAGTGTTGTAGCGATGTGTGGCGGCCTCGCGCGGACTCAGTACCGGTGTCACGCAGGCGTCCCGGTCAGCGAAGATCACTGACCATTCGTCGCGCGTCTTGGAGCGGAAGATAGCGGCGAATCGCTTTTTTATGGTTGGCCATTGGTCGCGTTCGAACTGACCCGGCAGTTCGAACGCTTCGAGGCCCAATCCCCGAAGGAGTTCCTCGTAAAACTTCCCCTCGATGGCGCCCACCGCCACGAAAAGCGCGTCACTGGTCTCGTAGACCTCGTAGAAGGGCGCGCCGGTGTCGAGCAGGTTTACGCCGCGCTCCTCGCGCCACATACCGAGATTCATGAGGGCGTGAGTCATCGTCATCAACGACGCCGTTCCATCAACCATCGCGGCGTCGACTACCTGGCCTTCACCCGTGTTGCGAGCCGAGAAAACGGCGGCCATGACGCCAAAGGCGAGGAAGAGGGCGCCCCCGCCGAAGTCGGCCACCAGATTCAATGGTGGTACTGGCCGCTCCCCCGCGCGGCCCAGTGACCACAGCGCGCCCGAGACGGCGATGTAGTTGATGTCGTGACCGGCGCGCTGGCTGAGCGGACCATCCTGGCCGTAACCCGTCATGCGACCATAGACCAGTCGTGGATTTCGCCTCAGCGCTTCGTCTGGTCCCAGACCGAGTCGCTCAGTGACACCCGGCCGGAACCCCTCAATGAGGACGTCGGCCTGCTCGCAGAGTTCGAGCACCAAATCGCGAGCGGCTGGATTCTTCAGGTCGAGCGCGACCGATGGGCGCGATCGATTGAGGAGGTCCCAGGTCGCGGTCTCGGGCGCGTCCGGATCACCGCGTTCGAAACGCAGCACGTCAGCACCGAGGTCCGCGAGGAGCATGCAGGCGTAGGGGCTTGGGCCGATGCCCGCCAATTCGATGACCCTCAGTCCGAACAGTGGCCCGCTCACGTCGTCAGTTTAGGTTCAACGCTCGCGACAACCGTTTAATCCCACCAGAGGTCGTGGCCCAGTACGCCCTTGGCGATTAGGCCGAGTTGAATCTGGCTCGTTCCCTCCACGATGCGTAACTGCGCCGCATCGCGGTAGAAGAGCTCAGTCGGGTGCTCCTCCATATAGCCAGCGGCGCCGAGCAATTGCACGGCGAGTCCCGAGGCCTTCACGGCGACTTCCGAGGCGTAGTACTTGCACATCGAGAGCATTGGCACGAATTCCTTACTGAAGCAGCCCTGGTCGGCGAGCCACGCGCCGCGATAGGTCAGGAGGCGGGCCGCTTCAATGTCGGTGGCGCATTTGGCGATCTCCCATTGGATCCCTTGGAACTCGGCGATTGTCTTACCGAAGGCGGCGCGACTCTTCACGTACTCGGTCGCGTACATGAGAGCCCCCTCGGCCAGACCGAGCCCGCGCGCGGCCACGACCGGACGCATCGCGTTGAGCGACTGCATGACCAATGCGAAGCCGCCGCCGATCACCTGCTCCGGACCGACTTTGACGTTGTCGAAGACGATCTCGGCGGTGTCGATTCCCTTCACGCCCATCTTTTTGTCCACTCGCGGACGTGACAGGCCAACCGAGTCGCCCTCCACGATGAATGAGGCGATGTTGGTGTGCTGGCGCGACGACGGATCACCGATCTTGGCGAACACGACAAACCAGTCGGCCTGCATCCCACCCGAGATCCAGCACTTGGTGCCACTTAATACGTATCCTCCTTCGACGTCGGGGTCTTCAATGGCCCGAGTCTGCATTCCCGCGACGTCAGATCCGGCGCCTGGTTCCGAGAGGCAGAACGCCGCGCGCTTGGTCCCCGAAGCGATGCTGGGTAGATAGCGCCGTTTCTGCTCATCGGTTCCGGCGATCATGATTGGCCCGGTCGGCAGACGGGTCAATAGCAGCATCAGGCCGATGACGTTCGAGTACTTGGTCACCTCTTCGATGGTGAGGGTGAGGCCCATGATGCCCGCTCCCGAGCCGCCGTACTCCTCGGGAATGCACAGTCCGAGTAGGTCGGCCTTACGCAACTCGTCGAAGATGTCCTGGGGATACGCCCCGGTGGTGTCAATCTCTCGGGCCCGAGGCTTGATTTTGTCCTGGGCCAGGTGCCGCACGGTCTGTTGGAGCGCGAGAAGCTCATCGGAAAGTTGAAAGTCCATACCACTCAAAGTACACGCCGTGCTGTGTCAACATGGATAGTGGCCACTTTTCAGCGCGAGCGCGCTATCACCACGATGACCCGCTCCTCCTACGACGTCGTGGTCATTGGTGCTGGAATGACGGGAGCGGGAGTGGCGGTGGACGCGGCGTCACGTGGTTTGACGGTGGCGCTGATCGACAGCGGTGACATTGCCTCGGGGACTAGTTCCAAGTCGTCGAAGATGGTGCACGGCGGGCTTCGTTATCTCCAGCAAAAGGAGTTTCGACTGGTCTATGAGAATCTCCGGGAACGTCAGAGACTCCTCCAAAACGCATCGTTCCTGGTTCGTCCACTGCCCTTCCTGGTGCCCATTTTTGGAAAGAAAGGCGTGGCGTCGAAGGCACTTGTGAAAGGCTACGCAACGGCGCTTTGGCTCTACGACGTGAGCGGCGCATGGCGCATCGGGCACCGCCATCGCCGCGTCGACCGCGACGAGGCGCTCGCGTTGCTCCCGACACTAAATGTGCAGCGACTGGTCGCGGGGTTCCTCTACTACGACGCACGTGGCGACGACGCCCGAATCGCACTAACGCTGGCCAAGACGGCTTCGCTCGACTTTGGCGCCGACGTCGCTACGTATCTACGCGCCACCAGCATCAAGTACGACGCGGCGCGGCGTGTCAACGAAGTCGTCTGTCGCGACGAACTGACCGGAGCGACTCTCACGCTGACCTGCGCCGCGGTTGTCAACGCAACGGGAGTCTGGGCCGACTCAATCTTTACCCTCGTCGAGGACCGACCGTCGCGGCGAATCACGCCGGCCAAGGGTGTGCACGTCAGCGTGGCCCGCGAACGGCTCCCCGCGAACGTCGCCGCCGTCTTGCACGTACCAGGCGATCGGCGAAGTGTATTCGTAGTGCCATTCGAGGACGCTCCGTACACGTTCATTGGCACGACCGACACGGCTTTCGACGGAACACTCGACGAACCGTTCTGCGGCGCCGACGACGTGGCGTACCTGCTGGCGGCGGTCAACGCGTCCACGTCGTCCAACCTCACACCAAGGGACGTCACCGGTCTTTGGGCCGGCCTTCGTCCCCTGCTCGCACCGGTCGACGGTAAATCGCACAGCGAACGCACCGCCGACCTCTCGCGCCGCCATCAGGTGACTGACTCGGGTAACGGTGTCGTCCACATCACCGGTGGCAAGTGGACGACGTATCGACAAATGGCCGAAGATGCGGTCGACGCCCTCAAGCCCTACGTGAAACAACTTGCGCGCTCGCGCACCAAGCGCTTGGCGCTGCACGGCGCGGGCCCGTGGCGACCGAATCCGGGGCTCGAGACCTACCTCTACCAGCGATTCGGCAGTGAGACGACAATAATTTTGTCCCTGATTGATGGCGATCCGTCGCTCGCTGAGGCAGTCATCGAGGGGCAGCCGTACGTGGGGGCCGAGTTCATCTTCAGCGCGCGCCACGAGATGGCGACGTCTCTCGTCGATCTGCTGACGAGGCGAACTCGAGCGCACCTGCACGACGCGCGCGCCACCCTCGCCGCAGCACCACGGGTGGCGCGACTCGTCGCCAGTGAGCTGGGGTGGTCTGACGACGACGTCACCCGACAGGTAACGCAGTACCGCTCACAAGTCGAACGCGAATTCGAGGCGGCTTCCCTGACTCTGTAGTCTTCGACGATGGCCCGACCGACGATGCCCAATCAGTACCCGGCGGGTTCGTTCAACGACGCGGTGCCCGAAGGAGCATCGGCGGCGTTCCTCGCGGACCTTGCGTCGCAGGGTCTTTCCTTCTCAGTCGACGACCAGTCGCGAGCCGAGCACGGTCGCGACTGGTGGCCGCCGACAATCGCCATGGTCGCCCGAGGAGAGGTGCCGTACTGGCCGGGTGTTGTCGTCCGCGCGACGTCGACCGATGACGTCAGTCGCCTCCTCGTCCTTGCGTCGCGTCACCAAATCCCCGTAACGCCCCAGGGCGGCCGATCGAGCGTCGTCGGAGGTGCCGTTGCGCCAGCTGGTGGGGTGGCCCTTGATCTCACGGGTCTCAATCGGGTCCTGGACCTCGACGACGTATCGGGCACCGTGCGCGTCGAGGCCGGCCTCTTCGGACCCGAACTCGAACGTCGAGTGCACGACAGCGGATGGACGGTTGGACATCTGCCGCAATCGTTCGAGTTGTCCACCGTAGGGGGTTGGATTGCCTGTCGTGGCGCCGGCCAGTACTCGAATCGCTACGGCAAAATCGAAGACATCGTGCGGGCCTTGACGATCGTGCTCGCCAACGGAGACGTCGTGCAACTCGGTGGTCACGGTCCGCGTCAAGCGGTCGGCCCCGACCTCCTCCAGCTGTTCATAGGCTCCGAGGGAACGCTCGGAGTCATCACGGAAGCGACCTTGGCAATGCATCCCCTTCCCCAAACGCAGCGACGAGCGGCGTTCGGCTTCGCCAGCTTCGACCAGGGTCTCGACGCCTGTCGACGCATACTGCAACGCGACGCCCACCCAGCCGTACTGCGCCTCTACGACGAGACCGAGTCCGCACGTCACTTCGCTGCGTCAACCTGCGCCCTGATTGTGCTCGATGAAGGTGACAAATTTCTTGTTGACGCGACGATGCACGTCGTTAACGAGGAGTGCGCCAACGCCGTTGGCCTCGATGTGTCGCTGGTCGAGCAATGGCTCCAACACCGCAACGACGTCGGCGCTCTCGCTCCCCTATGGGAGCGCGGCTACGTCGTCGATACCATTGAAGTTTCGGGACCCTGGTCAATACTGCCCGACATGCGTAGTCACGTCGTGGAGTCACTGACGGCCCTGCCCGATCTCTCAGTCGTCTCGGTCCACCAGTCGCACGCCTACCTCGACGGCGCCTGCCTCTATTTCACCTTCGCCGGCAAGCCCGAAACCGACGCCATGGGGTTTTACCGAGCCGCGTGGGACGCCGCCATCGACACCGTCCTCGACAGTGGTGGCGCACTCAGTCATCATCACGGCGTCGGACGCAACCGCGCGCGCTTTGTCGAGCGAGCCCTCGCCAGTGCCTTCCCGCTCTGGGCGGCGATGAAAGCCCAGTTTGACCCACTCAACATCATGAATCCCGGCGTCCTCGGCGTTGGCGCAACACCCTGGTGAGGGCACTGGCCATCGACGTCGGGACGTCCCAGGTCCGAACGGGAATCGTCGACACTCTGGGGGTCGTGTCCCACGCCCATCAAGGTCGACTGTCAGTCACCACCCCCAATCCCGGCGAGGTCGAGTTGGACGCCGCCGAGATTGCCCGACTGGTCCTCAAACTTGCACGTCAGACCCTCGCGGACAGCGGCGGCTGCGACGTCGTCGGTATCACCAACCAACGGGCTACGACAATCGTCTTCGATCCGTTGAGTGGTGAAGCGGTTGGTCCGGCGCTCGGTTGGCAGGACCTTCGTACCGTCATCGACTGCCTAGTTCTGCAGGACGAAGGGCTTCGACTGGCACCCAATCAGTCGGCGACCAAGGCCCGTTGGCTCGTGAGTCAATCAGGTCGGTCAGCCGCCGAGTTGCGATTCGCAACCATTGAGACTTGGGTGGTGTGGCAGCTCAGCGAGGGAGCGACCTTCGTGACCGACCGGTCCAACGCTGGTGTCAATGGCCTCGTCACATCTGACGCCAGCCATTGGGACGAGCGCGTGCTCGCGCTACTCGACCTCGACATTGACATGATGCCACGCATCGTCGACACCATGGGCTCCTTTGGCAGAGCCACCGCGTTGGAGGGCGCGCCGAGAATCACGGCACTCGTTGGGGACCAGCCAGCGTCGCTCTTCGGACAATCGTGCGTCTCTCGTGGGGCGAAGATAACTTTTGGCACCGGGGCGATGCTCGACATGGTTCATAGTTCTTACGCACCGGACGAGATGGCGCGATTCAAGTCGGGCTGCTTTCCGGTGATCGTGCGTAGCCACGACAACGTCGTGACGTGGGGACTCGAGGCAATCGTTCTGTCGGCGGGTGCGTGCATTGAGTGGCTGCGCGACGACCTCGGACTGATTAGCGACGCCCACGACAGCGAGACTCTCGCGCGCTCGGTGGCCTCGAGTGACGGCGTCACTTTCGTGCCGGCGCTCTCGGGCCTCGGCACGCCGCAGTGGGACTTCGGCGCCCGGGGCGGATTCTTTGGCATCACGCGAGGTACCACGAAAGCGGCCATGGTGCGCGCAGTGCTCGAAGGAATCGCTCAGCGGGGTGTCGACCTCGTCGACGCCGCCGAGCAAGAGACTGGATCTCGAATCGAGGAGCTGAGAGTCGATGGCGGCATGAGCGCGAATCGTTTCTTCGTTCAGTGCCTCGCAGACTTCAGCGGACTGCCCGTTGCTCTCTCGGGCGAACGAGAAGCGACGACGAAAGGAGCCGGACTGATGGCCCTAGTGGCGGCCGGTGCCCTCACCGTTGATGACGTCGAGCAGCTCTGGGCACCGGCGGAGGTGTTTAGCCCTCGACTCGAAGTCCAGGCCCGCCGTGACCTTCGTAAAACCTGGTCAGAGTTTGTGAGGAAAGTCGAAAAAACACTTCCTGAACTCAGCGCCGTCAACTTCTAGTTCGCCCACGGCCTCTCGGCGAGGGCCCGATCAAGTGTCGTTGGTTCGGCCAAGAGGTGCCTTGACAACATCAGCGCCCGTGGTTGGCTGAGCGCGATGATTCCGGTCACCACATCATCGCGGGCGTAGAGCGCCACCCACTTTCGTTCTTCGAGCGAACCACTGACCATCGTCACGTCATCGTTCGGCGAGGGGTGGCCGAGCATTTGGATTTTCTTGCCGTACTGGTCGGACCAGAAGTAGGGAATCATCAGCGCGGTGCTGCGCTCACCGGTCATCAAATAGTGAGCCAGTGACGCCGCGTGCGTGTTCGCCACCTCCCAGTGTTCGATTCGCACGAGTTCATCGCCCGCGACGTTGTCCCACGTGAAGCGCGCGACGTCACCTATCGCGGCGACCCGGTCGGTCGCCATCAGATTTGCGTCCACGACCACACCGTTGTCTATTACCAGTCCCGAGGTCGCGAGCCACTCGACATTGACCACGGCCCCCGCGCCCTCGATGACCAGACTGGTTGCGAGTTCGCTCCCGTCGTCAAAGCAGACCACGAAGCCATTATTGACCCGAACGACGTCACTAATTCGTTGTTCGTTGCGCAGTTCGATACCGGCGTCACCGGCGAGGCTCGCGAGCCAAGACGAGACGTCGCTACCCACGACGTTGATGAGCGGGCGCAGTGCCGCCTCGAGGACGATCGGTCGAAAGCCTCGGGAATCCAAAGCAGTCGCGACCTCCGCGCCGATGAAGCCGCCCCCAATGACCACGACAACGCTGCCCTCATCGAGAAGAGCCAAATCATGACCGAGTCGAAGCTCATCGGATCGGTTGCGCAGCGTGTGAATCTCCGCGTCGGCGCTAAAGGCCAGACGACGGGCGCGGGTCCCGGTAGCGATTACCACGTACGTGCCGGCGAGCGTCTCGTTGTTAGACAAATGCACGGTCGTCGTCGCAACGTCGAGGCCAGTGGCGGCTACGCCGAGGCGCAAGGTCACATCATTCTTTTCAATCAGTTCGGGGGTTGCGAGAACTGCCTTCTCAATGGCCCACTTGCCGGTGAGCACCTGCTTGGACAGCGGTGGTCGGTCGTAGGGCGCGTACGGTTCATCGCCGATCAACGTAACCGCGCCGTCGTAGCCCTCTCGCCGCAGCGCCTCGACGAAGCGCCAACCGCTGAAACCGGCGCCAACGATGACAACGTGGTCGGCGCTGTTCAAAATGTTCATGAGGCGAACCTCGCGAGCCACTGGTCAGCACTGGCGGGCACGAGGGCACGATTGTGCAGGCGAACGTCACCCATCGGGGCGCTCGGATCAGACGAGTAGAGATGACCAGGGAACAACACGGTATCGTCGCTCACGCCCGAGAGACGCTGCGTCAAAGTCCGGTACATCTCAGCGGGGTCCGACCCAGGCAGGTCCGTGCGACCACATCCATCAAGGAAAAGCGTGTCACCACTGATGAGGCGCCCTTGCACCAGCAGGCATTGGCTACCGGGGGTGTGGCCCGGCGTATGTATCAGGGTGACGTCGAAGTCACCAATCTTTACGACGTCGCCTGGGGCGTGAGCGACCAGCGAATCCACTTCTACGCCCGTTCGCTTCGTCACCCACTCAACCTCGTCGGACTGAACATGGATTGGCACGTCGAGACGTTCAAGAAGCTGGACGAGGCCGGCGATCTCGTGCTGGCCGCCCAGACTGCCACCAATGTGATCAGCGTGGTAGTGCGTCGCCGCCACAGCGGTCACCGTGAGGCCGTCACCCTCGACGAGGTCGATGAGTTCATCGGGTCGATACGCCGGATCGATGAGCAACGCCTCACCAGTCTCGCGGTCGCCGATGGCGTAGGCGAAATTGACCATCTGCTCGGCGACTGAGTCGCCGATCGCAAAGTCCAGTCCACCGAGCAACTGGCGAAAATAGAATCTCTCGGTCACTGCGCCTCAGCCACCCGTGACAGTCGCGGTGCCAACTCCTCGACCTTGGCCTTGGTCGCGTCGAGACGAGCCTCGAGCGACTCGATGATCTTCGTCGCGCGCTCGAGTTTGACGAAGAGTACGTCGACCGAGACCTCGCCCTCGTCGAATGACGTGACGATGGCGTCGAGTTCCGTGACGGCTTCATTCCAGTCACCGATGGTGGTCATGAGGATGCTCCATTCTTTGACTCCACAATAGATTTAAACGACCCGTCACTCACGAGGACCGTCACCGTGGCACCGAGGGGCACATCGCCGAGGGATTTCACCACCGACCCGTCGGGTCCGGTGACGACCGACCAGCCTTGGGCCAAGCGACGTTTCGGATCGTAAGCCGCGAGGAGCTGTCGGGCGCCCGCAAGCGAGCTCTGCGAGGCCTCGAGAACATGTCGGCTGTGCATAAGGAGGCTGTTGCGGGTACCCACGAGGTGGCGTTGCTCGCCACGTAGTCGGTCACGGACCGCGAAAATCATGGTTCGACGACGTTCGCTGGCGTATTCGGTCGCCTCGTCGAGTATTTCCGACGCACCGATCAGTATTCGTTGCGCTACCAGTCGGACGTTGCGCTGATGCCACGCCGACACACGGGCCACGATCTCCTCACCGAGCTTGGTCGGCGTAATAGCGCGCGTGTGGGCCACCAGGTCGGCAATTGATTCGTCACCCGTGTGGCCAATGCCCGTGAAGACCGGCGTTGAGGCACCCGCGATGGCGCGCGCCACTCGCTCATCGTCGAAGCAGGCAAGGTCACCCTTGGAGCCGCCACCGCGCACCACGCAAATAATGTCAATGTCAATGTCGCTCGAGTCGAGCGCTTCAATCGCGCGGACAATCTGGTCCGGTGCCGCTTCGCCCTGCACCGTGGTTTTCACAAGAACGATCTCGAAGCCGAAGCCCGAGTGCAGCAGCTGGCCAGTGAAGTCGCTGTAGCCCTCGGTCCCCGGGCTAGCCACCAATCCAACGCGCAGTGGCACGGGTGAGAGCACCACGCGCTTGTTCGAGTCCAGCAGGCCCTCCCTGTCAAGTCGCGCAATGAGTTCCTGTCGCCGTCGAGCCACGTCGCCCAAGAGGCCCTGCACGTCAATCTGAGTGATGGTGAAGCCGATCTTGCCCTGGGGGGCGTAGACGTCGACGTAGCCCAGGAGATTTACGGTCATGCCGGGCGACAGCGTGATCCCCTCGGCGGCAAGCCTCTTCTTCATGGGCGCCCAGGGGGTTCCCCAGCAGTGCGTGTTGAGGACCGGCCGCTTCGTATCTGAGGCGGCTGTATCTGCGTCCACCAGGTCAATGTAGACGTGGCTCTTCTCGTAGACCTTGGCGATCTCACCCCGGACCCAATGGGGATGGCGTCGGCCGAAGTGCGACTCCAACTGGGCGGTCAAGAGTTGATAGAAGGCGCCGACCTCGTACACCTGCTCGCGTTCCTCTCCGGCGTCCTTCACGAGGCGAGGCTACCTTCCCGTTACAACATCGTTACGCCTCTTGTGGTGCCACAGCGCGTGTGTCAGACTTAGCCAGGATGGTGAGTCGACTGGGTGGCCGCACCGACTGGCGACAGGCGGTGAGGAAAGTCGGGGCTCCAAAGGGCAGGGTGCTCACGAAACGTGAGTCGCGGTGACGTGCAGGACAGTGCCACAGAGAAAAGACCGCCGATGGCTCGGGCAACCGAGTACAGGTAAGGGTGAAACGGTGCGGTAAGAGCGCACCAGCGTCGCGAGTAATTGCGGCGGCTAGGTAAACCCCACCCGGAGCAAGATCAAACGTGGGAGCGCGTGGCCCGCTTGCCTTGGAGACAAGGCACTCCCGAGGTAGATCGCTGAGATGGATGGCCGCCCACCCTTCCCCAGGGAAGGTGGACAGAACCCCGCTTATAGGTCGACTCATCATCCACACATGAAGCAATCGAAAGCCGAGCCGTGTTACACCTGCCCTATCGCGAACTGCCCCTGTCGGAGTGCGACACACCCGATACGCGCTCGGCCCTGCGCTATCTCATCTGGATCGCCCGCCAACAGAAGTGGCTTCTTACCCTCAACGCTCTTTTCGGCATCGGCTGGATGGTCTCCCAGGCTCTCCTCTGGGCCGCCGTGGGCGGCGCGATCGATCACGGCATTGTCGGACACAGCGAAACTGAGATGCTGAAGTGGGTGGGAGTCGTCATTGCCCTCGGTCTCTTCCAGGCACTGTGTGGGGCGCTGCGCCACCAACTAGCTGTCACCAACTGGATGAACGCTGCGTTCAAGACGGTCCAAGTGATTGGCCAGCACCTTTCGCATACCGGCACCGCGGTCATTGAAGAGATCGCGGCGGGCGACGTCGTCAACACTGTTGCCTCGGACGCCATGCGAATCGGCGGCGCCTACGACGTCTTTGCGCGCTTCATGGGCGCCATCGTGGCGTGGGTGGTCGTATCAATCATCCTCCTATCGACCTCGGTGCAACTGGGCCTCATCGTCTTGATCGGCGTGCCGGTGCTCGCCTCACTCACGACGCCGCTGATGAAGCCGCTCCACGCAACTCAAGCGGCCCAGCGCGAAGCGGCGGGGCGACTCGCGGCGCTCGGCTCAGACACCGTCGCTGGACTGCGCATCCTGCGAGGCATTGGCGGCGAAGAGGTGTTCCTCGCGAACTATCGCCGCCAAAGCAACACCGTACGCGTGGCCGGCAATCGCATCGCGACACCTCAGGCCGGCCTCGAATCAGGTCAGGTGCTCTTGCCCGCTGCCCTCACCGGCGTCATTACCTACCTCGGCGCCCGCGACGTCATGAACGGTTCGCTGGCGCCGGGTCAGCTCGTGGCCTTCTTTGGCTACGCCACCTTCCTCACGACACCGCTACGAACGGCGATCGAGTACGTCATCACTACGACGCGCGCCTACGTCGGGGCTGGGCGCGTGCTTCGTATCTTGAGAATCGACCCCCTAATTCTTGAACCGGCGAACTCCCTCCCCTGGCCCTCGACGATCGATAATTTCGAAGACACCCGCAGCGGCGTCAAGGTTGAGCGTGGCCAGTTGGTCGCGATCGTGACCGAGACGCCGTCCGAAGCGTCGAAACTCGCCGACCGTCTCGGGCACTTTGACCCCGACGTCGACGGCGTGCTGCTCAACGGTGACGAACTCAGCCGCTTCTCAATCGCTGATACGCGAGCGAACATTCTCGTCAGCGAGGTCGAACCGCGCCTCTTCTCCGGCGTCTTGCGTTACGAACTCGTACCCCACGGCACCGCCGACGACGCGACGATCATGGCGGCGCTCGAGGCGACGAGTTCACTCGACATGCTCGACGCCCTAGAAGACGGACTCGACACACTGGTCGAAGAGCGCGGCCGCAGTTTCTCGGGCGGACAGCGTCAACGACTGAGCCTGGCGCGCGCGATCCTCACCAACACCGAACTCCTCGTTCTCGTCGAACCTACGTCGGCCGTCGATACGCACACCGAAGGCCGCATCGCCGCGAGGCTGCGTGAGGTGAGGGGGCCACATACGACAATCGTCGCGACGACTAGTCCCCTCGTGCTCGAGCAGATGGACGCTATTTTCGTCGTCGTAGAGGGAAAAACAGTCGAGTGTGGAACGCACGACTTCTTGGTCGCGAACTCGGCACTTTACCGACAGATTGTGCTCCGGGAGGACTCGTGAGTCAGCTCCCCGTTGCCGACACCGCGGTCGTACGCGCCTACGCGAAGGTCCTGGTCCGTCAGCACCGTCGAGCGCTCATCCGAATGCTCTCGCTTTACGCACTGGCCGCGATCATGGCGCTGATTCCGG
>JAYVNV010000069.1:0-16739 GCA_043758265.1 Acidimicrobiaceae bacterium
GGTTGGGCGAGCCACTCGTCGAGAAACGTTTCGGTTCCGACTTCTTCGATGCGATTGGCGAGGCCCTCGTCGCGCAGCCGTCGATCGCCACGCTCGCGAGCGCGCTCGATGCCACGCGTCGCGCTAAGCACCACGAGACCGCGCAGTCGCTCGGGGTACTTCAGAGCGAAGTGCAACGCGACGCGCGCGCCCAATGAGTAGCCGCCGAGGATGAAGGGTTTTTCCCCTAATTTCAACGCCAGAAGATCTGCGGTTTCGTTAAGGGTGGCCTGCAATGGCGCGTTTTCGCCGTGACCGGGAAGATCGAGCGTCAAGAGTTCGTTCGTTCCTGCCAGAATGGTGCGGAAGGAATGTGCCGAGTCCCTAGTCTGCGTGAAGCCATGCAGCCATACGACTGTTGGGCCGTAACCGTGACGCTGGAGACCGAGGAGTGACATTGCAACAGAGCGTACCGAGCCCCAGTGTGGTCCAGGCGACGTTCGCCGCCACGCTCTTCGATGAGTGGGTTCGTCGCGGACTGACGGACGTGGTGCTCTGTCCTGGATCGAGATCAGCCCCCTTGGTGCTGGCCTGTACGGCGCGCGAGGAGCTGACGGTCCACGTGCGAATTGATGAACGAAGCGCTGGATTTTTCGCGATTGGAAGAGCGTTAGCGACAAAACGACCGGTCGCGCTCGTTGTCACTAGTGGGACGGCCGCCGCGGAACTGCACGCCTGCGTTGCCGAGGCGGCGCAGGCCTTCGTGCCGCTGCTGGTGTTGACCGCCGATCGACCACCCGAGTTACACGGCGTTGGGGCGCCCCAGACCATGAATCAGCACAAGCTCTACGGGCAGATGGTTCGCCGCTTCGAGGAGCCGGGTGTGCCCACAATGGCGGACGCGTTGACGTGGCGTGACCTCGCTCGTCGACTCTGGAGCAGTGCGATCAACAATCTTGGTAATTCGGGACCGGTACATTTGAACGCCGCTTTCGTGGAGCCGCTCGTCGGGGAACCGACGTCGCTTCCAGCGGCGACGGCCATTGAGCGCGAGCGTAGGTCACGCGTCGGTGCCTCGGTCGACCTCGTCAATCTTCGAGTGCTGTGCGTGGCCGGATACGGTGTTTCCGAACAGACCATCAACGACTGCGTGGCCCTGCACTGGGTCGTCATTGGTGACGCGACGGCGCGAGGGTCGTTGCCCTATTTCGATCCGCTACTGCGCGTCAAGTCCTTCACGGACACTGCCAAGCCCGATGTGGTGGTGAGGCTCGGCGGGATTCCCGCGTCCAGGGTCCTGCAGGACCGGCTTCGCGAGTGGAAGGTTCGCACCATCGGATTCAACGGTGCGGGCTTTGTCGCTGACCCCGATCGACTGGTTAGCGAGTTGCTGCCTGGACTGCCCAACCCTGAGATCGAACCACTGGCTGACGCCGACTACGCCACTCTCTGGTGGGAGGCATCCGAGCGCGTTGAACGATTGGTGGCGCCACTCGATGACGCGAACGCTCTTCTCAATGAACTGTCGGTCGCGCGAGCCGTCGTTCGGGCCAGTTCCGAGCACGACGTTCCCCTAGTCGTAGGTTCGTCCATGCCGGTTCGTGACGTTGAATGGTGGACGCCGTCACGATCGGCGCGGACCTATTCGAACCGCGGCGTCAACGGCATTGACGGCGTCGTCTCGACGGTCTTTGGCGTGGCCGCCGGCTCTCGGGCGATTGGACTAGTCGGTGACGTCACGCTGCTGCACGACGTCTCGGCGCTGGTCGACGGCTTGGGTGAGCCGAGTGGCGCGTGCGTGTTGGTCGTCGCCGACAACCGAGGCGGCGGCATCTTCTCGTTTCTGCCCCTCGCGAGGACCCTCGAGCATGAGCGCTTCGAACGTTGCTTCGCGACACCGCGATTGCTCGATCTCGCCGTGCTCGTGAGGGCCTTTGGCCATCGCGCCGTCGACGCGGCCACGGTGTCGCAGTTGCGTAGTGCGATTGAGGAAGGACTCGCGACGAACGGAGTGACCGTTATCGTCGCCGCGGTGCCCGCGCGCGATGAGAACGTCGTCGTGCACGAAAGCTGGAACGCGAAAGTAGACAGCCTGTTAGGTGACGCGAAATGATCGCGGCGCTGCCCAGTTCGCTGCTCGCGGCCCTGCCGTTGGCGATAGCCGCTGGCTTCGTCTCCTTTGTCTCGCCGTGCGTCCTGCCGCTCTTGCCGGGCTACCTTGCATTTTTAAGTGGCGTGACCGGCCGCATCGACGGCAAATCCGGCCGTGGGCGGGCGGTCCTTGGTTCGCTGGCGTTCGTGCTCGGCTTCACACTCGTCTTCGTGAGTTTCGGCGCGCTCTTTGGAGGGCTTGGTGGATTGTTAAGGACGCATCAACGAATCCTTGAAATCATCTTTGGCGGCGTGACCGTCCTGCTCGGACTGTTCTTTGCCGGCTGGTGGCCATCGTCGTTGCTGCAGCGCGAGCGGCGTGTTCATTATCTGCCACGGTCCACGGTGCTCGGGGCGGCAACGCTCGGCTTCGTATTCGCGCTGGGCTGGACCCCGTGCCTCGGTCCTACGCTGGCCGCGATTCTCGGGTTGGCCGCGTCCTCGGGCGCGACCGCTCTTCGTGGTTCGATCCTCATCTTTTTTTACTGCCTAGGTCTTGGGATTCCCTTTGTCGTGGCGGCGCTCGCGACGGAGTGGATGGCCAGCGCGTCGAAGTGGTTGCGACGTCACCAAAAAGTCATTGGGCGCGTCGGCGGGATCTTGTTGATTGCCATTGGTCTGATGGAGGTGACGGGGCTTTGGCACACCTTCGTGTTGTGGCTTCAAGTCCACTTCCCGTCGTCGACGTCAGTCCTGTAGTTCGGTCAGTCTCGTAGACTGCTCCCATGAAACTCCGTGATGACTGGCAGTTTCGTGGGTTAGTCCACCAAACTACCGACGACGCGGTACTCGATCGACTGGGCAGTGGTGGAATCACGGCCTATATCGGATTCGATCCAACGGCGCCGTCACTGCACCTAGGCAACCTCCTGCAGATTTGTACCTTGCGCCGTTTGCAAGTGGCTGGAAACCGGCCAATCGCCCTGGCCGGCGGTGGGACGGGTCTGATTGGCGATCCCAGTTTCAAAGCGGTGGAACGTCCGCTCCTGACCGCTGAGCAAATTGAGTCGAACCTAGTGGGAATTCGCGCTCAGCTGGGACGGCTCCTCGACTTCTCGCCCGGCGCCGGTTCGGCTCAGGCGCTCTTGTTGAACAACGCGGACTGGCTCACGACTATCTCGCTCACGGAGTTTCTTCGGACGGTCGGCAAGCACTTCACGGTGAACCAGATGATCGCCAAGGACGCCGTCAAGAGTCGTCTCGGGCGCGACGACGTTGGTCTCTCCTTTACCGAATTCTCCTACATGCTTCTTCAGGCCTATGACTTCTTGCGTCTGCACCTCGACCATGGATGCACCCTCCAATTGGGTGGCTCAGACCAGTGGGGCAACATAACTGTCGGCGCCGAACTCGTGCGAAAGGTTACTGGTCATAGCGCCGACGGCGTGACGACGCCGCTGCTCTTGCGCGCCGATGGTCAGAAGTTCGGAAAATCCGACGGCGGCAACGAAAACGTGTGGCTCGACCCGTCAATGACGTCGCCCTTCGCTCTCCACCAATATTTCTTGAACGCGGACGATGACACCGCACCGGGGTTGCTTCGATTCTTCACGTTCCTCGATCATGAGACGATCCTCCACCTCGATGAATCGACGAGAACCGCGCCGCGGGAGCGTGCGGCACAGCGCGCCGCCGCCAACGCGGTCGTCGCGCTGGTCCACGGCGAGGCCGCGGCCGTCAACGCGCAGCGCGCCGGTGAGGCGCTGTTTAGTGAGTCGATCGTCGACCTCGACGAGGTCACGCTGTTGCAAGTTGTCGGTGAGGCCCCGTCGTCCACGTGGTCGCGCAATGAGTTCGCTCAGGGCGTCGATGTGGCCGACCTGCTGGTTCATTGCGCGCTCGCAAGTTCTAAGGGTGAAGCACGTCGCTTTGTCGAGCAGGGCGGTGTCTACGTCAATAACGTGCGGGTCGACGGGTCGGCACTGATTGACACGAACAGCGTGCTGCACGATCGCTATCTCATCGTGCGCCGTGGACCGCGTCAGCTCCACCTCGTGGTCCTTGCGTGATTCGACGAGTCGCAATTCTGCTGAGCGCTGCACTTCTTTTGGCGGCGTGCGGATCGATTACCGCGTCCCAGGCCCTAGCGTCGTGGGCGAAGCAGAGCAATTTCTCAACGAACGCACTCGCAATCGTGGCTGACGCACAGCATTCGGCGATTGCACTACGTCGGATGAACACATCGAGCAACGATCTTCACACGGTGTGCGCCGTACTGCTCAACGAGGTAAATCAGATCAACGCCTCACTCCCGACGCCCGACAGTCAGTCGACGGAGTTGTTGTCCACGTCATACACCGACCTCGGCGCAGCGGCCAATCTTTGCTACGTGGCGGGCGAGCGTGCAAGCACACGGGCCCGAGCGCTCACGAAACTTTCGACGGGTGTGATGTACCTTTCCGAGGGATCGGCTCGCGTGACGTCGCTGCTGCGGCCTTAGGTACTCGGCGGGCGAAGGTCGATTTCGAGGTGAAGTATGCCGCCTTCGAGTGTGGGGACGGCGTCGCCAAGCATGGCGAAGTCCTGAAAATCGAGGTTGGCGGCGTCGATGAACATTTGACGTTCGGGGCCCTCCACCGGAGGAAAGCCGCGCCGCTTCACGGCGGCGGCCCGTTCGCGAAATCGCAGGACCATCGTGTTCGGATCAAAGGGTTGGCTCACGTTTAGATGATAGGGGCTTGAGTGAAGTGGGTAGTTGGTAACATAGATACAAAACTCAGTACTCCTGGGTTACGGTTGTCGCCAGAAATGGCCTGCGACCAGTGAGGAGTTGACGTGAAAAAGGGCCGCCATCGTCGGTTTGTTGAAGCTCGCGAGCTCAAGCGTTCCACCGGGCCCCGTGCGACCACCTGTGTGGAATGCGGCGCAGTTCCTGAGGATGTTCACGCGGAGTGGTGTCTGGCCGAAGAGGACCGCTACGAGGAGATCCTCGGATCTTTGCCACGCTCATCTTTTAATGAAGACGATCCCCTCGCGGCGGAAAGTTAGGCCTTCGGGCGAAAGACAGGGTGCGGGAGACGGGTGCCCTTGGGCTGGGACGAACGCGAGTTCATATAACTGAGTAGTTGGTCGTAGACCAGTGGTCCGACCATCGCCGTGAGCTCTTCCGACATTGAATCGACGACCCGGCTCTTACCCGTGAAGGCAGCCGGATCTTCGGTGCACCACCAACAGAACTCCTCGCCACCACCGCCCCAGTGATCGCGGTTCCACTGTGAGATGCGAGTGATGACGTGGCCGTTGTCCTCGACTTGGTCGTCGCGACGTAACGGGAGTTGCCAACAGACTTCGGGCTTTAGAGGTATGTAACTTTCTTGGTTGTCTATCGCCATGACGTGCAATGCGCAACCGGGACCGCGGTGAAAGTCCGGTCGGTTGAGAAAGATACAGGCGTCTTGGACGAGTCTGGTGACAATCTCGCCATTCTTCTTGACCCGCGTAGTCCCCTGACGGCCCTTGGCCTTGAACTGCCATTGGTCGGCCGAGAGCCGGGTAGCGGCCTTTTCGACGCGACGACGGTCCTTTTCATCCGAGAAATGGGCTCCGTAGCTGCAGCAGCCCTGAACTAGCTCTGGGCTGGGCTCGGTAAGCACGCCTTGGCATCCGTTACCAAAAATGCAGTTCCAGTTGCTCTCGAGGAACGTAACGTCGAACATCCAGGTGCGCTGGCGCTTGGTGTCCTCGAAACTGATCCATTCGTGGGCGTCGCGGGGGATTGCGGTCACGTGACGACGTTACTTGGCGTCGACAGCGCCCGACCGCACCTCTACACTTGTTGCATGACCACCGTCGATACTTTCGAAGTCCTCTCACTCACCGACGAAGCGCGAAACGTCGTGCTCGACGCGCTCAACAACGAGGAGCAGAGTGACGCGCTCGCGCTCTTCGTCGAGGTGACGGGTACCCGAGGCGCGAGCTACGCCTACGACCTCTACTTCTCCGACCGCGCCGACGCGCCCGAGGGTGCCGCCATCGGCAGCGACGGTGGGGTGACGATCGTCGTACCCGCCAAGAGCATTGAACGCCTCAGAGGCAGCCGACTCGAGTTCGCCAGCGAGGGCGGTGGCGGACTGGTGCTGGTCAATCCCAACGTCCCCACTCCCGAGGAGAGTAATCCGGGAGTGTCAGCTGAAATCTTGGCCTTCGGCTTCGAGGGCCCGCTCGGCCTCGTGGCCGCCGGAGTGCTCGAGACGAGCGTTAATCCCGCTATCGCGTCGCACGGTGGTCGCGCTGACCTCATCGCACTCGACGAGGAGAAGAAGGTCGCGTACGTCAAGCTCTCGGGCGGCTGTCAGGGCTGCGCCATGAGCCGAATGACGCTTTCGCAGGGCATCGAGACATCCCTTCGCGAGGCGATTCCCGAACTGACCGACGTGATCGACGTCACCGACCACGCGTCGGGTGACAACCCCTTCTACACGAACGACTAACACGGCGTAACGCGCGCCCTAGAATTATCCGATGTTGCGTTTCCTCACTGCCGGCGAGAGTCACGGCCCTTCGCTGAGCGTGATCGTAGAAGGTCTACCGTCCGGGTTGCCCATTACGGTCGAGCAGATTGGTGACGAACTGGCGCGCCGCCGACTTGGCTACGGACGAGGACCGCGCATGCGCTTTGAGCGCGACGAGTTACGTCTGATCGGGGGCGTACGTCACGGTCGAACCCTCGGTTCCCCGGTCGCCATTGAGATCCTCAATTCGGAGTGGCCCAAGTGGGAGCAAGAGATGTCAGCTGCCCCGGGTACGCCGAGCGCCAAACTCACCAAGCCGCGCCCCGGTCACGCCGATCTCGCCGGAATGCAAAAGTACGCCTTCAACGACGCGCGCGACGTCCTCGAGCGTGCGAGTGCCCGTGAGACGGCCGCTCGCGTGGTCGCCGGTGCACTCGCCAAGGCACTCCTCGCGCAGATCGACGTGACCATCGTCAGTCACGTCATCCGCATTGGCCAGGCCGTCGCACCGGTCGAGCGTCGACCACAGGCGTGGGAACTTGGCGTGGTCGACCAAAGCGAGGTGCGGTGCTTTGACGCTGACGCTGCCGCCGCGATGATCGTGGAAATCAAGGCGGCCGCGAAGGAGGGGGACTCGCTTGGCGGGGTTGTCGAAGTCATTGCCTACGGTGTGCCCGTCGGACTCGGGAGTCACGTGCATTGGGACCGCAAGCTCGACGGTCTATTGGCTGGCTCCCTCATGAGCATTCAGGCGGTCAAGGCCGTCGAGATTGGCGACGGGATGTCCCAGGCCTCGCAACGCGGCAGTGCCGCGCACGACGCAATCGCCTACGACGTGGCGTTTGAGCTCGGTGGTGGCTTCACCCGACGCAGCGATCACGCCGGAGGGCTCGAGGGCGGAATCTCCTCGGGGGCGCCAATCATCGCCAAGGTCGCAATGAAGCCACTTTCGACGTTGAACCGACCGGTTCTCGAAACTGTTGACGTGGCGAGCGGTGAATCGACCGTCTCCTTCAAGGAGCGCACCGACGTGACGGCCGTACCCGCCCTCGGTGTGGTCACCGAGGCGATGATGGCGCTGGTGTTGGCGAACGAGGCGTTGCGTAAATTCGGCGGCGATTCGGTGGAGGAGTTCGCGCGCAACCACGCCTCCTACCTCGCGAACCTAGGATCTTCGTCGTCGGCCGCCAAGCCGGCGTAATCGTGGCCCGTCTGGTGTTGGTCGGAATGCCTGGGGTCGGAAAATCGACCGTGGCTCGAGCACTCGCCGAACAGTGGGGCTGTCAGGCATTCGACACTGACGACCTGCTCGCTGACGTGGTAGGCACGCCGGCGGCACTCTACCTTCGCAACGAAGGAGAGATTGCTTTTCGCAGTCGTGAGGTCGACGTATTGGTCGACGTCCTCAAACACGATGACGTCATCGCGACTGGTGGCGGGATTGTCACGAGCGGCGCCGCTCGCGCATTGCTAAGGGACCAAGTGACGCTCTGGCTCGATTGTGGCGACGACGTGCTGATGCAGCGACTGGACGATGTCGAGCGACCGCTACTCGACGACGACGTGGCTGCTTCGTTGGCTCGACTTCGTGAAGAGCGCAATCAATGGTACGCAGCAGTGTCCACTGCGCGCGTTGACGCCACGGGCACCGTTGACGACGTGGTTCTGCGCGTCAGGGACGAGCTCAGTAGGTTGTCGCGATGATTATTAGCGTCGACCTCGCCGACCGTGCCTACGACGTCGTGCTCGAAGAGGACGCTCGCCACCAGCTCACCGCGGTGCTCGCGCAGCGCGCACCGAAGGCCCAGACGGTCGCGATCGTCACCTCGAGCGACCTCGCCGCTCAACCGTGGTTCGACCTTGATAGTGGTCTCACCCAACACCTGGTCACCGTGCCCGAGGGTGAGTTGGCCAAGACGCTCGCGAGCTACGGAGTGCTGCTTGAGCAGCTAGCCGATCTGGGGCTCTCGCGCAACGACGTGGTCGTCGGTGTCGGGGGAGGGGCAATCACGGATCTCGCCGGATTTGCCGCGGCGACTTACCTACGCGGAGTTGACCTCGTACAGGTCCCGACCTCTCTCGTGGGACAAGTCGACGCCGCAATCGGCGGCAAGACCGCCGTGAACCTGACGTCGGGCAAAAACTTGGCCGGCGCCTTTCACCAGCCAATCGCCGTGCTGTGCGATTTCTCAACGTTGACGACCCTGCCGGATCGCGAACGGCTCGCCGGACTGGGCGAGGTCGCCAAGTGCTGGCTGCTCGAAGGCGGTTTCGCCGCCGAGTTGGCGGCCGTGTCGTTGCACGACCTCATCATCATGTCGGTACGGTTGAAGGCCGCAATCGTGGAAGCGGACGAGCGCGAGGGGGGCCGACGAGCGCTTCTCAACTACGGTCACACTCTGGCTCATTCCCTGGAGAAGGTGGCCCTGGCTCGAGGTGTCGACGAACTTCGCCACGGCGAGGCCGTGGCAATCGGCCTCGCGTTCGCGGTGCGTCTCGCGTACGCACTCGAGCGTGTGCCCGAGTCCGAAATCTCGCGTCACGACGAGGTACTCTCAACACTCGCACTACCGGCGCGACTACCGAGCAATTATCCGACCTCAGTGCTACTTGAGGCAATGGGCCACGACAAGAAGGCCCACCACGACCTCACGTTCGTGTTGGGTGGCGTCGACGGCTTCGAGGTTGTGCGTGGCATCGACCCCGCGACGGTCAGCGGCGTACTAGAGCGATTCCGAGGAGAACTATGAACCAAGAAATTCTGTTGCTGTCAGGACCAAACCTCGACCTTCTCGGAACCCGCAACGTCGAGATTTACGGTACCGCCACCCTGGCCGATCACGTGGCGCGCTTTAGCTCGCTCGCCGAGGATGCCGGTTTCAGCGTTCGCCATCTTCAATCAAACTTCGAAGGTGATCTCATCGAGGCGGTGCGTGACGCACGGGGGCGCGCAGTAGCAATTGTGTTGAACGCGGGGGCGCTGACGCACACGTCGTGGGCGCTCGCGGACGCCCTCGATACCTTCACCGGAGTGAAAATAGAGGTGCACCTGTCAAATCCAGCGGCGCGTGAGCGGTTTCGCCACGTGAGTACGCTGGCCGGTTCGGTGAACGGCACGGTCGCCGGTTTCGGCGCGGTCAGCTACGAATTAGCCGCCGACGCGGTGCGGCGTCTGATCGATTGATCGTAGTTTTCGCTCCCGAGTCGCTGCCTAGAATGGGCCACGCACGTTTCGCGAAAGGTACCAAGAGCCCATGGCCGTAATTTCAACGTCGGATATTAAGAACGGCATCACGATCAAGGTTGACGGCAGCCTGTTCACAATCATCGAGTTCCAGCACGTGAAACCGGGCAAGGGCGGCGCTTTCGTTCGCACCAAGTTGCGCAACGCCCGCTCCGGTGCCGTCATCGAACGGACCTACCGATCAGACGAACGTCTCGAACAGGCGATCATGGATAAGCGCGACACCCAGTACCTCTACCGCGACGGTGATGACTACATCTTCATGGATCAGTCGACGTACGACCAAGTGCCGGTCTCTTCCAAGAGTCTTGGTGAGGCCGCGAATTTTCTAAAGGAGACTGGAAAGGCGATGCTCATTCTGCACGACGATGAGATTATCGGCGTTGAACTACCGGCGTCGGTCGAACTCACGATCGCCGAGACCGAACCGGGGATTCAAGGCGACCGAGTGTCGGGAGCGCGCAAGCCCGCCACCCTTGAGACGGGACTCGTCGTTCAGGTCCCGCTCTTCGTCGGACCAGGCGAGAGCATCAAAGTCGACACGCGCACCGGCGAGTACATGACCCGAGCGTAGAGTGAGCGAACTGGGCACCCAACGTCATCACGCCCGCGAACGCGCACTGGAAATCTTCTATGAATCGACGATCAAGGGCCGTCGCGTCGCGTCAGTCATAAGTGACCTGCCGGTCCTACCCGACCCCTACACGGTAACTCTGTTAACGCAGGCCGAGGCCCATCAGGGGCGAGCGAATGAGTTGATCACTCGATTCGCCATTGACTGGCCTCTCGAGCGCATCGCCATCGTCGACCGGCTAGTGATGACGCTCGCCATTGGCGAGCTATTGATGCCAGAGGCTCCACCCAGGGCAGTTATTCTTGATGAAGCCGTTGAGCTGGCCAAGGTTTACTCAACGGATGGTTCCGCCTCCTTTGTAAACGGTGTGTTGTCTTCTTGCGCCGATAATTTGGCCGATTAGGACCAAGGACGTAACTCATGTCTGGAATGGCTGGACCAAAGATTCAGTTGACCAATCCAGTCGTTGTGTCGATTTTTCGACACGCACTCCTCGTTGCAGGCCTACTTTAGATTCTCGGCCTTGGACTGGCTGTCTTCTTAGTCGCGACGTTGGTGAAACGGGTCGACCTATTCAACCTCGCTGAGAACGGTCTGAACGAACTGCGAAGCCGCACGGACCTACGGTGAGGATTTGGAACGCTCTGGCTCTTCGATGGACTACTTCAGTTCCAACCGTCAATGCCGCTTGGTCTGACGAACAGAGTCGTTGCCTAGGTAGCCGTGGGCACACCCTCGTGGCTGCACGCGCTGATGTTCAGAGAGATTGGCGTAGGGAACACCCATTCGATTGAACTCACCGTCGCCACCGCGTGGATTCAAGTCGGTATCGGAGTCCTCTTGCTCGTCGCCAACGGCGGCGTCAGTCGTACCGCCGCCGTCTCGGTCGGCTGGGCCGCGATGATTTGAGTGGTCGCCAATGGCGCCGTGGGGATTCTTTTTTCTTCCAGCTCGATTCTCTTCGAATGGCCAAGAGCCAGCCTGTTGTGCGTTGTGCGTTGTGCGTTGTGCGTTGTGGCTGGAGTCTGGTTGACCCTTACTACCGTGAACTTTTCCAAACCCTTTTCGACGTACACCACTCGGGTGATCAGTGCTCTTTTGACGCTAGCCGCGGCTCTCCAGTGCCTGCCCAATCGCGAATTCTGGCACAGCGGCAACTCGAACGCTCTGGCCGCAATGACGTCGTCAATGTGCCGAACGGCCCAGCCGCAATGGCTCGCGAGGTTTTCCACCAATTACGGGGCCGTCGCCAGAACCATCGGCGGTGGATTTACCCTCCAGCTTTCCCGTCGCGATTCAGACCCTTACTTCTTGACCGACACCAAGGTGGTCAAGGTCTTCAAGGTGTGGTCAAAGTACGGCATCACGGTCGAAAATAAACTTACGGACAAGATGAGCGTTCATTCGGACGAGTTCTTCATCATTGACCCAGACGGAAACCTGGAGTGGATCATCGCGGAAAATCTACTCTCGAACTGGGCCGGGGAGCAATCCTCCTTCGTGAGGTGCTCTCGCTACCACATTGATCTGGACTTTACGAGGCTTTCACGTGCGTAGAGCGCTCGCACTGTCGCTACGAGAAACCGTCAGTCGAGTCGGGAGTGCATCCGTCGTGCACCTGGGCCAAGTAGGCGTTAAATTCTTCGAGCGCCGCGTCTTCGTCACTTGTGGTAACTGCGGTGGGTCTGACATCGTCCTCGTAGAGAAGTTTGTGCCACATGTAGACGGCGTACGTCCCGAGAATCGGCCACTCAAAAACATAGGCCCACGAAAGTAAGTTGCCGTTGAGTGCCCTCATCAGTTCCACTGTGAACGCCGTTCCACAGATGATTTCGGCAAGCGCGAGTCCGAGATGAAGACTAAGAGGTTTCTTAGTTTGACTCACCATTTGTGCGAACACTTCATGGACTTCCAACCTAGTCTGGAAGCAGTAATTACAGGTTCGTAACGTTGTTAGGAGATGTATGTCACAGAATGGGAGGCTTGCGACGGTGCTCGGGTTGTTCGTCGTAGCCGTAGCTCTGATAGTCACCGCGTTCGCCGCATTCCTGAGGCCCGGGGTACCGGGTGGTGTCGTTGACTTCACGTCCGCCCAGCCCGCTGGTCAGCCAGTGAACCTGACCGTCCAAACCGTTGGCGCGATTGGCTTCGGTGATCATCCGACGTGGGTCGCCTATTTGGTCAAGGATCCCGCCGGGCGATGGATTCCCAGTACTACGTGGCGACTGCCCGCTAATACCTTGATCAACATGACCGTTGAGCAGTACGATTCGGGGAGCCCATTGCGCAATCAGCAGTGGGGCCAAGTGACTGGAACCACGGGTAACGCTGCGACCTTGAATGGCGCGAACCTGACCGCCTACAACTCCTACAGTGGCAATGGAATTGGCCACACATTCGCGGTTCCGGCGCTCGGGCTCTCGGTGCCCCTCGTTGGGGTGAGCAGCTCAGCGCCAAACATCTGTGGCGTGGCACCTTGTGGGAAAAACTCGGCGAGCAACATCATCAAGTTCAGTTTTAAGACTCCCAAGGCTGGCGTCTACTCGTGGCAGTGTTTTGTCCCCTGCGGCTTGGGATGGCTGTTCGGAAATGGTGGGCCGATGTCCACGCAAGGTTTTATGGGCGGATTTCTTGAAGTGGCGAGTAACTAATGGCTGAGGACACCGCGATGAAGAAAACAAACGACCTTCGAAATATGGCCGCCATCTGGGCGGCGCTAACCGTAATCGGCGACCTGGTGTTCTGGTTCGCGGTCGGTCCGCACATGCCGCCCGGGCAGCTGACCGAGACGGCCCTCAACAATCAACAGACTTTCAATATTCTCTTCGTTATTGCGTGGCCGGTCTTGATTGGTGTCTGGATTTACTTGGCTTACGCAGCGCTGATCTGGAGTGCCAAGCGAGAGGGTCGACCAGAGTCCGTCGGGGGAGAGACCGCGCGCACGAATCGGCGGGTACAGCTCTTGTGGATTTCGGTCACCTCAGTCGTCGTAGTCGCCCTCGCGGCGTACGGAACGGTTGCCGTTGTGCAAGACCACGGGTCGGGCGGCGGGGAGGGACCAAACCCGGTCTGGTCACCATCCGGAGCCACTCAGGCGGAGACCGCGGCACTAGCGGGTAGCGCCACGTGGTCACCTGGCGCGAAGAACGTGCTGGTCGTGCAAGTGATTGGCCAGCAATGGAAGTTCACCTACCGCTACCCATCATTCGGCGGGTTTGAATCTGACCAACTATTGCTGCCGGCCAACACGACAATTGCCTTCAACGTCACATCGCTCGACGTCATCCACAGTTTCTGGGCCTATCAATTGAGTGTCAAGGCCGACGCCAATCCGATGTTCAACAACGTGGCGTACACCGTGACGAAGAGCCCGGGAAACTTTACGGTTCGTTGTAGTGAACTCTGTGGACTGTGGCATGGAGCGATGTTCAACTACGGCAAGGTTGTCTCCCAGTCATCGTTCGCGAGCTGGGCGCAGTCGACCGAATCGGCCAACGCGAGTAACACCGCTAATCTTCCGCCATTTGCTTGGACCTACGTCCCAGACGCAAACGGCGCGGCCGGCGGTTTCTATCTCGACGGCAAGGTCAACCCCTATAGCAAGTCCGAAATCTACGGTTCGAAGACTCCGGCCTCGTGAGGGCTGACACGCACATGACGCACCAGACAGCAAAGTTCAAGAAAACGGAGATTGCACGATGACGATTAGCGAAGAACGAGTAGTAGAAGTGCCGGCGAGCAGTCTGCCGACGGCGCCGAGCAAGGTGCAATGGGCCCAACGTCCGGGCTGGATCAGTCAACACCTCGGCACCGGGATCATCTTTGCCGTCCTTGGATACGCCTTGGGACATTGGTTCGGTAACTACGTTGCCAGTGGCTACACCTACATTGCCAACTCAGGCACCAACGCAGTGGCCGACACGCTCGCGCTCTCCTTTGGAGTGGTCGGTTGGCTCGGCGGTCTTGGTGCACTTAATTACCCATTCGCCAAACTTTTGGGGCACGGTCCAAGTGACGAGCGGACTGTCGAAGGATGGACGAAGTACGTCCGTTACTCGCTCGACCACAAGATCGTCGGACTGCAGTACGTAGTCGGCGTCATCTTGTTTTTGTTCACTGGCGGACTCCTGGCCATGGCCATTCGCACTGAGCTGCTGAATCCAACGACGCACGTCTTCTCTGCTAACACGTATATCAAACTTGTTTCAGAGCACGGGACCATCATGATGATGATGGCAACATCGATCGTCGTTGGTCCATTGGGTAACTACCTCGTCCCCCTGATGATTGGTGCGCGTCGTACTGCCTTCCCGCGAATCGAGGCGTTCAGCTTTTGGATTTTTGTAGCGGGCTACATGGTCATCTTCTCAGCCTTGCCCTACGGTGGCTTCCCGACTGGGTGGACGGGCTACGCCCCATTACAGACGCAAGCCGGCGCCGGCATGATTTCCTACCTACTCGGATTCGCAGTCATTGGTCTAGGTATGATGGCAGCCGGTTTCAATCTCTCAATCACGATTATCAACTACCGCGCGCCGGGTATGACGTGGAGCAGGTTACCGATCTTCGTGTGGTCCATCCTCGCCACTGCCGCGTTGTTGACGCTGGCGACCCCCGTGCTCGTTGCCGGTGGTCTTTTTGGAGTTCTCGACAAGACGGTTCAGACTGGCTTCTACGTCACCGAGCACGGGGGCAGTTCGTACCTATGGGAGAACCTCTTCTGGTTCTTCGGTCACCCCGAGGTGTACATCATGGCGCTACCTGGCTTTGGTATCGTCGGCGAAATCATGCCAGTCTTTACGCGAAAGCCGCTCTTCGCCTACAAGGTGGCGGCCGCGGGCATGATCGGCGTAGCGCTGTTGTCGTTCTTTGTTTGGCAGCACCACCTCTTCCAAAGCGGTATAAACCCCGATATGCGGCCGTTGTTCATGCTCACGACCGAATTAATCTCAATCCCGACTGGCTTTATCTTCCTCGTCGGCATGGGCACCCTTTATAAGGCGAAGATCAGATTCGAGGTGCCGATGCTCTTTTGCATGGCCCTCTTCTTTAACTTCCTCATCGGTGGCGTTACGGGCGTCTTCTTGTCGGACGTCCCCGTCAACGTAACGGTGCACGGAGGATTCTTCGTCCTTTCGCACTTTCACTACACCATCATGGGCGGGCTGCTCTTCGCCTTCATGGCCGGCCTCTACTTCTGGTTGCCCAAGATGACAGGGCGGATGATGAACTCGAGGATTGGCAAGTGGCATTTCTGGACAATGTTTATTTTCTTTAACCTGACGTTCTTCCCAATGTTCATCATTGGTCTGTTGGGTCAGCCACGTCGAGTGTTTACCTACGCGTCGAATTTGCAGGGACTCAACGACTTCTCGTCGGTGAGCGCCTTCCTGCTTGGCGTATCATTTCTGATTTTCTTCGCCAACCTCATGTGGTCAATGGTGATCAGTCCGGTGAAGGCTCCGGCAAACCCGTGGGATTCACTGGGCCTGGAGTGGCAGACAGCCAATCCCGTGCCACCGCACAACTTTGACCGTATTCCGGTCATCATGACAGATCCCTATCGCTACAGCGAAGATGGTGCGCCCGCCTTTGCTGACATGGGTGAGGATCACGTGACTGCGGGTGCGCCAAACAGTAGCCCGTCCAAAGACGAGGGGAGATAACGTCATGACCGACACGTACAACAAGTCGCATGAACCGAGCGCAACGAACGAGGAGCGTGAATTTGAACTTCGCGCTCACGTCGGATCGCTTTGGTCGGGGGGGCGACTCTTTATTGGGATGTACACATTCCTAATCGCGTCGTTAGTGTTTTCGTACTTTTATCTTCGGTCGAGTAATAATGGTCAGCTATGGCGCCTTCCGCATCAGCACGCACCGATTGCCTACGGATGGTCCATCTTCCTCTTGATGGTGGCGGTGGCAGCTTTAGCCAGATTTGGTCAGAGTCGACTTCGCAAGGGTGATGTCGCTGACTTCCAGGTCGCCGGGTGGACCGGTGTACTGGCAGGGTTGGTAGCTCTTTTCCTCCAAATCTGGCAACTCCAGAAGCTGTCGTTTTTCCCAGGAGCGAGCGGTTACGCGTCGACATTTATCGGCTACGCCGTGATGAACATCTTGGGCATCGTGATAGGTACCTATTGGTTGGAGACGACACTCGCACGTTCACTTCGTCTGCGCCGTGAGGTGGGCGGTGACAAGCCGGAGCTGTCGATGGACGCTACGGCGCAGTCATTTCGGGCCAACGTAGCCTCTATGACCTACTTCTGGGGCTTTCTGGCAATCAGTGGTGCGCTGTTGACGGCAATGTTCTACGTGATGTAACTGTTGAGCGCGG
>JAYVNV010000070.1:0-5636 GCA_043758265.1 Acidimicrobiaceae bacterium
GCTGTTGTCGCCCATCTTCGAGCGGGCCGATTGGTTTTCGTGCAACGCGCGTGAAGCGACCGTGCTCAGCCGGGTGGACGGCGCGCGAGGTGCCGCGACGGCACTAAACGAACGATTGGCGCGAGGGGGAGTGGTCGTGCGCACGGGAGTCGACGGGTGTGTGGTGGCGACTGCCGAGGGCACCGACGTCGTCGAGGGTTTCAACGTCACGGCGATTGACTCGAACGGCGCGGGCGACTGTCACGTCGGTGCGTTCGCCGTGTTCATGAGTGAGGGTGAGGGTTGCGTCGAGGCAGCGCGACTGGCAAACGCGGCGGCGGCCTTGTCGGTGACGAGGAGGGGTCCGGCGAACGGTCCGACACGACACGAGCTCGAGGAATTTCTCCGCGGCCACAGCGTTGGACGCGGCGATCTCGATTAAAAAAATATCGCGCAGAGATCGTAGATCTCGCGCGAGACCTTGCGCTGGCCTCCGACGACGCCCGAGAGCGGCGTCAGTACCACCGTGTTGTCGCGCACGACCGGGATAGTTCCAAACTTGCCGGCGATCACCGCGTCGTAGGCACCGGCACCGACGCGGGTCGCCCAGATGCGGTCGTAGGCCGTTGGGCTGCCACCACGTTGCAGGTGCCCCAGCACGGTCGTGCGGACCTCGAAGTGGCCGTGCTCTTCAATCTTTGAGGCGACGAACTGACCAACGCCGCGCGTCGCGAGTCGTACGCCATCCACACCCTCATTCGAGAGTTCATCCTTTTCGACCCCGCCGAGTGTCGCGAGGTTTACGCCCTCGGCGACGACGACAATCGAGAACGCCAGGCCGGCGCAACGGCGCCGATCGAGGTGGGCCATGATCTGATCCATCGTGACCGGAAACTCTGGAATCACGATCATGTCAGCGCCGCCGGCGAGGCCGCCCATTGCGGCGACCCATCCCGTGAGCCGACCCATCGTTTCGACGACCATGACGCGGTGGTGCGACGCGGCCGTCGTGGAGAGCCGGTCGAGCGATTCGGCGACGATGCTGATGGCGGTGTCGAAACCGATGCAGTAATCCGTGCCTAGCAGATCATTGTCCAAGGTCTTGGGGACACCGACGATCGGCGCGCCGCGCTCGGCGAGCCAGTTGGAAATTCGGTGCGTGCCGTCGCCCCCGATTGAGACCAGTGCGTCGAGATGTTCGCCAATTGCGTCAAGGACCCGCTGGCGACCACCCTCTGGTTTATCGAGGTTGTAGCGAGCCGTGCCCAGCAAGGTTCCGCCCTGGGCGATGACGCCGCGCAGGTCGTTGGCCCCGAGCGGCTTCCCGGCGTAGTCGGTCGCCAGCCCGGCCCAGCCGTTCGCGATACCGATAATTTCGTGTCCATCGCGGATCGCCATCTCGCCAATGGCGCGGATGGCGGCGTTGAGGCCGGGTGCGTCGCCACCGGCCGTCAGGACACCGATTCGCATTGAAACTCCTTTGACCCAAGCTGTCGTCAGTCTACGAGTGCCACTGTCGCCAACTTTTTTTCGGCGTTGCGTCGTTGAGCGCAATCGTCATCGTGGCAACGATGAAACGGTGGTGCGTCGGCCCTGATTGTCCAGGGTTATCTAAAGGTGAAATCTGTGACAAATGTGTGTGTATTCCGGTGTTTTTTCGTTACGAAACGAAGATCGTTTAGTAGGAAAGAGTCGTGCACAATATGTTGTTACTTATCATCGTGGTGCTAGTCGCCCTGGCGTTTGATTTCACCAACGGTTTCCACGACACCGCCAACGCCGTCGCGCCGACCATTGCGACGGGCGCGTTGAAACCTCGCACGGCGGTCGCGCTCAGTTCAATACTGAACCTCGTCGGCGCCTTCCTCTCGCTCAAGGTCGCCGCGACCATCGCGAGTGCCCTGGTCGCACAGAATCTGGTGACGCTGCCGGTCATCTTCGCGGGGCTGATTGGCGCTATCTGTTGGAACGTAACGACGTGGTACTTCGCCATCCCCTCGAGTTCAAGCCACGCGTTGATTGGCGGCGTCATCGGCGCGATGCTCGTGCTGGCCGGTGGTCACGCGGTGTTGTGGTCCGGACTGTTCGCGAAGGTCATCATCCCGGCTGGACTGGCTCCGTTGGTCGCCTTAATCGCGGCGGCGGTTGCACTCATTGCCGCGCGACGACTCACCAAACGAGTCGATTCCCAGACGTCGACAATGGGCTTTCGCATCGGGCAAATCGGCTCGTCCTCACTCCTCTCCTTGGCGCACGGGACCAATGACGCTCAAAAGACAATGGGTGTCGTCACGTTGGCGCTCATCGCCAACGGCACCATTAGTCCCAACGCCTCGACGCCGTCGTGGGTCATCTTTTCGTGTGCCGCCGCCATTGGCCTCGGGACGTTCTTTGGTGGATGGCGAATAATTCGCACCATGGGCAAGGGCTTCACCAACCTCACGCCCCAACAGGGGTTCGCCGCGCAGATTGCGTCGTCCGCTGTCATCTTGACCTCGTCGCACATGGGCCTTCCGCTGTCAACGACGCACGTCGCAACCGGTTCAATCGTCGGCGTCGGCGCCGCGACCAAGGACCAGCCGGTTCGCTGGCGCCTGGTAGCGAACGTGGCGCTGGCCTGGATCATCACACTGCCCGCAGCTGGCTCCGTGGGTGCGCTGGCGTACTTCTTTTCGCACGCCATTGGTGGAACTTTTGGTGTGATCGTGCTCGCGCTCGTTGCGGCTGCTTATCTGTTCGTCATCTTTCGTCTCTCGCGCCGTAACGTTGTGAACGCCGCCAACGTGAACGACACGCTGGGTGCGGCGGAGTCGTCGCCGGGACGCGAAGTCGTTCTCGCGGCCTAGGAGTTCTCGATGATCGCGGTCACCGCACCCTCCACGCCGTTCGTCGATTGGTCGCTGCTCGGTCGGGTCTTCCTGATCTCACTGGCGGCCGGCGTTGGAATGGTCGTCCTCTTCTCGATTGGTCTCGCGACGCTGTCACTGGCGCGCGAGGGGGGACGCAGTTCGCTGCAGCGGACCACTGCGAAAACGGTCTCGTTGGCAATGGGCGCGGCGATTGTTTCCGCGCTCGTCTGGGGATTGGCGCTAATTCTGCAAAAGGGCTGACGCGGTTCTTTGGCTTCGCCTTACGCGCTCATCGTCTCTTGCTGGCGCACTTGGGCACCGGTCAAGAGCACTGTCGCTAAGAACCCAATGAGCAGTGCGGCGAAAACGCCCAAATTCGCGAATGCCCAGGGCCCGGTCTTGCCGCCGAGACCGAGGGGCTTTAAGAGATAGCCCTGCCACGTCAACCACGACGCGAGGGAGTTGGTGACCAGACCCCAGCCCACGAAGCTCGCGACGATCGTCGTGACGAACGGCGCCACTCGTACGTCACCGTAACGACCGTGTGTTGTGAATAGGTCGGCGTCGACGTAGTTCTTTTTGCGTAGCAACAGGTCGCCAAGGAACACCCCGCACCACGCCGCGATTAAGACACCCACGGTGATGAGGAAACCCTCGAACTGGTAGAGGAACTTGCCCGAAATGAAGACGAGGTAGATCGTGCCGATCAGCATTACGACGCCGTCGACGCCGGCGGCGGCGAAGCGTGGGATTCGAACGCCAGCCGAGAGTAACGACAGCCCGGACGAGTAGATGTCGAGGACGGCGCCTCCGACGAGTCCAAGGACCGCGACGATGGCGAAGGGAACGAGGAACCACGTCGGCAGCAGTTGGGCGAGCGCGCCCACCGGATCGTTGGCAATCCCGGTGCTGAGTGACGACGACGAGCCCGCGAGCAAGAGGCCGAAGAAGACAAGGAAGATCGGAGCGATCGAGGAGCCGAAGGTCGTCCACCAGACAACGCTGCGGCTCGAGGCATTACGGGGTAGGTAGCGCGAGTAGTCGGCCGCCGTGTTAACCCAACCGAGCCCGAATCCCGTCATGATGAAGACGAGGGCGCCGATGAGACTCTGTGGTGATCCACTGTGGACGTGGCTGACGGCGTGCCAGCTGATATGCCCAAACGTAAGCACGATGAAGAAGACGGTGAGAACACCGGTGACGACCGTGATGATTGCCTGCATCCGCATGATTAAGTCGAAGCCCATCACGCCACCGCCGATGATCAACCCGGCAATGACGATCATGGCGATGACTTTGACCCCAGTGCCCGCGCCCCATCCGAGTTTGGTGAACACCGTCGACGTCGCCAGGACCGCGATCACCGTGAGGAAGGTCTCCCATCCCACGCAGACCAGCCACGAGATGGCGGCCGGGAGGCGGTTGCCTCGAATGCCGTAGGCGGCCCGACTAAGCACCATGGTCGGCGCCGACCCTCGTTTGCCGGCCGTGGCGATGATGCCGCACAGAAAGAAACTGACGACGATGCCGATAAGACCGACGACGACCGCCTGCCAGAAAGAGATACCGAATCCGAGGATGTAGGAGCCGTAGCTGAGTCCAAGCACCGAAACGTTCGCGCCGAACCAGGGCCAGAAAAGTTCTCGTGGGCTACCCTTGCGCTCGTTCTCGGCAATGACGTTGATGCCGTTCTCCTCTACGCGCAGTACGTTCGCGCTACCAGTCCCGAGTAGTTCTGACACTTCGTCGCTCATGGCACCCCTTTCGCGACGCGGCGCGTCACTGGCAATAATTGTACGCAACGTCGCCACGTGAACGGTCCAAGTCGGCGGCCTCGCTCGTCCCATGTTTCACGATGCTTCTAAGGTAGGGAAAGTGAGTTCAACTGCACGACTGTTTTGCCTCGACACCGTCATGATTGACATCGTCATGAAGATTTCGTCGATTCCGACGAGTGGTTCGGACACACTGGCCCCCCATCGACTGGTGACGACGGGCGGCGGTTTCAACGCCATGAGTGCCGCGTCACGCCAGGGGATGGCGGCCCTCTACGCGGGGCGACTCGGCTTCGGACCGTTCACCACGATGGCTCGAGAGGCGCTGTCGATCGACTCGATCATGACGCCCATTGAGCCCAACGACGAGCTCGACATGGGACTGTGCGTGGCCCTCATTGACGACGAAGGGGAGCGGACATTCATTACCTCACCCGGCGCCGAGGCAACGCTTCGCTCGAGCGACCTGTCCGGTCTCGACGTGCGCGACGGTGACTACGTCCTCGTGTCGGGCTACAACGTGATCTACTCCGGACTCGACCAGGTCGTCCTGGACTGGCTCGCATACCTCCCCGACGGCGTCGTCGTCGCCTTCGATCCGAGCAATCGCGTTATGGACATCCCCAACGAGAACCTCGACGCAGTGCTCGCGCGAGCCGACTGGGTGTTCTGCAACGAAACTGAGGCGTCGCTGATGACCGGGCTCACCAACACCGAGCTCTCGGCGCAGGCACTCAAGGCGCGCGGCGTGCGACGTGGCGTCGTCGTGCGCCACGGTGAGAGCGGCTGCACCATGAGCGTCGACGCTACGAAGACACAGTCGGTGCCCGGCTTCGCGACCGAGGTGCTCGACACCAACGGCGCCGGCGACACGCACACCGGTGTATTCCTCGCCGAGCTGGCCCGCGCAACGACGGTGTGGGACGCCGCTCGACGAGCGAACGCCGCCGCCGCGGTGGCAATCAGCGTGCTCGGTCCGGCGTCGTGCCCGACCCGCGACGCCGTCACCGCCAAGGTGTCACTCTGAGATATC
>JAYVNV010000071.1:0-42596 GCA_043758265.1 Acidimicrobiaceae bacterium
CGAGCCCAATGGCGATTGCGCCCCATAGCCGACCGTCGACGTGCACCGGCGCCGCGGCGCCGAACCGTACCCCTGATTCGTAAATTTCGCGAGACCGACCCTTTGATTCGAGAGTGTAGTGAACCAACTGAGCAACCCCGGTCTCCGCCACTCGTTGAAAGGCGGTCACGTCACCGATCTCACCTTTAAGGAGTTCTCCAACGTCGCCCCCATTGGGAACGATTGCGAGCAACTCAACCCGCTGATCAACGAAGTGTCCGATCGCGGCGCTGTCGGCATTGAACAGCTCTCGAACGTTCGTCACGATCAGATCAAACACCTCGGCTTGGTTCTCGCCAGTCGCGGACGCGGAGGCAATTCGGCGCAGCGCAAATAGTGTCGACGCCCGACGGCGATCTTCAGTCACGTCGACGCCGACCGTCAGGCCAGCGAATACCTCACCCCTATCGTCGAGAACAGGCGACGCGGTGAACGCCACTATCCGACCCTTCAGCGCACGCTCCCAGTGTGACAACTCTCCTCGCAACGCCGCCCGATAGTGCTCTTCGATCTCGTTTGCCACGAGTGGCAACGTCTCGTGGAGCGTGCGTCCTTCAATGTCCTCGGGTCGCATCCCAAAGAGTCCGAGCAGCGGGCCACTGGCCTGAACGAATCGCAACTCAACGTCGAAGAGCAGGACCAGCGTGTTCGACATCGATTGAATAAGTACCCTTTGGAGGTCATCACTTCGCCCCAGGGCCCCCACCGCGTTGACTCGTTGCGTCTGATCAACGACGAGGACCGAAATCCCGACAGTCACGCCGTCAATTACATCGGGTACGTAGGTCACTTCGGTGTGATGCTCTCGCTCGGCCACGTCAATGATGGTCCGTTCGAAATGTTGCTCCCCACCACTCACCGCTGCTTCAAAGAATGGCGAGTTGAGCTCGAACTGCCGCTCACCAAAGATCTCACGCTGATGCCAGCCCGACATCTCTTCGGCCGTACGACCGTGCATGGTTTCGTAGGCCTGATTGGCGAAGACATTGAAGCCGTCGGGCGTCCAGTACGCAATCATCGCGGGCAGACGGTCAACTAGTCGTCGAAGGAGCGCGACGTCAACCGTAGGCAGCGAGGCGGCCTCGCGTCTGGCGAGAGGCCCGTGGCTCATCAGGTGATCCGCTCGACGCGGCGACGGCGCGAACAAAGAGGGGCGCATGCGCTGACGAACTCCATACCCAGTGGCCTCCGTTTAATCGATTCTTTTAACACCGTCAACTGCTGGGTGCGGCTGGAGGGATTCGAACCCCCGACCCTCGGTTCCGTAGACCGATGCTCTAATCCGCTGAGCTACAGCCGCATTGTTACTGGCGGTCAATCGTAGCCCACGCCACATCAAGTCAGCCTAGGCCCCTCGCTACCATGCCTGTATGAACCGCACCTTCAGCGACGACCTGCCCACGCTTCTGGACAACGTCAATGATGACATGGTCGATCTGCGCCACGACCTCCACTCCCATCCCGAGTTGTCATTCCAAGAGCACCGTACGACCGACGCCGTGCGTCAGCGTCTCGTGACCTTGGGTTGGGAACTCCGGCCTTGCCCGACCGAGACCGGAGCAATCGCCGTGCTTCGCGGTGCGCGGCCGGGGCGACGTGTGATGATTCGTGCGGACATCGACGCACTGCCGGTGGTTGAGGAAAGTCAACTCCCCTTCTCATCGGTGACCGAGGGCGTCATGCACGCCTGCGGCCACGACGTGCACACGGCCAGCCTGTTGGGGTTGGCCGACGTTCTTGCGCAGCGTCGGGACCGTCTCGCGGGTGAGTTCACCGTGCTGTTCCAACCGGCCGAGGAGGGACTGGGCGGCGCCAAGGCAATGATCGACGGCGGCGTCCTCATCGACAATCCCGTTGATTTTTTCATCGGGGCGCACGTGACGTCGCTCGCTCCAGTCGGTTTCGTCGGAACTCGACCGGGAATCATGATGAGCGAGGTCGTGTCAATCAGCGTGAACCTCCGCGGTCAGGGTGGCCACGGAGCGATGGTCCCGACTGACGGAAACGTCATATTGGCCGTCAGTCACCTCGCGCCACGCCTGGGCGAGGTGGTGTACGGACTCACCTACGAGGGAACGAACTGCGCCTGCTCGGCCGGTGTCATAAACGCCGGTACCGCGAGCAATGTCGTCCCGCGTCACGCGATGCTCAGGGGGACCCTGCGGACGTTCACGCCGGATCAGCAGCTCATTGCGCTCTCACGGCTGTCAACGATGCTCGAAGAGGTGGAGGCGATGTTCACCGTGAGCGCATCGCTCCAACTCAATGAGCGAGCGCCGGCCGTCACCAACAACGCCGTCGTTGTGGAACGCGTGATGGCGTCATCGCGAAGCGTCGTGGGCGACACCGCCGTCGTAACGATCCCGCCGACGACGCCGAGTGACGACGTGTCAGAGTTCCTCGACCGCGTTCCCGGCTGCTACCTGTTTATCGGCGGTGCGATGAGCGATGGGTCGAGTGGGATGCACCACAGCCCCGACTTTCGTATTGACGACAATGCCTGTCGAATCGTGGCCGGTGTTCTCGCCCAGTGCGCCGTCGACCTAGCTCAGTCGTGAAAAAGCCTCGCGGCGCCCCTGATTGACGCCTGATTTCCGTTAATGACTATACGATACGACTTGTTGATGAAGAGAGTCGGCGTGACCCGACGGGCGTTACCACCCGCGAGATGAACCGTTGTTGCGTCGAACTCTCTCACGAAACCATCCACCGCCAGAACGAGCAGTTCGAGCCAGTGACTCTCATCAATCGAGCGTGAGTGCTCCCCGATTGACTGGTCGTAGGTCGTCGCTCGCTCGAAGATCTCACCGCCGACGTCGCGAATCGTCTTTAACTGCCCCTCAATCGACAGAGCGATGCCGAGGCCCGTACCCAAGGTCAGCACCAGCTCGACGCCGCGGCCTTCGATCGACCCCAGTGCGGCGAGGGTCGCGTCATTGACGACCCGCACGTCGCGGCCGGTTGCCGAGCACATCGCTGGTTCCAGGTCGAAGCCGACCCACTGCGCCTCCAGTGCGGGATCAACCTGCGTCGAGACGCCCCCGGGGCGAGAGAGGTTCCCGGGTCGGATCACGCGGCCGTCTTTGAACTCACCGGGGAAACCAATGCCCACTCGAGGACAGTCGTCTCCCTCAATGCGTTCCACGAGCGCCTCAATCAGGCGCTCCGGTGAGCACGGATAGGGCGTTGGGCGTCGCCGGACGGCTTCGAGCATTTCACCGTGTGCGTCCACGTGACAGAACTTGATGTTCGTGGCCCCGATGTCGACCGCCAATATTTGATCCTGCATCGGTACACGGGTCGGCGCCATCAGGGAATCGTACTTACCCTTCGCGCACCCCTCGTGAGCGAAGCACTCGGCTTCGCCACCACGGCCGAAACCGCACCTCGAATGCCGGTCGGTGACCGGCCACCACGGTGGCGGTCCCAGGGGGCCGCTGGCGCAACGGCACCGGCGGCGGCCGCTCAGGTTTCGGGGCCAGAATCTCGGGCAGGTACTGCGAAACGGTCGGATCGGCCAACCCACCCATCACCACGCGGGTCGTGTGGTTGTTGACAATGGTCGAGGCGCGCGCACCCCAGCGCGCCTTCAACTGGGCGAAGTCTTGGACGACGGTGATGAGGGTCACGTCGAGGCCGCTCACGGTCGCGGCCATCTGATCGAGTTCATCGAGCGACGCGACCGTCGCGGCTTCGTCCAAGACTAAGAGAAGTCGGTGGTGGCGATGTTCCTCGACCCGGCGTTGCTGCTCCTCGAGCACCATCCGCAACGCCCCTCGAAAGAGCGCCTCGTAGTGACGCTGCTCACCGCGCGGGCTGCAGAGATACAACGTATTGGAGCCCGCCACGACCGTTCGCGCCGTCGCCAGTGGCTGCTTGAAACGCCATGGCATCAGCATCGTCTCGGCGGTCGTGAGAACGCCATCGAGCGTCTTTGGATCGTGTCGGAGAAACTCCTCGAGCACGACAACCGCGTCACCCGTTCGCCCGTGATCGACCCACGCGTCGAAATTGCGCCGCTCGACTGCGGCCGCAACCTCGAAAATGTCCCAGGCGCGCTGCGTGGCGATCACGAGCAGCGACGCGATTAACTTCGTCGCCAGCGAGTTCCAAAACTCCGTGTCGCCACGGTCCGAGGACCCGACGGTGAGGTCGCGTGCGACACGAAGCGCGTGACGTAGTGAGTGGACACCCTCGAGTGGATTCCAGGTCAGACCACCGTCGCGTCCCGGCTCCAGGACCTGAACGTCACCGAGTGTTTGGCGCCACCTCGACGTCGTCGCCACGACGTCGCTCTTGACGCTGGTCACCACGAGGGCGTCGGTCCATCGAAGCAGCGAAGGGATGACGAGCGACGACGTCTTACCCACCTGTGTCGGACCGACGACGAGCAACGAACTTCGCGGCGCGAGTGCAACATCTCGTCCGACCGCAACGCCATGGAAAATCTTTCGCCCGAGCGTCGGTCGATCACTTCTCAACGGTCGTCACCCTCATTGCTTGATCGGTGTCGATGAACAGTCGATCTCGCACATCGGGCGAAATGTGCACGATTGATCGGTGGGGACCATAGCGGACGAGGGCCACGCCCTTGGGCAGCGCGCTGAGATAGCGCTCCTCACGCTGGTGAAGACCGAGCGCTCGCGCCATCTCTCGCGCCTCGTCAACCGGTTGACGAAAGAGCCATGCGGTCTCACACTCTCGCAGCAGTCCCTGGGCGCGCTCTCGCTGGGCGCTACCCCCCTCGCCCGCAGCGGCGACGTCGGACCATCGGTGAAGAACCAGGACGTGGCAGAGTCCCTTGGCCCGCGACAGTTTCCATGATCCTTGCAACCATCGCAGCGCGTGAGGGTCCGCAATGAGCGCCCAGGCCTCGTCGAGCACGAGGTACCCCAACTCTCCGCGCTGCGCGACCACTTGCTGTGCGGCGGCCACGGCACTCAACGCAGCCACCGCGAAGGAGTCGGATGTCCACTGCGACGAGAGATCTACGACCACCAAGTTCCCGGTGAATTCAATCGGCGCGTCTTCGCCATCGAAGAGTCCCGCGAGATCGCCCACAACGAATCGGTAGAGCGTCAGTGCGAGTGCCCGTTCGCTCGACGGTGACGTGTCGTGCATTCGGGGACGAAGTGATTCAAAGAGCGATCGAAGCACCCGGATCGGCCGAGGCGTCGTCATGGCGTTCCACGCTTCGTCAACGGTGTAGTGCTGCTCACTCGTCAGCGGGCCACCCTGCGCGCTGGCGACCAGCGCGCGCAGCAGATCGCGCGCTTCGCGATCGTCGTTCGAGAACGGATTGCACCAACCGTCACGACCTAACGTCACGACCTTCACACCGTGCGAGGCGGCTAGCTCGGCGTACTCGCCTTTGGGGTCGATCACCACAACGCGCCGACCGCGACTCAGTCCTCGGTCCAACATCATCTTGACAATCGTGCTCTTACCCGCACCGATCGAACCGGCCACAATCACGTTCGGATTCGACACCAGACCGGCCGTGTACGCGTCAAAGGGATCGAGCACGAACGACGTCCCATGCAGCGAGACGCCGAGGCCGCGACCCTCCAGGCCGGTGCCGGCGTCGTGGGCGGGGAGGCGCAGCCGGTAGAGGTCCCTCGACGTCGCCGAGTGAGTCCACTTACGACCTACCACCCGGGGCCACCGGGAAGTTGATCGCAGTACCAGCGAGCCTGACGACCGCCACCGCTATCGCACCGCAGACCGGCCGCGACAACCTGGCGAGTGACTGACGTCACCGCTGATTGGAGTGTCTCGATTGTCGCGGCGCGCACGACGACGTAGGCGGCGAAACGAAGCAGCGCGGAACCCTCTTCTACGAACATCTCTCGTTGACGTAGGCGCTCGAGACTTCGCGTGTTTCGCGCCGTGCGACGAAAGCCCGCTGACCGCGTCGTAAAGTCATCGCTCCCCACGCGGTGCACGGCCCGAGCGGCAAGACGGTGGGCCCGTTGACCGCCGATGACGTCAATCTGGAGCACGACGTCCTGATTGAGGCTCATGAACTGAACCCGTCCTAGGAGTGCGACCTTTTCCGCGACGCCGCTAAAGTCACGAATCCGCAGGACTCGCATCAACCCGTCGCAGTTTCGCACGTAGCCCCATCGTTCCAAGAGCCACGTGTTCTCACTCGACCCGCGGATACCGACACTGGTGGCGGCGAGGCGACTGTTCGCGGACCACTCAGCGGGCGCCGACAGATCAATTGGCAACGCCAAGAGCGTGGTGGTCTCGCCGTCTCGAGTGCTCACGTGGACCGAGATGTGTTGGGTGACGTCCGACACCGCCACTGAGTCGGTGAACTGCGAGAGCGCACCCGCGATCTGCTCGTCGCGGCCCGAGAGATCGAGCCGACCTCGATGACGCAACTCGTAGCCGTGGAATCGGACCTCGCCGCGAGCTCGCAGTCGCACCTGCGCGCCCACGCACGACGCCTCGATTGACGTCCATCGAGTCCTCGCGCGGTACTGCAACGCAATGAGCACACGCTCGCCGCTGGTTAGCCCGTCGTTGAGTGGCACGGCGCACGAGAGGAGGAGGAGTCCGACCGCGCCAACGACCATCCGTGCTCGAAGGTCGGTGACCCACTCTCCGATCAGACCGAGTCCCGCGATCACCAGAATCGCTTGATGGCGACGAATACCAATCCATCGGCTCTCACTGTCGGCCACACCCAGCCCAATCGCGTCAGTCATCGAAGTGCCAGCCCACCACCGGGCCCATGTCATCGAGGTGGTAGGCCACGTGACCCTTGCGCGGCGTCGCGACGCCGATGGGCGCGGGTAGCTGTTCGCCCTCCTCCTCGGGCATCGGCGAGGGCGCAGTCCCCTCCCACATCGCGAATCCGAGGTCATCGGGTCGCGTGGGCGGGCCCGGCACGTCAACGTCGGGCATCAGCGCCCGAACGGCAGTTCCGACGGGTGAGGACGGTGCGTTCGTCACGGCACTCGTGAAGCGGGCGCGCACTCCTTCGAGATTGTGCACCGCCGACTGCTCGATGAACGGGATAATCCGCAGAAGAAGAAACGGCGAGGCCGTAGCCAAGAGCAGTGTCACGGCACCCGTGATTACCTCGGTTGATGAACTTCCAGTGAGTTCATTGAGGCCGAGTGACAGCGTGACAACGATGAGCAGCTTGCTCACTGCGACGGCGAGGAAAGTCTCAGCGAGGCGCCACCCGAGCCTTCGACCGGCGGGGAACGTTGACAGTGGCACGATGAGGGGGACCAGGACCAGTAGGAGGGTCAGGACGACGCCGCGAACAATCAATTCACACCAGAGCAGCCACGTACCGATGACGACGCCAATCGCCATGAGGAAGAGACCAAAGCCCGGCGTCGTCGGAGCAAGTCCCGTGACGGCGCTAGTGAGTGTCGACTCGTGCTGCACGACCGTCGCGGCCGCCCCGGACGAGAGTTGATTGACCGCTTCGAGGACGAGCGTGGCCACCGGTCGCGCGACGGCTATTGCGAACACGCAGGCCGGCGCCACGACGAGGTAGACGCGCCACAGTGAGGCACCGTCGCCATGTCGCAGCGCCTGCATCGTTGCCACCATTAGTCCCAGCATCATCAAGCCCGGAGCGAGCTTCAGTAACGCATCGAATTCCAATCCCGAGGAACGGATGATCGTTGCGGGCTCGCTGGCCGACGTGAGCACCTGGCCCACCGTTGTGAGAAACCAGTGAACACTGTCAAGGATCCACTTCGTGAGTGCCGTGAAGAGGCCGCCGAGGGTCGACTTGGCAACCGTTGACGCAACGCAGGTCGCCGGGGAGAGTAGACACGAGACGGCGCTCATTAACGGACGCTGAGCCCAGCGGTGAAGAAGAAGTTAATTAACGTCGGCGCGGCCCCAATCAATACGGCGGCGCCCATCGACGTTAGAACGGCTCGACGGCCCTGCGCCGATTGATGCATATTTTGGGTGTGGCTTCCCACGGCCCACAGTGCCGCACCGAGGAGCAGGGCGATTAGGGCTGCTATCAACGCCCACGCCGCTACGCCGTTCGCGATCTTTTGTAGCGCGGCGCTTCCGGGGAGGGCGGTCGTAGAGGGGTTCAAGCTCACATTGGCGAAAAACATTATTCTCTCTCTTTCGATTTGTAACTGTCCAACGGTCGCTATCGCGCCCCGCGCGGTGATGTCTGCGAGACTGGTCGTGTGTTCCTCGCCTTGTCCGACAACGTGATCTCCAAATGGCCCCCCACCGCTCTCTATGGCACGGGAGTCGGCGTCTTGCTCCTGGGGCTCCTCATGGGCGTCCTGATAAATCGCCGTCGGGGCCATCGCGCCATCGCCCAACGACTCACGGCCCTCGCCTCGAGGCTCGGCGTCGAGCCCCGTGACGACATTGGCAAGGTCGAGACAGCGCTGAGCTTCCTCGAGGAGGCAACCGGGGCCGCGAGCACGGCGGTCAGTGAGTCGAGTGCTGATTCGACTCGCTTTCGCCAATCCATGGACTCGCTGCCCCTCGGCCTCGTGCTCTGCGACGAGAGCGGCGGGGTCATCTTTCGCAACAAGCAGGCCGAGACTCTGATGACGAGTCGCTACGGTGACGCCATTGCCGCTCAGGCCGTCACCGACGTCCTCGCCGAGGGATGGTCGAACGGCGTCGCCGAGCGGACGATTGACATCTACGGACCCCCTCGGCGCACGCTCACCGTCCGCGCGACGGTCATCGACGACGGGCGCCGACCATTAGGGGTTCTCGCCATCATCGAAGACGTCTCGGAGCGGCGTCGCCTCGAGGACATCCGACGTGACTTCATCGCAAACGTGTCGCACGAATTGAAGACGCCGATGGGTGCGTTGGGGCTGCTCGCCGAGACGCTGCAGTTTGAGAGCGACCCCGCGGTAGCCCATCGACTCGCCGAGCGCATCAACTCCGAGGCCTTCCGGGTGAACCGAATCATCGAGGACCTTCTGGACCTCTCTCGAATCGAGGGTGAGGGGTCACCATCGCGCGAGCCGATTCCCGTGGCGCTGATTGTCGCTGACGCCATCGAACGCATTCGTACGGCCGCCGAGCAGCATGACGTCAAGGTCGACTTCATAGAGCCCGAAACGAATTTGGTCGTGGTCGGCGACCGACGACAACTTATTTCGGCGATCCACGCCCTCCTGGAAAACGCGGTCGTTTACTCTGCGCGTGGGGGGCTGGTCAGCATCTCGGTTGACCGATTGAACGCGACGGTCAAGGCCGATGGCGAATCGGTCGCTCCACTCGTGCTCATCGTGATCAAGGACCAGGGCGTCGGCATCCCCGCCAAGGACCTCGAACGGATCTTCGAACGCTTCTACCGCGTCGACCCGGGCCGCGCTCGCGAAACTGGTGGTACGGGGCTCGGTCTGAGCATCGTGCGCCACGTAGCTCAGAACCATGGCGGCAACGTCCTCGTCGAGTCGCGCGAGGGTGATGGCTCGACCTTCACGCTGGAACTGCCCACCAATCACTGATGGCCAAGAAGAACGGCGGCGAGAAGAGAGTCAACGTTCTTTTAGTGGAGGACGAGGAGTCGTTCGTTGACGCGCTCACCATTGGTCTGGACCGCGAGGGCTTCGACGTCGCTGTCGCACGCGACGGACAGCAGGCGATCGCTCTCTTTGGCAAAGAGTCTTTTGACATAGTGCTGCTCGACCTCATGCTCCCCAAATTGTCCGGTCTCGACGTCTGTCGCATCATCCGCGCCAATAGCGAGGTCCCGATCATCATCGTGAGCGCGAAGAGTGAGGAGGTCGACATGGTCCTGATGCTCGAGATCGGTGCCGACGACTACGTCACCAAGCCCTATCGGCTTCGAGAGCTCACCGCACGGATTCGCGCTGTCCTGCGCCGACGAGAATCCCATGACTTCGTCTCTGACGCGGACGAGGAGATCGAGCTCGGTCCCATCCGCATGGACATCGACGCTCGACGATGCTTCGTTGACGGCGAGGAGATCAAGCTGCGCAAAAAGGAGTTCGCACTTCTTCGGCTTCTCCTGGAGAATCCCGGACGGGTCCTCACCCGCGAAGTGTTGATTGACCGCGTATGGGGCAGCGACTACGTCGGCGACACGAAGACCCTCGACGTTCACATCAAACGTCTGCGCTCACTGATCGAAGATGACCCAAAGAACCCCGAGCACATATCGACGGTGCGCGGTGTCGGCTACCGCTACGAGGCAATGAAGTCCTAAATCATGGGGGTTCTCCGTTGGCCCTCGAGGATCGAGGAACCCGACGACGAGCGTGCGTGCGCATTGACCCTGGGGACGCCGACCGCGACCTGCGAGACGATTACGTCGCTCGAGCGGTGATCCTCGACTGGCCACCCATGTAGGGCGCGAGGACGTCGGGGAGCAACACGGAGCCATCTGGTTGGCGATAGGTCTCCACCAGCGCAGCCCAGGTCCGCGGTATGGGCAGGGCCGATCCATTCACCGTATGAACAAAAGCGGTGGTCCCCTCGCTCGTTCGATAGCGCACGTTCGCTCTTCGAGCTTGGAAGTCGTAGAACTTGCTGACTGACGAGACCTCCAACCAACGCTCGACGCCCGGGCTGTAGACCTCGAGGTCGAAGGTACGCGCCGATGATGTCCCCAGGTCGCCCGTGCAGAGATCAAGCACGCGGTACGTCAAGCCGAGCTCTTGTAACAGCCCCTCGGCGCGCGCCAGTACATCGGCGAATGACGCGTCGGTCTGTTCGGGGGTGCAGTAGTTGAACAACTCCACCTTGTCGAACTCGTGCACGCGTAAGAGCCCCCTCGTGTCACGACCGGCGGCGCCCGCCTCACGACGAAAACAGGCGGTCGCGGCGGTCATACGTAGGGGCAACGCAGACTCGTCGAAAATCTCGCCACGATTCATCGAGGTCAGCGGGACCTCACCGGTCGGTATGGCCCAAAGACCGTCGCGTTCGATGGCGTACATGTCATCGGCTGACTTGGGTAAGTGACCGGTCGACATCATGGTCTCGGTCAACGCAAAAGTTGGTGGGAGAATCTCCTCGTAGTCAGGGCTGTGGCGATCAAGGGCGAAGGTAGTCAGCGCGCGCGCCAGCCGGGCGCCCGCGCCTCGAAAGAGCGCGAACATCGAACCGGCGAGTTGCGCGCCGCTCTCCATGTCAAGGATGCCGAGTTCGGCACCGATCTCCCAGTGCGGTACGCGCTGGTGCTCGCCGTACACCGGGAAGTCGAGGCCCTGGCCCAAGCCCACCCACCACCGGCGAAGCTCGACGTTGTCGTTCTCATCCACCCCGTCGGGAGCTTCCGGCGAAGGGAGGTTGGGGACCATCAGCAAGTGGTCACGAAGACGCTGAGCGACCCGCTCGGCCACCTCCGTCGCCCGTCGCTCCTGATCGCCCACGGCTCGGCTCGTCTCGCGCAAGGTCGACGCGGTCTCGTCGTCCTTGTCCCGCCGGGCCTCGCCGACGAGTCGAGAGAGGGACTTGATGTCAGCGCGAAGGCGCTCGGCCTCTTGAAGAAGCTCACGATGCTCGACGTCCATGGCGACGATGGCGTCCATCGTCGCCGGCGAGACTCCGCGCCGGCCCAGGGCGGCCTTGACCACCTCAGGTTCACGACGGAGCCGCGCGAGATCAATCATGGACGCCAGCCTACAGAGCCGCCCTTCGGCGACCCGGCGAAGCGGCGACCCGAAGACCCGACGAAGCGTCTAGGTTCAAGGGTCGTGAGCAACGCAGTCGAGATCAACAGCCTCATCGTCGACTTCGATGAACTTCGCGCTGTTGACGACGTGTCATTTCACGTCGCCTACGGCGAGGTCGTCACGCTGCTCGGTCCGAACGGCGCCGGCAAGACAACTGTCGTTGAAACGTTGTTGGGCTTTCGAGCCCCGACGTCGGGGACCGTTCGACTCCACGGTCTCAATCCCTTGCGCGATCATCGTGAGGTAGTTGTTCGCACCGGTGCCCTCTTGCAACGCGGTGGCGTCTGGTCGCCAATGACACCACGACAGGCACTCGTTCTGACGGCGACGTACTACGACGCACCACGAGCCTGTGACGAATTGCTGACTCTCCTCGACCTCAATGGCTGCGCGCGAACACCATGGCGGCGACTCAGCGGTGGTGAGCAACAGCGCACACTGTTGGCCCTCGCGCTTCTTGGGCGGCCGAAGGTGTTGATACTCGACGAGCCGACGACGTCAGTCGATCCCGAGGGGCGTCAGGTGATCCGCGCTCTAATCGATGCTGAGCGCGAGCGAGGCTGCGCCCTCTTAATCACGACACACGAACTCACCGAAGCCGAACGAATGGCTGATCGACTCGTCATCATGAACCACGGACACGTGGTCGTCCAGGGATCGCTCGACGAATTGTCCGGATCACCCGAGATGATCGTGGAGGTCTCCACCGCCGTCGATCCGAGCGGCCTGGCCGCAGCCCTCGGGTGCACGGTCGTGGCTGATGGACCACTGCGACTGCGGTGCGCGGCGACCTCGACGCCAGAACGAATCGCCGTCGTGAACGGGTTTCTCGCGGGCTCCGGCGCGTCGATGGTCTCGCTGCGCACCCGTGCGTCGCTCGAGGAGCGCTACATGGAGCTCATTGACGATGAACGTCGCGGGGCAACGTCGTGAGGGCCCTCGCGGCGCAGACGCTCGCCGAGGTTCGCATGACGATACGTCGCGGAGAGACACTGTTACTCACCGTTGGCATCCCAGTCATTCTGCTCATCTTCTTCACCGTCGCCAAGGTCAGCTCTATACCCGCGGGCCGACGTGTTGATTTTTTCGCGCCGGGAATACTCGCACTCTGCGTCCTGTCGACGTCGCTCGTCACCCTGTCAATCGCTACCGGTTTCGAACGATCCTTCGGCGTTCTTCGGCGTCTCCACGTAACGCCGCTCGGACGTCGACGCCTTATCTGTGCGAAGATCGCCGGCGTCCTCGTGACCGAAGTACTGCAAGTCGTCATCCTCTCGCTCGTCGCGCTGGTGCTTGGTTGGCACCCGCGCGGCGCGAGCAGTGGCGCGCTCGAAGTCACTGCGGTGTTGGTCCTTGGTTCAGCGGGGTGCGCGGGCATTGGACTGGCGTTGGCGGGGAGGCTTCGAGCGGAGGTCAACCTGGCCGCGAGTAACGGTCTCTATCTCGTCCTCTTGCTGCTGTCGGGCATCGTCGTGCCGCTCACGTCGTTGCCCCCGTTCGTCCAGCGCGCCGTCATTGCGCTGCCCCCCGGTGCCATGGCGCAATCCCTGCACCGAGTCCTTGGTGCAGGGATTGCACCAACGAACGCCGATTGGGCTGCGCTCGTCCTCTGGGCAATCGCGGCGCCGATGGTGGCGGCGAGGACGTTCCGCTTCGATTAGGCCGCGCGAAGCGCCGCGATGCCCTGGGCCAGTTGCTTCGTGGGGATCGCGCCGAAGTAGACCTGCATCACGACGCCCTTCGCGCTCACGAACACTGTCTCGGGGAGGGTGGCGAACTGGAAAAGCCCCGCCGTCACTTGCGAATTGGGATCGAAGGCGACCGGGAAGGTCGCACCGGAGCGCGCCACGAATGCCGCGGCGGCACTTCGTTGGTCGTTCGCGTCAACGCCCACGACGTTGATTGGTCCCTCCCGATGAGTGCGCAAAAAGGTCGCTACTTTTGGCATCTCGGTTTTGCACGGCCCGCACCAACTGGCGAAGAATATAAGTACCGCGGCGTGACCATGGCGCCACGGAGTGTGCACGGTGCCACTCGTTAGGCCGCTCAGCGAAAAGCCCTTGACGCTCGTCCCGACGAGCGCGCTCTGGGGCTGCTGGTTCGGTGAGTTCGTGTTCGGCCTCACGTGACCGCCGGTGAGGATCGACACGACGACGATCAGCGTGACTGCGATGACGGTGCCGATGCCGAGCGACACGAACATCATGGGCGAGGGGTGTCCCCTTTGGGCTCTAGTGGTGTCGGACAATTACGTCGACCGCCATCAAGACGAAGAGGGCCGTGAGGTAGGTGATGGAAAAGTGGAACAGGCGCATCGCCTCCGCGACGTCGGCCCGGTCCTCTCGCGCGTGTCGATAGAGGCGCCACGCGTAGAAGGTGAACATCCCCCCGAGCACTGTTGCGGAGAGGGCGTATATCCAGCCGAGGTGGGCAGTCGGGCCAATCAGGATGGAGATCGCCCACAGGAGCACCGAGTAGATGAGGATCTCCAGGGTCGTGCGCCGAAGCGACGCCACGACGGGCATCATCGGCACATTCGCGGCCTGGTAGTCATCGCGGTAGCGCACGGCGAGCGCCCAGAAGTGTGGCGGCGTCCAGATGAAGATGACGAGGAAAAGCAGCACGGGTGTCCACCCCAGCGAGTTCGTCACGGCCGACCAGCCAATCAACACCGGCACCGCACCCGCGGCGCCTCCGATCACTATGTTCTGCTTGCTGCGCCGCTTTAGCCACAAGGTGTAGACAATGACGTAGAACGCGGTCGCTGACATCGCGAGCCACGCGGAGAGTTCGTTGACCCAGATAGCCAGCACCGCGAAAGCAATCAACTCGAGCGAGAACGCGAACAGGGTCGCGGCCCGGGGCGTCATGACGCCGGTGACGAGCGGGCGGCGCTTCGTGCGTTCCATGATCGCGTCGATATCGCGGTCAATCACCATGTTGAGGGCGTTCGCACCGCCCGCCGCCAGCGTGCCACCCGCCAAGGTGGCAATGATTAGCCAAAGTGGCGGAATGCCGTTGGCGGCGACGACCATGGTTGGGATGGTCGTGACGAGAAGCAGTTCGATTATCCGCGGCTTGGTCAGCGCGACGTAGCCCTTCAGGACTTCGGCCAACGAACGAGGTGCTGGGGCCGTAATCGTCACAGGTTTCATTCTAGGAGTCCGTCCAAATCCCTAGGCTGTCGGAGTGGCTCCAATGATCAATCGCCGTGTTTCGGGTCCCGCATTTCGTTGGTTCGCTCTCGCCTCCTTCCTCTCAATGATCCTCATCGTGCTGTCGGGCGCGGCCGTTCGTTTGACCGGATCGGGCCTCGGATGCCCTGATTGGCCCACCTGTTTCCACAATCGGCTCGCCGGATCCTGGAGCATCCACCCCCTTATTGAGTACGCCAACCGCATCGTCACGGTCACGCTCGTGTGCGTCGCCGTGGCCACGTTCGCCGCGGCCTGCCTGCGAGAGGTCCGCCGACGCGACCTGCTCGTCCTCTCGGGGCTCTTGATCGTCGGGGTCGTCGCCGACGCGATCCTTGGCGCCGCCGTTGTCTACACCAAGTTAAATCCGTGGCTCGTGTCGCTGCACATGCTGCTCTCTTTATCCATGGTCGTACTTGGAGCTGTGCTCTATCACCGCTCCAAGTACGTCTACGGACCCGGCGCGCGACGCGACGTCCGCGACCCCTATTTTCGGCTCCTCGCGCGCCTCCTGTGGCTCCCCTTCGTTGTCTTGTTGATCACGGGCACCATGACGACCGGATCGGGACCGCACGCCGGCCAGTCCCAGGGCCAACTCGTAGCACGCCGACTGCCCTTCGCGTTCTCGTCGGCCGCGTGGGTCCACTCAATCGCCGCCACACTCTTCGTCGGGCTCGTGACGGGACTCCTCTTCGCGATCTGGAAGAGCGCCGTGCCGACGCCGTTGAAGCTCGGCGTGCGCCGTCTCGCCGTCATCGCCGTCATCCAAGCGGTGATCGGTGTGACGCAGTATCTAACCCACGTACCGGCGGTGCTCGTCGAGTTGCACGTTGCCGGAGCGATCTCATTGACGATTGGAGTGACTCAGTTTCACCTTCGACAGAGTGCGCACGACCGTGAACCGGGGACGAAACGCCAGGTGAGAGATGAAACCGCCTCGAATCAAGGCCTTTAGGCCCTAGCCCAATTCCATCTAGCTTTGAAACAATAGAGTCAACGAATTTATAGAAATTAGAGGTACACCACAATGTTCTTCGGGTTCTTGGCGGCGTTGATACCGCTCGACCATCTAGGTCGCTTCATCCAGTGGCATTGGATACTCATAAGCCTCGCGAACCTCTTAGTCATCATCTTGATGGTGGTGACGTTCGTCGCGGCGCTGCTGCTCCCGTTCCCCGGTCGCCGACGTCGCAAGGAGAGCCAGTGAGTACTCAAGAGATCGATCGTCAGTGGACGACGCGCCTTCGTCGACGTTCCTTTGGCAAGCTCCCACCTGAGCAGCTGCTCCCCGACACCCAACCCTCGTACGTCTCGTCGTGGATCTACGTCTTTGGCGTGACGTCGCTGGCGGCGCTGGTCATCGTGATTGGCAGCGGCACCCTGTTGGCAATTCGCGGACCGCAGTGGTGGCACAGCTCGGACGTCGGACACTTCGTCAACTCACTTCACCTCTGGAGCGTCGAGATCTTCTTCTTCGCCATGGTGATCCACCTTTGGGGCAAGTACTTCATGGCGGCCTGGCGCGGCGGACGCGCCATGACCTGGATGACGGGCGTGGTTTTATTCGTCGCCTCGATCCTCACCGCCTTCACCGGCTACGTCTCACAGTCCAACTTTGACTCGCAGTGGATCTCGACCCAGGCGAAAGACGGCATCAACGCCACGGGCGGCGGTGCCTTCTTCAACGTGCTGAACCTCGGCCAGATGCTGATGTGGCACATCGTGCTGCTTCCACTCATCCTCGTGCTGCTCACCGGAATCCACGTCATCTTGGTGCGCATCAAGGGCGTCGTCCCACCATTCGCTGACGAGACGGAGATGTCATCATGAGTAAGAAGGCATTTCGCCCCGACGTGGACGCCCCGGTGTGGACGGGTGGATACGCCCCGTACGACATCATCAAAGAGGGCGCAATCGCGCTTGTCGTTGTCGCGATCCTCACTGTCGGGCTCTCGGTCGTCTTCGGTTCGCCCGACGAGAGAGCAATCACGGTAAAGACCTGGTCGAACGCGGCGCCAATTGACTTCGCAACCACGGCGCTCAGCGAACTGAACGGCACCTCGAGCACGGCGGGGTACGGCGCGCCGTACAACAACGCCTCGACCGGCCAGCAGCTCGGACCGCTCCAGTTGGCCAAGTGGGTCGGTGTGCGCATCCCGGTCAACACCGTGAAGGACTTCGTCATCGATCCGCTCACGGCGCTCCCCGACCAGCCAATCCTGACCCAGGGCCTCCAGCAGTGGAAGAGCGCGTCACCGTCGACCAGGAACGGATGGGTTTCGAGCTACTCCAAGGCCGCTACCAAAATGACCTTCGTGAATGGCAACGTGGTCGTCAAGGCGACCAACGTCGGACCGGTCCCCGTCATGATCAACGACCTAACCCAGATGGCCCGTTCGGGCGCGCTAGACCAGGCGCTGGTCACGGGCTCGGGCTTCTACACGACGAACTACACCCTGCCGTTGTTATTCGTCTCTGACGGTACGTACCTGTCGGGTCTCGCCGACAAACAGCACCTCAAGGGCGACCAGTGGGGAATGATGAACGAGACCGGTAGTTACCCCGGTCAGGCCTGGCTGTGGCTCTACACGTTCTGGTATCAGGTGCCCCCGTTCAACTCAAGCGGCAACGGTGACGTCTTGGTCTGGGGCTTCATGATGGCTTTGACTGCCGGACTACTGCTCGTTCCGTTCCTGCCCGGTGTCCGATCGATTCCACGCAAGACCCGCATCTATCGCCTCATCTGGCGAGAGCAGTACAAGGGCTAACGCGAACCTTAGATTTGACAGCAGAAGAGGGGCGTCACCGAAAGGCAACGCCCCTCTTCTGCTGTCAACGCCACCTGCGACCAAGGGGCCAAGCGTGGTGGGCGCGACAGGGTGTTTGATGCCGTGGAGGGGACGAGACCCCATCCGAACGAATGGCTGGTCGATCTCGAGCCATTTACGGTGTCGACACGGGTGCTCACCAGGCCCGGCACGGCCCGTGAGGAGATTCTGGCGGCAGTCCCTGGGCAGGTCGACAAGCGGGGTGAGTTTCGGGTGACCGAGTTGCTGCGCTCGCTCAATCCGGGTCGCGATCGGCGGCGCTACTTGACGTTGAAGCGGGCCCTGCTCTTCATGGTCGAGGGTGGGCGCGGACGAGAGCCGGAGTTCGAGCGGCTCCGGCGCGGGGTGTACCGAGCTGTATAAGAAGTGGGACAGCTGGTGTCACCGAACGCATTGGGTGGGTTCGCCCTACCGGATGGCACCTTCGATTTAACGAGTGGCCCAATCGGTGCGATCGCCCACGCCCGAGTACCTCCTCGGAAATCGCACGGTTGGGCTGGGGTCGAAGAGTGATTTGTGGGTAGGTGAGTGCGTGACCCCCGAATTCTGGTACTGTGGGACCCGTGAGCCATTTCCCCATTTCCCCCTCCGTGACGACCTACCGTGTGCGTCTTGACAATCGCCGTCGGCCGACGCTGCCGGCGGCCCTCCTTAAGGAGGCTGAGATTGATGGTGAAGGAACCGAACTGATTGCCCGGGTCGAAGGGACGGGACGCGTCGTTCTCGAGGACCCGATGGCGCTCCTTCGTGATCTCCAGGACGAGGTCGTGGAAGAGATGAAGCGGAACCACGACGACGTGGATCTAGCCATGGAGCTGATCATGGAGCGCCAATTAGACGCAGGTCTGCGTTAGGAAATGGCGGGTAAGCGCAAGCTTCCCGATGGGACCGTTGTACTAGACGCCACTTACCTTGTCGACGTGGTTCGGAAGCGCGAAGAGGCGGGTCGCTTTCAACGAGTTCTAGTCAGGGGCGAAATAACCTCGGTGAACTTCGGGGAGGCCATCTATACGCTGGCGCGGTCAAGTACGAAGAAGCCAGAGGAGTTCGAGAAGGCGCTCTTGGCCACTGGCCTGACTGTCGTCAGTGTCGACCTGTCGGTGAGCCGAAAGTTCAGCGCGCTCAAGGCCATTGATGCGAAGAGTTCGGTGGCTCAAGAGCGTCGTGGAGAAGGTCCCCCTCAGACGCTGTCGCTCGGTGACTTGATCTGCCTGGGGTACGCAGAGGACCAGGATCGTCCAGTCCTTACTGCGGATCGTCACTGGACGACGCTAGGGCGATATGGACTAACGGTTCCGGTGTTCGATTATCGAGATCCTGACACGGGGCTCTAGTTCTGCGGCGCTACTAGTTTGCAACCCAGTTCGGCGACTCCAGTCACGGCACTTTGAGCCGTCGCGCGCGACAGCTCAAAGTGCCGACTCTATGGTGGTCTGCTTGGATACTTGCAACGATGCTGTTGCCGTCTCAGGCACGGGCGATGTTGAGAACCGGTGTGCCTACTCCGTTAGTGATGCTGGACAAAGTGTTCCCAGAGGGGAATCCCCATGCTGAGCCAGACGAGCACAGCTATTCCGATCGCCTGGATAGTGATGATGATGTGGCGCTCAGTCAGTCGCTTCATGTCATCGAACGTCCGGCGGTTGAATGATGCAGCAATCACCATCGGGTTCGTGCACTGAGACAAGCGTGACTTCTCGGCGTACGCCTTCGGCGGGGCTAGCCGCGGGACGGCCAACATGGCGCGGCACTTCGTGGTCGGCGACGCGAGCGATCTGGTCATGCCATCGCGTTTGCGAACTGCCCTTGGTGCTCATGCCACCATCTGCGGCGTCGGTCGAATCGCTCCATGCCGCCAATCTCGTTCCACATAGCGATGAAGTTCGCGTCGCCCGCCTCAACTCTCCGACGGACGAACTCACCACCCTGGGCAATCGTTTCGGCTAACGCGAGCACCAGCTCGCTGCGGTTGTCGCGGCTCAGACCGTAGGAGTCAGCGACCAGCCGTAAACGCCCCGGTCGATCGGCGGCGGTGAAACCGTTCCGCGCCGCGCTCAGATCATCATCGACCGGGATACACATCCGGGCAAACGAGGCGAGGTCGTACAGGGGACGGCCCCGCGCGGCGTAGTTCCAGTCGAGTAAACCGAATGCCTGACCGTCGCGAAATACGACATTCTCCCAGCACACGTCGTTGTGGCACACGATCGACCCGTCCGTCGGGTCTGTCATCTTCTTGCCCGAGGTCAATCCCTCTGCGAGGTCAACGCGGCGAGACGCGTCGTGGAATCTTCGCAACTGGAAAGCGACAGACGCCAACGAGTCATCGGTCTGCACCCAGGCCGGGAACGGGGGCACGGCCACGTCACCTTCGATGAAGACGAGCCGCTCACGGCCATCAGCATCGATGCCGCCCGCCATCGATGCTCCGTCGAAACCTGCGGCGCGTAGCGCGCGTAAGAAGTGGTGAATCGTCTCCGAATGGGAGTTGGCGGGCCGAAGCACGTGCTCACCAATACGGGTCACTGCGCCCGCGTTGGCGACCCCACCGGCGAGTAGCTCTTCTTCCACTCGCGCAGTCTGGCCTCCCGATCGCCGATCCCTCACCCGTCGCCCTCAGTGCTCGCGGCCCCGCTTAAACCCGAAGAGCCGTACCTCGTCGCAGGGCTTTTTAGTGGAGACGATGGGGATCGAACCCACGACCTCAGGCTTGCAAAGCCCGCGCTCTACCAACTGAGCTACGTCCCCGGTTGAACCTCATCCTACCAAGACGTACGTCACGACTTCTCCTCGCGTCGTTGTCGGCGCGCTCGCTGTCGGTCACTACGCAACAGTTCTCGTTCGACGTCCGCCCAGTGCAACGGCGTCTCCTCGAGCGCGGCGCCCTCTTCCTCAGCCCTCGAGAAGAGTACGAACGCGATCGCCCACATCGGTGCGTAAGCACCGAACTTTGAGACGAAGCCCGCCAGCTGTTGATCGAACAGCGCCGTCACGTGCAGAATCGCCATTTGGTGGTGTAGTGCCGGATAGAGCGGGCGTCGCGCGAAGATCCACACGAACGAGAGGCTGGTGACGACGAGTGACGATACGAAGACGTAGCCGGCGCGCGCCATGGGTGAGAGATGTCGAGCGCCGGGCACGAGACCGAGCGCGGGCAGCCAGAGGACAACACCGACCAGGAGGACGACCAAGAGCACGACCGCGCGACCGAGAGAGGACCGCGCTCCCCAATCGATGCACGGCGTCGAGAGCGTCGCCGTGCCGACGACTGTCACCACCGCGATCGCGATACCGGGATGAGCGAGCCGGCGAGTAAACGCGTCAACCCCGAGCGGTCTCGTAAGCTGCGCCATCGTCGAAACGGGAAGGCTGAGGAGCAGTAGCGGTGCGACAAGCAGCATGATGATGAGACGTTGCACTGTCGCCACCGTGAGTGACACTGACGCCGCCAAGTCACCTATCGGCCAGAGTGTCGCGAGCGCGAAGGTGGCCACGGCGCAGAACGCCCGGCGTCGACGACGCCCGGGGCCAATCACCCGCGTCAGCCCGGTGGCGCTGGCAACGATGAGCAGTAGTTCGATCACGTGCCATCGGAAGGGCAACAGTGAGGTCATTGCGCCACGGTAATTCGACCTTCCGTTGCCGCGTGCTGCAGTGCCCGAAAGTCGTCCACGACGCGGTCGCGGTACGTCGCCGCGAACGTGGCGAGTGCCCCGTCAGCAACCTCGGACTTACCGAGATAACCGGCAATCTCGGGGCCTCGGCCGCTGCGTGCGTGGGCCCGCGCCAGCACCCACGCACAGATTCGCCCGTAGGTAACGAGGAGCTTTTCATCGAGCTGCTCGAGGTTAATTGCGGCCTTGTGGTCGTAAAGCTGGCGAACGTAGTAGTGCCGCGTCGAGGAATCTTTTTCAAACGAATGCCAGCCCAGAAAAACATCGGATGTCGCCTGCATGAGACGTTGGCCCTCTACGACACGTTGACCGGGCGCCACGGACCGCGCTCGCTCAAACGCGAGCGCGACCACCGACGCCGTAGCCTGCTTTATCTGCAAGAAAAACGGATCGGACTCATCGCGCCCAAGAAGCAGCACTACGTAACACTCGGTGCCGACCGATCCGACTCCGACGACCTTTCTCGCCACATCGACTGGGGTGAACTGTGCGAGCAACGCTCGACGGTCGCTGCTCAACGTCTCGGCGTAGCCAACCAGGATCTGTTCGAGGTCGTCTCGTGACAGGTACGCGTCGTTTTCTAGTTCCGAGAGCGGCACGAGCAGCGGGGCAGTGGAAACGATCCGAGGACCGTCGCCGTCGTTGACGACCAGCTTCGAGAAGGCCTTCGCCGTGTCGCTCCTACCCGCGTGCGCCACAACGTCGTCAACCCTTCGAATGGCCGCGTCGCTGAAGAACCCACCGAGGTCCGCGACGACTGCGTTCACGTCGAGCGCGGCGTACCAAATTTCGAGAGGAGTCTTCCGAGCGAATCGACGGATCGAACGCCGGTACTCGCGCGCGGCGTTGTGGACAATCCGTTCCTGCTGCTTGTCGTCGTGTCCTAAGTGCGCCGACGCCACGGCGAGTGACGCGATGAGTCGCTTCACGTCCCATTCAAAGGGACCCAGGTCGGTCTCATCGAAGTCGTTGACGTCAAACACGTGGCGTCGTTCAGGCGATGAGAAGAGATTGAAGTTGGAGAGATGAGCGTCGCCGCAGATCTGCACCTCGATTGGCGTGTTCGACCCTCGGGCGAGGTCGTCAGCCATCAAGAGCGCGTTGCCGCGGTAAAAAGACAAAGGATTGGCGAGCATTCGCTTATAACGCAGCGGCACGAGGTCGGCTTGGCGTGACTCCCCTTGCCACATCAGGCGGCCGACCACGTCATACGACGAGGGTCGTTCGGCCACGTCCGCGAGCGACGTGCGTGGGATCTGTTCTCGCAGCGCTCGTCCGCGACGGCGCATCTGCTCGGGGGACGGCGACGGTGTTGAGGTCGCAGCGGGTGTCATGGTTGTGCCATCTTCGCAGTCGAGGAACCGTTGAGTTCACCGCGCACTCGGGGACCGGCCCTCGTGACGATCAATAGACCCAGCAAGAGGTCGGCCACCATGATGCAACCGGGGAACAAGACGCCGGCCGTCGTGAGTGATTTGAGAGTGAAGAGCGTTATCGCGCAGTTGAGCGACCCCAGGAAGAACATTCGAGGCGACTCGGTGCTCGGCGCAATCCACGACTTTCGAATCGTCGGCAGGGCGGCGACCTGATCGGCGACCACGAAGGAGACCAACGCCACCGTGGGCTGATTAATGAACCCCCAGAACGCCAAACCGGCGACGGAGATCGAACCGCAGAACAAGTCAAAAGGGGCGATCTTCCACTGAACGTGAGGGTTGCGGAACGACGCGACGACGATGATGATTGGGACTAGGCCCAACATCAACGTCATGAGCGACGCCAGTCCCACGTGCTGTTGGATCTCGAGCGCGAACGCCACGACACCCTCGACGCCCCACAACGACCATGTCACACGATTGGGTGACGTGTCGCCTTGCAGCGTGTCGCGAATGTAGCCCCAGGCACCGATGACCGACAACGCAGCGGCCAAATAGACAAAACGGGAATCGATCATGCCTCAAGTCTGCCCGCTCCCTCTCGTTGCCCAGCCCACTGCGTGAGGTGAGCGAAAACCAATCCTCGGGTAACCTCGGCCTTCGTGGACGCCAAGAGCTTTCTCTCGATGTCGCGTATTGACGACGACACATGGGGCTTCGAGGTCACCGAGCGCGTTATTACGCCGGGCAACTTCCTCTTTGGCGGTTGCGGGCTCGCCTCGGCGCTGGTCGCGCTCGAAGAGGCCAGCGGGCGCCCGACCATCTGGGCGACCGCGCAGTACCTTTCGTACGCCCCGCTAGGTTCTTTCGTCACGGTCAAGACCGACCTCGCGGTCGTCGGTGGACGGGTCACCCAGGCCCGAGCGACGACGTACGCCCAAGACCGTGAGATTCTCACGGTCAACGCTGCCCTCGGGACCGGCGAGTTAACCTCGCCCACCCCGTGGGTCACGATGCCCGACGTGAAGGCACCCGATGACTGCCCGGTGAGGAACTTGCCCGAACGGTTCAACCGATCTATCTTCAATCACCTCGAGACACGAATCGCGCTCGGGCGTTCGTTCGAACAGATCGACGGCACGCCCGGCTCGCCAATCTCCGCCCTTTGGTCGAGGGTGCCCGGACACTTTGACCCGTCGGCGGCGACGCTCGCGATCTTTGGCGACTACGTCGCCGGTGGCGTCACGCAGCCGCTCGGCTTCTCCACAATGGGACGGAGTCTCGACAACACGATTCGTGTCGCCACCCTTGAGCCGACCGAGTGGGTGCTCACGGAGATACATATGCACGCGTTGGCCGGTGGCTTCGCGCAAGGCACGGCGTTCATGTGGAGTAGGTCAGGGACATTGCTGGCGACGGCCAGCCAGTCGATCGCGGCGAAGATCTGGGACCTCCCCACCAACTAAAGCGACTAGGTCGCTCGTGTAGATTGGTATCCCTGCGGGGCTATAGCTCAGTCGGTTAGAGCGCGTCACTGATAATGACGAGGTCGTAAGTTCGATTCTTACTAGCCCCACCAGGGGGGATTTGGATAAATACCCCCCCAATCGTTCGGATAAATGTTCGGATAAATAGTTGATGCCGAAACTACCGAATGGGCAGAGAAATTTGAGACGGTTTCGACGACTCGCCCGGTTCCCCGCTAATCCGCTTAGGGCCTGTAATTTGACCTCCATGCCCAGTTCAATGGCTCTTCGGATTTCAACGGGGGGGTGCGACCCGTCTGGGCATCAGCGTGAAGTAGACGAAGGTGCTTCAGAATTGAGTTAATGAGACAAAAAACTAGAAGCACCTTCGTCCTCGTCAACCATACCGAGATTCTTGAGGCCCTCGTCGGGCTCAAAGACGTGCGAGTTCTGGCCTATGAGCGCCGCGGTCCCGAGGTCACTCTGGTGATCGAACAGACTCCCGGCGATAAGGTGTGCTCCTCGTGTGCGATGCGCGCTCACGTCAAGGAACGACCCGTGGTGACCTACGTGGACCTGCCCGTCTACGGATCACCCATGACGCTTCGTTGGAAGAAGCACCGCATGGCGTGTGTCAACGCTGCGTGCTCAACGGGTTCCTGGGTGCTCGACGACCACCGCATCGCCGCCAAGAACTGCCTACTCACGACGCGCGCCGCCAAGTGGGCGACGCGTCAAGTCGGGGAGGGACGAACCGTCTCCGAAGTGGCCAAAGAACTGAACTGTGACTGGCACACCGTCAATGACGCTCTCCTCACCTACGGCCAGGCCCTGCTCGCGGCGGACCGCAAACGCCTCAACATCACTTCCGCCATTGGCCTGGACGAGACCTCCTTTGTTCATCCGCGCACGCAGGCCCACTCCCACTACGCCACCACCGTCGCGGACGTCCAGAACCACCAGATCATCGAGATCCTGCCCTCACGCAACTACGTGGAGGTGGCCAAATGGGTGAACGCCCAGCCAGATTCCTGGAAGGAGCGCATTGACTATGGGGCCCTAGACATGTCCCGCGCTTACGCCGCCGTCTACTCAGTGGCCCTACCCCAGGCGTCCCAGGTGGTCGATCCCTTTCACGTCGTGTCCCTCGCGAACCGGTCCCTTGACGCCGTGAGGCGCCGGGTGCAGCGAGACCAACTCGGACGCCGCGGACGCCGCGACGACCCCCTCTACCGGGTGCGACGCGTGTTGTTGATGGGTGAGGAGAAGTTGTGCGAACACGCGGCGCAACGCCTGCACTCCTTGCTCGAACTCGGCGATCCCGAGGGTGAAGTGGCCATCTCCTATCGGGTCAAGGAGCGACTGCGTGACTTCTACGCGACCCGTGATGCGCAAGAGGCCAGAACAATGTTGCAAGAGCTCCTCAAACACTGCGTGTCACGCGCGATGCCGCCCGAGATCCAGAAGTTGGGAAGAACCATCGAAGCCAGGTTCGACAAGATCTGCAACTTCCACGTCGCACGGGTGTCCAACGGGCCCACCGAGGCCCTCAACAATCTGATCAAGCGCGTCAAGCGCGTGGGATTTGGCTTTCGCAATTTCGCCAACTACCGCATCCGCGTCCTGCTCTACGCCGGCAAACCCAACTGGCGGGTAGTGGCCTAGTTGTGAAATCACAACTAGGCCACTACCAGGTCCTTTGAGTGTCGTATGTTTCGTTATAGTTGTCTCATCTTCGCGTGTGCCCGTGATGCCGGTCATCAATTAGTGAGGACAGCAAAAGTTAAACAATTTAATTAGTAAAGGGGAACTGAACGATGCAAAGAAAGAAAATACACGCCCATCGAGCTGGGCTGGCGGGTGCGATTCTCGCTGTAACAATTTTGGCTGGAGGGGGTGTCGCCGTCGCCACAGGAGTCGTATCGTTGCCGTTCTCGGGTGCCGACGGCAACACGATTAATGGCTGTTACCAGAAGAGTAGCGGTGAGCTACATCTCCTCACCCCGACACACTCTCAGTGTCCCGCAGGGATGACCCCAATCTCTTGGAACGCCGTGGGACCCACTGGACCCCAGGGTGCGACTGGAGCCAAAGGCGATACCGGTGCGACTGGACCGCAGGGTGCAACTGGAGCCAAGGGCGATACCGGTGCGACTGGACCGCAGGGTGCAACTGGAGCCCAGGGACCCGCGGGTCCTAACGGTGCCGTTGGTACATCGTGCCCGACTGGACAGATGGTCAGTGGATTCGATCAGAGTGGTGCGATCATTTGCTCGAACATCCCGACGACCTCTCTGTGCCCGACGAGTGGAACGTATACGTTCAACATCACGAGCGCACCCACGGGCCTCCCTATTTTTACCATTCCCACGGAGTACGAGTGGTCCGGTGGAACTCAAACGGTGAACATCGGCAACAACCCCAGCTGTTCAATAACGGTTTCCGCGCCCTCGGGCGATATTGCCGTCATAGGGAGTCTGGGTGATGGCTGGACCGTTAATTCGTGGACGGGATTCAGCTCGGTGACTGGTGTAGTCCAACCTCCGATATGTAACTCGCTGCTTGCGTTGTCGTCGGGTACCGCAAGCAATCGCCCGTCGTGTTCGAGCGGACTTATTAGCCTCGGGGGATCGGCGTCAACCGACGCCTTCGTGGTGACGTACTCGTCTTAAAATTTTACATCAGTGCGGCGATGCGGACCGGTAGTGCCGGTCCGCATCGCCGCAACCGTCAGACCGCTCGTCGTCGCAAATCGCGTGCCTGTACGTTCGGCACACTCGGTGCCGCGTCGAGCAAGTGCACCATCATTCCGGCTTCGCCTCACTGGTGATTTTTTCGTCGTTGCGGCCCTACTTGAAACGTCTTACCATCGCCGCCACTCGCTCATCTGTGGTCGATCCACGCGGCAAATCTTCCCGCGGCCAAGAAAGAGTGATCAAGATATCGCTTGAAAGTTCTTCTGAGATCTGAGGCGTGTTCTTCTCTCCCGGAGATGCCGTGGCAAGGTTGGACAGCACTGACGGCTAGTGCACGCTGCCACGCTCACCCCCTGAACCCAAGGGGCGCTGCTGTCGGTTTAGTTGACAGTTGCTTTCCATAATCTCACGCCGCGTCGAGTTCTTCGGCAGTGTCCTGCCATACTTTGTTCTCGGAATGACAAACACCGAGGGGCATCGCCGACGTTTCGTTCATTGGGGACTAGGGCGACGCTTACTGGAGACCGAACGTTAATCGCCCGGTAACAGCACGACCATCTGCTGCGAGAGTGTCCATTCACTCATTGACCTGTTGCCGTTGCCCAAATCCCCCACCACGCGTCAATTGGGCTGATCTTCCAGAAGTGTCCGGACAGTCATTCGGCAAAGCGGTGTAGTCATGGCATTGAGACAATGTCGTTCGCCTTCGAACAATTAAGGCCACCTTCGCGTTATCAGCGCAACCGTTCGCACCTCTCGTCCGCAATTTGACCTTACGGGTGCCTCCATCGTTTTTTCACCACGACCGGCAGCTCGCTCCCTAGTGTCCAGAGCCCGCCAACGTTGCGGCGAAGACCTGCCAGGCCAACAGTGACTTCGCGATAAAACTCAGGGTGATGTAGAGGCGTTCACCCACGACGTAATTAGCGAACTTGCCAACTCGTTTGTACTGAAGGTACTGAACGATGGCGAAGCAGTTGTAGAAAGCGAACAGCGAGAAATAGATGCCGTAGACGAATCCGGGGGCGTGGTTGGAAGCACCTGGTGCGAAGAGGTAGATGCCGATGGCTAGCCAAGGAACCGCACCGACCGCACAGCCCAGCCAGAAGGGCCCCATGCCGGCACCGGGCGTCTCGTACTTCTCTTGCATCCACCCGAAGCCGATCATTGCGGCGTTGACACCCACCAAGGCGATCAGGGCGGCAACATCTTGTACGCCCGTTATCTGGGCAATGGCGAAGATCATGATCGAAGAGCTCAGTGAGTACTCGACCCAACGGTAGGGATTTTGTTGCCGTGAGAGGCGCTCGACGTAGCTCTCCCACTGGGGCCCGGCGATGACGAAGTGGGCGAGCGCTGAGAGCGCGAAGAAGGATGCGACGAGTAGGGCCATGGAAACGTGACCAAACACAACGAGTTGGTGCTTTGACGATCCCGGTGGCCCCGCCATGTAGCGAGCCGAGACCGGTAGACCAAAGCCGTTCGCGAGTGCGACTATGGCGGCGAATGAAACGGAATGTAGAACGCCGGCCAAGATGTTGTATTTCCGTAGTGATTGGAAGTTAGTGTCCGTGAGCATGCTTTCACCTCGTGGAAACCAACTCTATCGGCGTCCCCCAGAGAATCGAGGCGGGGAAGCCGGTTCGAAGTCAACAGTGAGGATGCGAGCTGTTCGTCAGCACAATGACGGTGTCGTCATCGGTTGACCACGCGTCGCCGGTGTAAGTGTGAGGATCGGCGACGCCGCGCGCGAGGAGACCGTCTTTTCAACGTCCAACACCCTTGCTCGAACCGACACCGCTGTCCGCTGGACAACCATGGTTGCCACCTCTCGCCTCCACCGTCAACTTCGTCATTACGGATCCTTCTGCACAGGTGTTAACTTCGAACTCGCGGTCGACGTCGTTCGCACAGAAAGGTCCTCGCCATGAGTAAAACTTCCTCCCCGTCGCCAATGTTCGCCTTCGCTGACCACGTCGTCGAGCGGATGGCGAAGAGCGATCCCCTCTTCGCAACTGGGGCTGGCATTAAAGGTTACGACCACCTCCTGCCCGACTTCTCGATCGAACAAGAACTTCGCAGTCAGCAAGAAGTGCGAGATGACCTAGTCGCCCTCGAACACGTGGCAGTCTCAAATGACGTTGACCGGATCGCGAAAGAAGTTATTCGCGAACGACTGAGCGCGCACTTGGCCTTATCGGAAGGTGGGGAGTTCCGACGGACTTTTTCGGTGCTTAACTCGCCGGTCTCGTCTATCCGGCAAGTCTTTGAGTTGATGGCAATCGACACGCCCGAAGACGCTGACACGGTGCGAACTCGACTCGATCTGGTGCGCCGGTCAATTGACAGTTGGCGCAGCAGCGTGGTGGCGACCGCCGCCGCAGGCGAGCTACCCGCCGCGCGTCACGTGCTCGGCGTCGCCGACCAGGCACAAGCAACAGCCGACGGTGCGTTCGTTGAATTTGCCACTCGAGTTGCCGAGGCGGCGTTAGTTGATCTGGGGTCCTCGGGGCTGCGCTCGGCAGCCGAGGGGGCGCAACTCGCCTACGGCGAGTTGGCGGACTGGCTGCGTAGCGAAGTAGTGCCGCTGGCTGGCCACCGGGAAGCCTGCGGGGAGGATCGGTACCAGCGCTGGTCGGCGTACTGGTCGGGTGCAACGCTCGACCTTAATGAGTTGTACGAATGGGGCTACCAGGACCTTCGAGGCATCAAGACCCGCATGTGGGAGATCGCGGATCTACTACTGCCCGGAGCGACGTCGCTCGTCGCGGTGGCCGAGCACCTCGACCAAGATCCAGCCCGGGCCATTATCGGTACCGAGGAACTCCTCACGCGGTTAAAGGCGTTCACGGCCGCCACGGTGCTCGAGATGGACGGCGTGCATTTCGACATTGATGACCGCATTAAGTTCTGCGACGCGCGAATCGCCCCCGAGGGATCGGCCGGCGCGCCCTACTACATCAACCCGAGCGAGGACCTCAGCCGACCGGGCACCACCTGGTACCCGACGCTCGGCCACACGACCTTCGCCTGGTGGTCGCTCGCCTCCACTTGGTACCACGAGTCGGTGCCCGGTCACCATCTCCAGATCGCGACGGCGCTCCTTTCGGCCGATCGACAGAGTCGCTTCCACCGCCTCGTCGGGGAGACGAGCGGGTACTGCGAAGGTTGGGCCCTCTACGCCGAACGGCTTATGGACGAGTTGGGTTACTTCTCGGACCTCGGAGACGAACTTGGGTACCTCGCCAATCAGGCCCTGCGCGCGGCACGGATTGTCGTCGACCTCGGCCTGCACCTCGAACTGGACGCACCTACGGACCTCGGCGTTCTTAGCGACCTCGGTGACTGCTCGGGCAAGCGCTGGACGCCCGAAATGGCCGTCGCGCTGCTTGAGGAGTGGGCGATCCAGAGCCACGACATGTCCGTTTCTGAGGTTGACCGCTACCTCGGACTCCCGGCCCAGGCAATCTCCTACAAGGTCGGCGAACGGATCTGGCTCGATGCCCGCGAGCAGGCCAAAAGGCGTCTCGGCGACCGTTTCAGCCTGAAGGACTTCCACGCCCACGCACTCGCCCTTGGTCCGCTCGGACTCGACTCCTTCACGGCCGAGCTGGCGCTGTGGAACGGCGCCGTCTGAGCGCCGACCGATCGCCGTTCAATCCACTGACACGGGCCGAGTGCGTTACCGTCTTCAGTAAACACCAAAGGATGGCGAAATGGCGACGGACCGCGCAACACTAACCAGCATCGAACGCGAGAAGGCCTCGGTCTTTCACTCCTGGTCGGCCCAAGCGTCGATTAATCCCTTCATGGTGAGAGATGCGCAGGGCGTCTACGTGACCGGGGAGGACGACGTCACGTACCTCGACTTCTCGTCCCAACTCGTGAACACCAATATTGGCCACCAGCACCCGTCCGTCGTGCGCGCCATCCAAGAGCAGGCCGGCACCCTCGCCACCATCGCGCCCCAGCACGGCTACCGGTCGCGTTACCTCGCCGCCGAGATGATCCTCGATCGATCCTTCGAAGGCGCGGCGAAGGTCTTCTTCACTAACGGCGGCACCGAGGCGGTGGAGCACGCGGTGCGCATGGCTCGTCTGCATACCGGGCGTCATAAGGTCATGTCGGCCTACCGTAGCTACCACGGCGCCACGTCGACCTCGATCGCTCTCACGGGCGACCCGCGTCGTTGGCCGAACGACAACGGTACGGCCGGCGTGGTCCACTTCTTCGGTCCGTTTCTCTACCGTTCGGCGTTCCACGCGACGACCGAGGTCGAGGAGTGCGAGCGCGCCCTCATGAAACTCGAGGAGACAATCCGATTCGAGGGTCCCACGTCGATTGCGGCCATAATTCTTGAGACGATTCCGGGCACAGCGGGCATCATGGTGCCGCCCAAAGGATTCCTCGCGGGGGTTCGCGCGATCTGCGACCGCTACGGCATCGTCTACATCGCCGATGAGGTGATGTGTGGCTTCGGGCGCACCGGCACGTGGTTTGCCTTCCAACAACACGACGTAAAGCCCGACCTCGTCACCTTCGCTAAGGGCGTCAACTCTGGCTACGTGCCGATTGGTGGCGTCATCATCAATGAGGCGATCAGCGCGACGTTCAACGATCGCGTCTACCCGGGCGGCCTCACCTACTCCGGCCACCCGCTCGCCTGCGCCTCGGTCATCGCCACGATTGACGCGATGCAGCACGAGGGCATTGTCGAGAATGCGAAGCGCGTGGGCGACGAGGTGCTTCGTCCCGGCCTCTTCGCATTGGCGCAAAAACACGCAGTCATCGGTGACGTACGCGGTCTCGGCGTCTTCTTTGCACTTGACCTCGTCACGGACCGCGCGACCAAGGAGCCGCTCGCCCCCTACGGTGCCAGCTCCCCGGCGATGAATGAGATTGTGGCCGCCTGTCGGGCCGAACGACTCTTGATCTTCACGAATTTCAACCGAATCCACGTCGTTCCGCCATGCACGATCAATGACGACGAAGCGCTCGACGGACTGGACCGACTCGACCGTGCCCTCACGGTGGCGGACCATTACTACACGGGTCACTAGATGACCGGGGATCAAGAACGGGTTCGCGTTGCCACCTTGCTGCGCCAACTGGGTCACGACTTCATTACCCATGAACTCGGTGAGGATGAACTGACGAGGTTGGCGAGTCAGGTCGAAGCCATGGCCAAACTCGTCACTCGTGGGGCGGTTCGCCAACGTGGTTTCTCTCCTGACCGGTTCACCGCCTCGTCGTCGCTCGTCTCCAGCGACGACGAGGCGATCTCCACACTCTTGATGTCCGACTCCATGGTCTCGGGCGGGGCAAATCCAATGGGGCTGGGCGCCATTATTCGCCGAGAGGGCGACGTCACCGTCATGGAGGTCACGCTCGGCAGGGCGTTCGAGGGACCACCGGGACGGGCCCACGGTGGCGCCATCGCGGCCCTCTTCGACGAGGCGATGGGCCTCGTGAACTTGCTCGACGAGGTGCTCGCCTTCACTGCGCAACTCGATATCTCCTATCTCGCGCCCACACCCCTCGGTGAGCCAATCATCGCCCGGGCCCAGATGACGCGACGAGACGGTCGCAAGATCTTCGCCGAAGCGACGTTGAGCGCTGGCGAGACAGTGTGCGCGACCGCGAGCGCCCTCTTCATCGCCATCGAACCTCGGCTCTTCACCGGCGCTGGCGTTGTCGACTAGTTCTAAATCAATGCCACTGTCGCTTCGAGGATCGTTCCCCTCGTCCAAGGTGCCGACGGTTGACGGCTCGTTCTGGTGCCTCAAGATCCTCTCCACCGCCATGGGCGAGGCGACATCGGACTACTTCGTACACCGCTTTTCGCCCGAGCTCACCGTCCTTTGCGCGGGCGCCGTCTTCGCCGTCGTTTTGTGGTGGCAACTTCGCGCGTCGACCTATCGCGCCGTCCCCTACTGGTCGGCCGTCGTGATGGTAAGTGTCTTTGGCACGATGTGCGCCGACGTCGTGCACGTAGCCATCGGTGTCGCCTACGTCGTGTCGGCCATCGCCTTCGCGGCGCTCCTCACGGGCCTGTTCGTCACGTGGTACTCACTGGAGGGCACACTCTCAATCCACAGCATTCTCACCACTCGACGAGAGCTGTTCTATTGGACGTCGGTCACCGTTACTTTCGCACTCGGCACGGCCGTCGGCGACCTGACGGCGTACACGGCCAACCTCGGTTTTCTAAAATCTGGCGTTCTCTTCGCAGGGCTCATTGCCCTGCCGGCGATTCTCTTCGCGGTGCTTCGACGGCCCGCGGTGCTGTGGTTCTGGAGCGCCTACATTCTCACTCGGCCACTGGGTGCTTCGTTCGCCGACTGGTTCGGCAAGGCCAAGTCCTACGGCGCACTCGGGTGGGGCTCAGGCTCGGTCGCCCTCGTACTGAGCGCGGTCATTCTCCTCGCCGTCGTCTACGTAGCGGCGCGTGAGCAACGCGACACAATCTCGCGATGACCATTATTGTGGTGCAGTGCCAGCACTTTCTGTAGAAAACCCACTGGAGCTCCCCCGAGTCCTACGGCCCGAAGCAACGGATCGAGCCCGACGCGTGAAGACCATCACGACGGCGCCGCGAGGTCTCGAAGGTGAAGGATTCCCCGTGCGCCGCGCCTTCGCTGGCATCGAGATGGCCGACCTCGACCCGTTCGTGCACATGGACCAGATGGGCGAAATCGACTACGGCCCCGGCGAGCCCAAGGGGACGCCGTGGCACCCGCACCGCGGCTTCGAGACAGTGACGTACATGATCGACGGAACATTCCTGCACCAGGACTCCATCGGCGGCGGCGGCGTTATTCGAAACGGCTCGACCCAGTGGATGACGGCCGGTTCTGGAATCTTGCACATCGAGCGCCCACCGGACGCCCTAATCGATTCGGGCGGACTGTTCCACGGCGTCCAACTCTGGGTGAACCTCCCCGCGAAGTTAAAGATGACCAATCCCCGCTACCAAGACATCGAAGCTGAGTCGGTGTTGCTCATCACCAATGAGAACGGCGACGCGATCATCCGCGTGATCGCCGGGTCGCTCGGCGACGTCGCTGGTCCGGGATCGACACACACTCCGATTTCAATCGTGCACGTCTCGCTCTTGCCGGGCGGTCAGTTAGTGCTTCCGTGGAATCCCAAGTACAACGCGCTCACCTACGCATTGGCCGGAGCGGGAACGGTGGGACTTGAACGGGCCGCGATCACGGAGGGCCAGATGGCCGTGCACGTCGACGGCGATTTCCTCGTCCTCTCAGCGAACGAGTCCCAGGATTCGCGCACGCACGCGTTCGAGGTTCTCGTCCTCGGTGGTGAACCCATTCGTGAGCCGGTCGCGACCTACGGCCCGTTCGTCATGAACACGCGAGCCGAACTGCAAAAGGCCTTCGAGGACTACGAGGCCGGTCGCCTCGGTCAGATCCCCGCCGACCACATCTAATCGGAAGGCTCGCTGCGGTGAACCAAGAACGTGCCCGTGGCGCGACTGATCAACTTTCCCTCGTCACCCGATATCGTCGCTTCGGCGTAGGCGACTTGACGCGTAATCTGAACGACGTCACCACGTAGGACGTAGTGCCTCGCGAGCAGCGCCGGGCGCATCAGCTCGGTCGTCATCTCGATTGTCGCCTCCGATCGGTTCCGCCCAACCAGCGCAGCGTTGATTGCGAAGTTCATTGCCGCGTCGAGCAGTACCGAATGGACGCCGGCCTGCACCGACCCGTGAGGGTTGCAGGCAATGGCGCTGGGTACGAAAGAGCCCACGACCCAGCCGAGGTCCTCGCCCTCGACACCGTAGGAATCAATCGATCCGCCGATGGCGCCGATGATCGCCATTCCACCATCACCCAGCCAGCGATCCATGTCTTTTCGTTCGCTCACCATTAAAACAGTACCCTCGGCCGCTTGTAGGCTTCGCGCGGTGGGCAGCGCTCACTGAGATTGAAAGGTTCGACAATGGTGACAGCAGTGATTGTTGACGCGGTGCGCACACCGGGTGGGAAGCGCAATGGCAAATTGAGGAATTGGCACGCCGTCGACCTCGCTTCCGAGGCGCTGAAGGCGCTCGTCAGTCGCAACCACCTTGACCCTTCGTTGATTGACGACGTCATCATGGGTTGCGTCTCGCAGGTCGGTGAACAGGCTTTCAACGTCGGGCGCAACGCGGTTCTTGCGGCCGGCTGGCCCGAGTCCGTGCCGGCGACCACCATCGACCGCCAATGCGGGTCTTCCCAGCAGGCGCTGCACTTCGCCGCCCAGGGTGTGATGGCGGGCGCGTACGACATCGTCGTCGCCGCTGGCGTCGAGGTCATGACGCGCGTGAGCATGGGTTCGTCGATTGGTAAGGATGCCGGTTGGCCCTTCGGACCGCGCGTGGCCGCGCGATACGAACCGGTCGGCGGACTGAAGAATCAGGGCATTGGCGCCGAGATGATCGCCGACCAATGGGACATCTCACGCGGAGACCTCGATGCCTTCGCAGTGGAGAGTCACCGACGTGGCGCGCAGGCAACGGCCGAGGGCCGCTTCGAGCGCGAGATTGTTCCCGTCATCGTGCGTGACGACGACGGGAACGACACCGAAGAACTGATGGTCGCCGACGAGGGCATCCGTCGCGACTCCTCCGTCGCGACGCTCGCCAACCTAAAGCCAGCCTTCAAAGAGGGCGGCAAGGTCACCGCCGGTAACTCGTCGCAGATCACCGACGGTGCGTCAGCGGTCCTTATCATGAGCGAGGCGAAGGCCAGGGAGTTGGGCTACACCCCGCGAGCCAAATTTCACTCGTTCGCGCTCGCAGGCGTCGATCCGGTCACCATGTTGACCGGCCCCATCCCAGCGACGAAAAAGGTTCTCGAGAGGGCTGGCCTCTCGCTCGATGACATCGACCTCATTGAAATTAATGAGGCATTCGCCTCGGTCGTACTCGCCTGGCAGAAGGAGCTCGGCGTCGACCTCGCCAAGGTGAACGTCAACGGTGGCGCTATCGCGCTCGGGCATCCGCTTGGCGCCTCTGGAGCGAAGCTGTGCGCCACGCTGTTGAATGAACTCGAGCGCACGGGTGGCCGCTACGGTCTTCTCACGATGTGCGAGGGCGGCGGACTGGCGAACGCCACCATTATTGAACGTCTCGCTTAAAGCCTCGCGCGGTCCAATTCACTTGCTCGCGCCGTCAGTGCACTACTTATAACGGGTGGCGAAATAAAAGCCACTGAACATGATCAGCAGTCCGGCGACCAGATACCACGACGAGACCGAACCGGGCAGCACCGCCAAGTAGTTCAAGATGATCGTGAGCATGCCGAGAGCGAGCAATCCGACGATTAGCCGGCCGTACCAACTGGGGCTGTGGTGATCACTGACCGGGCGCTTGGCCGTGATGCGTCCCCGCGACTCGGGTGAGACGTAACGGCCAACGTTTTTCTTATTGTGCTGCTGCGGAGTTGGTTTTGCCATAGGACTCGATGCTACTGAACTCCTCGGAACTAGCCCGGTGCGGTCGTCGTCGTCGTCGGGGTGGTCAGTGTCGAGGTGAAGCAGACGGAAATGGTGATGGTCGAGTTGTAAGGCGCGTAGGTGCCAATGGCCGGCGACGCACTTTGAGCGACGATGGTGCCCACCTGACTCGGTGCGCAGGTCGACGGATCTTGCGGACTGGTTTGAGGCGAAAAGTGGTCGGCCTGCAAGATGGCGGTGCCCCGGGCCTGGGGTTCACCGATCACACTCGGCACGAGTATCTTGCAGAATCCCTTCGAGATGATGAGATCAATCGCGGTACCGGAATTGACCAGTGCGCCCTGCGCGGGGAATGAACCGACGACGAGTCCAATGCCTATCGTGTTGGAGCACAGCTGTTTCGTGGTTGGCCCCACGGTGAGCTGTGACTGTCCCAACTTCTGCGCAGCCAGCGTCGGCGGGTCACCGGTGAGCGACGGCACCGGGAACTGCGCGGCCTGCGACAAGACCGTGACAATCATCTTGTCGCCCGCGTGCACCTTGGTCCCAACGCTCGGCGTCTCTTGCACAACGTCGCCCGGTACTGCGCCACCAGGGGGGACGACGATGGTCTGCTTAACAGTCGTGTTGAAGAGATAGGGCGTATTATTGAGCACGTTGAGCGCCGCGCTAAGCGACATCTTGGTGACGTCGGGCACGGTGACGACAGCCGTTTGCGGACCGAGGCTTACCGTGAGGGTCACTCGCTCACCGTGCGTAATTTTGCTGCCGACCTTGGGGTCCATTTTCAGCACTGTGCCAGGCTTTTGCGTGGAGTGGACGGAGACCGTCCGCACGCTGACGCCGTCCAGCTTGAGCGTCTGCGTTGCCGTGGCCACGGGCTGTCCGATCACGCTCGGAAGTGTCGCTCCGGAGCTCTTCTGCAAGAAGAAATAGGCGAGTCCCCCAACGGCCAGCAGCAAGATAATCACCGTGACAATTGTGCCGGTGTGGTTGTTGCGCCGTCGACGGACATCAGTGCGCGGCCCCTTCATCATCGGTACGGCCTGCGTGCGCTCACCCGGTGTCACCCTTGGTACGGCGCGCGTGGCGTCGACACCGAAGAACGCGACCTCGCGTTGCGCAGCGCGAACCGGTTGGCCTTCACTGAATCGAAGCAGGTCGGCGCGTAGTTCGTCGGCCGATTGGTAGCGCTTGTCGGGCGACTTGGCGAGCGCCTCCATCACTATCGCCTGCAGGTCGCCCGGGATCGTGTTATTGAACTCAGACGGCAGTGGCACGCTGGCGTTCACGTGCTGGGTTGACACCGCCACTGGCGTGTCACCAATGAACGGTGGTCGCCCGGCCAACATCTCGTAGAGGACGATGCCGAGGGAGTAGATGTCGCTTCGTCCGTCAAGGGCCGCGCCCTCCGCCTGCTCGGGCGAGAAGTACGTCGCGGTGCCCATCACCGAGCCCTCTTCGGCTAGTTGGTCCTCAACGGACATTGCCTGGGCAATACCGAAGTCGGTCACCTTCACTTGCCCGTCACTCGCAATCAAGATGTTGCCCGGCTTGATGTCGCGGTGGACGACGTCGTTGCGGTGCGCGTAGCCAAGTGCGGCGGCGACCTGGGCCATCAGGCTCGCCGAGTGTGACGCGGTCAATGTTCGTCCACCGCGCAGCATGTCGGCGAGCGACGTGCCGTCGACGAGCTCCATCACGATGAAGTAAGTTCCCTTGTCCTCGCCCCAGTCAAAGACCGGCACGATGTTGGGGTGCGAGAGGTTCGCGGCCGCTTGGGCCTCGCGACGAAACCGCTCAACGAAGAGGGGGTCATCGCTCAGTTCAGGGTAGAGAGTCTTCAGCGCCACCGGGCGATTGAGGAGCACGTCCTGAGCTCGGTACACGATAGCCATTCCACCCCGGGCGATGAGGTGCGTTACCTGATAGCGACCTGAATACAGTCGAGGGTCATCTACCGGCTCCATATGGCGCCTAGCCTACGCTTTCTTCCGCGCAAGGAACCCCTTTGTCAGCGCGGACACGTGGTCGACGTCCCGGACGCCGGAAGACCGGCCTGGAGGGCGAGGGCGCCCTCGATCAAGCACTTCACGATGGGACCCGCAACCGTTGCTCCGAAATTCGCCGTCGGCTGAAATGGCACGACGACGGCCACGGCGACCGTGGGGTCGTTCGCAGGCGCGAAGGCAATCACCCAGTCGTCCGTGTTCTTCTGTACGTTTCCGGTCTGCGCGGTGCCAGTCTTTCCAGCGACGTTGTCGGCGGTGAGGAATCCAACGCCCGATAGCGTGCCTCGAGTTACCACCGACTGCATCAACGGCACGATTTGCTGCGTCTGAGCCAATGTCAGAGGATTCAACCACTTTTTGGGCTTGAAACGCTTCACGATGGTCCCATCGGGTGCGGTAATGAAATTCAGGAGATGCGGTGTCATCTCAACTCCCTTGTTCGCAATCGCCGCGGCGATTAACGCATTCTGCAATGCCGACGAACGGACATTCTCCTGTCCGAGTGCCGAATACGCGAGTCCCGGAAGATTGTTCGAAAACGAACTGGCTGGCGGAAAGTAGCTCGCTACAACACCGGGGAGATCAATCGGAGGAATTTGGTTATAACCAAACGAGCGCGCCGTCGACGCCATGAGATTCGCACCGACGTCGAGTCCGAGGAGTGCGTAGCCCGGGTCGCACGACACGGGGAGCATCGCGGCGACGTTCCCGCCGCAAGGCGTATGGCCACTGTTGCAAAGGAGCAGGTTGGTATTAGGAAGCGTCGTGCACGCGCCACCCTGTCGGTTACTGACATAGTTTTTTGACAAAAGTTCTGGCTTGCCGACGACGGCGGCCGCAGTGGTCACGACCTTGAACGTAGAGCCTGGCGGAAAGGTCTGCTGCGTGGCGACAAGTCCCAGTGGGGGGAATCCATCCGAGTTGTTCTGGTTATCGATTTTCCACGCGGCCGCGGCGATCAGGTCGTTCGGCGAGGTCAAGGGCAGAGGGTTGTAGTACGGGTTCGCGTACATGCTGAGGACCGCCCCGGTCCTGGGATCCAGCACGACTTCCGTCGCGTTCTCACCCAACATCTTTGAGCGCGCGATTCGCTGCAACTGTGGGAGCAAAGTTAGTGTCAGCGAGCTGGCCGCGCTGGTCGGTGCTAGAAGTTGCTCAAAGCTCTGCGGCGGTTGCGGGTGGGCCGAGAGGTAGTTGCCGTACTCGGCTTCAATGCCGTAGTCGCCGTACCACGGTGATGCGACACCAACGACACCCGATGTCAAGGAGCCCAACGGATAGATGCGGCGCCACGGATAGGTGGCACTCGATTGGGGCACCGACTCCGCGAGCACCGTTCCGTCAGCCGCGATGATTTGGCCACGCGGATACTTAGTCGTCGCCGTGTAGATACGGGTGTTGAGGGGGTTCGAGTTGAGCGATGACGCTTTAAAGAACTGAATATTCGCCGACTGGGCCACGATGAGCCCGAAGAGCAGAAGGATGATTGTCGCCAGGGTGCCAAGGCGTCGAGACACGTCCTAACCCCCCGCCAACGTGGTGGTCGTGGACGTGGACGTGGTCGTGGTCGTCATGGCGGGCGACGTGAAGGCCTGGCATTTCGAGGACTTGGAGCAGAGGTACGAGGCGTAGTTGAGCGCTGCCGAGAGCGTCGGCTCACTGATGGTCGCACTGACCTGCTGGCGGTCGCCGACTCGCAGCAGTGCGACGTCGTATTGCATGTCCCTCTGCAGCTGCGGCCTATACCAGAGGACGCCGCTCGGCTGGCCCCTAAAGACTGCGACTTTTCCAGCGTTGGCGCCGACGTAGTACGTGGAATAGGCGTACCAATGCACGATCAAAAAGAAGCCGGCGATGACGCCGATGAAGGCCAGAGCGGCGGCGGGCGTACGCCACGTGACACTTCGACGCTTTCGTCGCTTTGAGGTCGAGGGAGCTACCATCTCGGCGCTCGGCGGGGTAATTGAGGTCATTGTGCGCTTGATTGGCTTGCTCGCGATGTTCACCTCGTCGAACTCCACCAATACGGCCGTGATGTTGTCACGTCCGCCGGCCTCCTTCGCCGCATTGACCAATTGCGTGACCGACTCCTCGAGTGAGTTCGGCGTGCTCGAGAGTCGAGCGAGCGTGTCGCTGTCGAGTTCATTTGAAAGTCCGTCACTACACAGAAGAATTCGGTCGCCGACCTGAGCTTGAATCGACACGACATCGACCGCGATGGTCTCCTCCACACCGACGCCCCTCGTGAGCTGGTGGCGTCGGGGATGCACGGCCGCCTCCTCAGGGGTGAGCCTTCCCATGCGCACCCACTCCTCGGCCACGCTGTGATCCTCCGTCAAGAGTCGAAGGGCGCCATCGCGCAATTGGTAAGCCCGGGAGTCTCCGACGTGGCAGAGTGTCGGCGAAACGACACCCGCCTCGTCGCAGGTGAGGCCAACCGCGATAACGGTCGTGCCCATTCCAAAATGGCTGGGATCCTCGCGCGCGTTGTTCAACACTGAGATGTTTGCTTCGTTGATCGCGTTATAAAGGCCCTCGACGGTGGCATTCTGGGCGAAGAGAGTGCGGATCAGCCCAATCGCCATCTCCGACGCCACTTCGCCGGCGGCGTGTCCACCCATTCCGTCGGCGACGATCGCCAGCGAGCCGTCGACGTAGAACGCGTCCTGGTTCGATTGACGAACCAGACCAGTGTCGGTTGCCTCGGCGTAGCGCCAACTCGTCAACGAATCACCTCGAACAAGACTCCTCCGACTTGGACGATGTCGCCTCGCTCGAGGTGCACGCGTCCGTCAACGAGTTCTTGATTTACGTACGTGCCGTTGGTCGATCCCAGGTCTTCGATTGAGAGGTCGCCATCGTCGTTCGCAACGCGAGCGTGACGCGACGAGAGATAGTTGTCAGCGAGACTGAGGTCGCAGTCCGAACTGCGACCAATCGTCACCGCGACGTCGACGGCAATACGTTCACCCGAACGATCGAGCGGCTCGATGAATTCGAGAGCGAGTCGTCCACCGATTCGACGTCGACGTGTCTTTTCGACACCATCGTCAATCGGACGAGACTGTACGATCGCGACTCGGAGCACTCGAGCGAAAAAGAGCACTGCAACAACCATTACCAACACCTGGAGTGGCCGAACGATTGCGGCGTAGTTTGACGTCGCGGCCAAAAGAGTCAAGCCAGCTCGATCCGCAGGTGAAGGGACCCTAAAGTGATGTCGTCGCGGGGCGACAACGACACTGACGTGATTCGATGCCCGTTCACGAACGTCCCGTTGGTCGACTGAAGGTCACGGATTGCCACGCCGTCATTGGTGCGCCATACCTCGGCGTGACGACGAGAGACATTTGATTCGTTGATCACAAACTCGACGTCGGGACTCCGACCAATCACAATCGGGCGCTCTCCCACATTGATGGTTCGGCCGTCGCTCGACATCAGGCGAGGCTGGCTTTCACCACCCACGAATTCGGTCTTGACCTCGACATTCCCGGGCTTGATGTCGTCGTCGATGAAGACCTCGACTTTGACAGGACCGACGAAGCTGAAACCCTCACTAAGTGCGTGCTGACGAACCGTCTCCTCAAGTTCCGAGACGAGCGCCTTCTGAAAGCCATCGAACCGCGCGGCGTCAACGGGGCCCAACCACACCCGGACACTATTTGGTGAGAGGGGTCCCTGACTCGAGAGTCGACGGGTCAGATCGACCTCACGCACGATGCGCGTGCCGATCTCAATCGGCTGCAGCGAGCTCTTGAACGGGCGCGAGAAAGTCTTCTCAAAGATCCGCTCAAGGCGATTTTCAACACTCTTTAGAACCATGGCAATCTCAACTGTACCGGCGGCCGAGCACTGTGGTGAGGGCAAACGGTCGGGGTCAGTGGCTGGACTATTGTTGCGAGTTCTTAGGGCGAGTGGCGAAATTGGCAGACGCGCAGGCTTCAGGTGCCTGTATTCGAAAGGATGTGGGGGTTCAAGTCCCCCCTCGCCCACGACGTGAGGTCCTCTTGGACCCGAGCGACTCGGACGGCCCGCACCGCACCACCTTCATCTCCACCTCCACCCCAACGACAGTGCCCCCCCTCCCCTCGCGCGCACTCGCCGCCCGGCCACTTTCTCTGACTGAACCCCCGGGCACGACGTCAACCCCCGAATCTGATCGACCCGCGGCGCG
>JAYVNV010000072.1:0-5570 GCA_043758265.1 Acidimicrobiaceae bacterium
CGTTGCGAACGACGCGGCCGCGTACGTCGCTAGGAGCGCTCGGCGCGCGATTGAGGAGCGTGGCCGGTTCACTCTTGCCGTCAGCGGCGGACGGACCCCAAGGGCAATGTTTGCGGCGCTCGCGACCTACGACCTGCGATGGCGTTCGATCACCCTCTTCCAAGTCGACGAACGCGTGGCGCCCTCGGGCGACGAGGCGCGCAATCTGACAGCCCTCACACGAGTCCTCGGGCCATTGGGGATGACAATTCATCCAATGGCCGTCGATTACGCCGACCTGGACCAGGCCGCACGCGAGTACGAAGAACTGTTGCCCCACCACTTCGACCTCGTCCATTTAGGGTTGGGAGCCGATGGCCACACCGCCTCGCTCGTCTCGAATGACCCCGTAGTGGTCGAAGAGAAGCGACTCGTCGCCGTGACCGGTCCCTATCAGGGTCACCGCCGCATGACGCTGACGTATCCGGCGCTCGCTCGGGCATCGCAACTTCTTTGGCTCGTCACCGGGTCGGACAAACGTTCCCCCCTCGCTGCGCTCCTCGAAGGAGACCGTTCGATTCCGGCCGGCCGCGTGAGCGCCGCGGCCTCACTCGTCATGGCCGACGCCGAGGCACTCATTCCAAACGACGGCGCGGCACTACGTCAGCGCTCGCGGCCCACGAGGCGTTCGCAGCCAGTAGAACGGGAACCAGAACTCTCCGAGGAGGCGATCGATGAACGTTGAACACAACTTGATGAGCGCGGACGTCCCGCCCAATCATGTCTTTGTGCTTTTCGGGGCGACGGGCGACCTCGCAAAACGCAAGATACTGCCGGGACTCTTTCACCTCTACGTGGCCGGATTGCTGCCGAAGCAGTTCCGCATCATCGGCTGCGCCCGCCAGGCGTCGACCATGTCATCTGAGCAGTTTCGTAAGCGAACTTTCGATGCGACGTGTGAGTTCGGTTCGAACCGGCCCGAGGGTGCCCTGTGGGACGAATTCGAGAAGACACTCCTATTCGCGACGGCCAATGTCGACGGCTCGGGCGACCTCGGGCAGACAATCACGCAAGCGCAGAAGGAGATCGGCGGGCGCGTTGAACGACTGTTCCATCTCGCGGTGCCGCCGGGCGCCTTCCTCGGACTGATTGAAATGCTCGGCAAGAGTGGCCTGAACGAGGGTTCGCGCGTCATCTGCGAGAAGCCCTTCGGGGTTGACCTGGCGTCGGCGAAGCAGCTCAACGCCACCATTGCGCAATACTTTGACGAGTCCCACGTCTTTCGCATCGATCACTTTCTCGGCAAGGAGTCGATTGAAAACATCTTGGCGTTGCGATTCGCCAACGGGCTCTTCGAACCGCTCTGGAATCGCGATCACGTCTCCTACGTGCAGATCGACGTCCCCGAGAAAATCTCAATCGAGGGTCGGGGCGCGTTCTTCGAAGAGACCGGAACCTTTCGTGACATGGTTGTCACCCACCTGTTCCAAGTACTGAGTCTCATCGCAATGGAGCAGCCAATCTCGCTCGACGCGAAGCCCTTGCGCGATGAGATTGGCAAGGTCTTGTCGTCGATTCGTCCAGTCAGCATCGACGATGTCGTCTTCGGTCAGTACGACGGGTATCGACTCGAGCCCGGTGTCGCGACCGACAGCGAGACCGAAACCTTCGTCGCCCTAAAGGCCGAAGTGGTCAATACGCGTTGGAAGGGTGTCCCTTTTTACCTGCGCACCGGCAAATGCATGGCCGAGAGCCGCCAGGTCGTAACCATTGGTTTCGAAGAACCGGTGATGCGCATGTTCGAGATTGATCACCACGCGGATCAGCGACACGGCAACGAATTGGTCGCCGACTTCACTGACCCCGGATCGATCCAGACGCACTTCCTCGCGAAACAACCCGGCCCGAGGATGCGTCTCGGACCGGCGGTGATGACGTTTCGCTACGAGGACTCGTTTCAAACTGCCAACAACCTCGAGGCCTACGAACGCTTGATCCTGGAGGCGATGCTCGGCAATCAAGCGCTCTTTACCCGCGCCGACGGGATCGAGCGGCTGTGGGAGGTCGCCGCGCCCGTCCTCGAACATCGAGCGCCCGTCGAACTCTACGACCAAGGATCGTGGGGGCCCGATTCAATCCACGACCTCATTGCACCCGACCGCTGGTCGCTGCCGCGTTGAGTCGAGGCGCCGCCTTCGTCGCCAAGACGCTCGTGCGCTCGCGGTCTCGTACGTCAGGGTGCGCTCAATGGTCAGCGTCACGGCGCTTCGTTGAGTACCTTCGAACCTTTTTGACCAGCTGGGGCGAGCACAACGCCAGTCCCCTCGACACGAACGAACGGCGTCGATGAAGAGATGGTCCGATCGGCGCAACTCCCGCGCGTGGATGGCGTCGGTCCACGGGGCTGGGGGGACTGCGCGCACTCGCCACAGCCGGAAGTGAATTAGCGTGTGAGTCGGTAGATTGGTGCCATCAATCACATGAATCCCGGAAGCTGAAGAGCGGTGATCAATTTCGCAACGAGTCATCATTTAGTGGTCTGCGCGATGTCTACGAGGCGCAACACGGCACGTGGTTTTTTGGTCCGTCGCGTCGAACGGAGCTTGTGACAAGTTTTCTTTGTGAGCCTGGGTTTACTCAGCCCACGACCGTGAGGGCACGATCATGAGTTCCTCAGGCGATCTCCTCGACGGCCGATACCGGCTCGGACCCTTGCTTGGACGAGGAGCGATGTCCGACGTCTTTCGCGCGATTGATGACGTCACCGGCGGCGACGTCGCCGTCAAGATCGTTCGATCTGCCGACCCGGAATACGCTCGTCGTCTCGCGCAGGAGGCTCAGGCCCTCCAGCGCTTTGAAAACCCTGGGCTGGTTCGACTCCTCGACACCGGCGTCACCGGGGACATGGCCTACCTCGTCATGGAGTTCGTCGAGGGATCGAGCCTGGCCCAGACCCTCGACCGCGGTCCACTCTCAACGAGTGCCACCGCGAAGCTCGGACACTCGTTAGCCGATGCGCTCGCCTACGTTCACGAGCAAGGTGTCGTCCACCGTGACGTAAAACCGGCGAACATTCTGATCGGCGTCGACGCCAGTGCCCACCTGGCCGACTTTGGCATCGCTCGACTGGTTGATTCTTCGACCTTGACTCTCGCAGGCACGTTGCTCGGCACCGCCACCTATATGGCGCCCGAACAACTCGAAGATCACGCCGTCGGACCGAGCGCCGACGTCTGGTCCTTGGGAATCGTCCTTTTGGAATGTCTGACCGGCGAGCGGGTCTTCGCCGGTACACCGAGCGAGGTCATTGCGCGACGACTCATCGGACCAGTTCCCTTGCCCGACGGCCTGCCCGTGCCGTGGAAAGTGCTGCTGAACGGCATGCTCGCCCACGAGCCCGGTGATCGACTTCGCGCCTCCGAGGTCGCCGCGATGCTCGCGACCTCGGTCTTCGCCACACCGTGGACGCCCGTCGTCGCTGCCTTCGGTGACGTCGCCACGACCGTGACAGGTCGTTCGAGCACCCCGAGCGTCGGCCACGACGGCGGCACGATGATCGTGCCGCCCAGTCTCTCGGCCCCTAGTCGACACGCGCAGGCCGACCTTCGTTGGCGCGTGCGCAAATGGCGTCTGGCCGCCGTGATCGCACTCGCCATCGTTGCGGTCGCGCTCGCCTTGGCCTTCGGCTTCGGTGCCTTCGCCAAGCCAACAACCACGACCACTCGCGCCACGACGACGACCGTCGCGCCAACGACGACGACGACGCTTCCTACGGCGCCTCACGCACTCGCCAAACTGATCAATGACCTCGTCGCCGGTGAGTCATCTCACAGTGTTGGATTGCAGACCGGTCAGTTGATCTCACAAGGGGCGCAGCAGGCCGTGACGGATCTGGCGGCCGGCAACGCCAATCAGGCGGCGAACGACCTCCAGCAAGTTGCGGCCACGATCGCCAACGCCACCACTAATCAATATCTCACGCCGGCCTCGGCGACACTGCTCCAGAGCGATCTCACGACCTTGGCGACCGCCCTGGGTCTCGCGGCCGCGGCCACCCCACCGACCTCCACCACGACGTCGATGGGCGGCGTCGGAAACGGAAACGGCAACGGAAACGGCAAGGGGCACGGCGACTGACCCCAGGAGACGGCGCCGTTCGATGTTGTGACCTTCGCCACCTCGAAGGTCACAACGAGCGGACAATGATGGGAAGAGTGAATCGTAAAGATTCACGAGACGGAGCGACGAATGGCGGACTTCCTCGATCGAACCAATGAAGATAAGGGCCACGCCATTGCCTTGCCCACGTCACGCGTCTACCCGGCCGAATTGGCGTGCGACGTCGTCACCGACCATGGCGTGGTGATGTTGATGCGACCAATCAAACCCGACGACGCCAATTTGCTCATCGACTTTCATCATCGACTCTCGCCCGACTCGATCTATCGGCGTTACTTTTCATTGCACCCCGAGCTCAGCGACGACGAGGTCCGACACCTCACCCACGTCGACTACCTCAACCGGTTCGCCTACATTGTCGAATGCGCCGGCGAACTCGTGGGGGTGGGCCGCTTCGACCGTTGCGCCAACCCGACCGAAGCGGAGGTCGCGTTCATCGTCGCCGACGAGTACCACCATCAAGGCATCGGCCTCATGCTCCTAGAACGTCTCGCCGAGGTGGCGTGGTCGTTCGGCATCACGAGCTTCACGGCGGAAACGCAGGCCGACAATCGAAGCATGATGGGGGTCTTTCACGCGTCGGGCTTCCCGGTGACCTCAACCATGGAGGACGAGGTCATCACGGCTCGCATTGCGATTGCGCCGTGCGACGCGAGCGATGTAGCGGCCGGGTCGCTACGCCACGGCCCAAAGTGAGAGGCTTGCAGTGATGCTGATCATGAATGGCTCCGTGTCAGACGCCGCGCACGAGCAGGCCGGTCACCCCGAGCGGCCCGACCGACTAGGCGCCTCAATGGCCGGCGTGCATGATCTGCACCTCGGTGACGACCTGCAGTTCGTCGCACCGTACTCTGCAACCAGGGCTGAACTGCTGCGCGTGCACGACGGCGCCTTTCTTGATGAACTGGGCGCCTTCTGCTACGAAGGGGGCGGCAACATCGACGAGGACACCTACGCGACCTTCGATTCGTGGGCCATCGCCCAGTACGGTGCCGGCGCAGGACTCGCCGTCGTGAAGGAGTTGCAGGCCCGTGACGACGGCGTTGGCTTTATCGCGGCTCGACCACCGGGACATCACGCGCTGCGCGATCGAGCGATGGGCTTTTGTCTTTTGAACAACGTGGCCGTCACCGCCGCCGCGTTGACTGAGCAGGGCGAGCGTGTGCTCATCGTCGACTGGGACGTGCACCACGGCAATGGCACCCAATCGATCTTCTGGAACGACCCCAACGTCCTCTACGTTTCCACGCACCAGTGGCCGCTCTACCCCGGCAGTGGTGGCGCGCGCGAGATCGGCGGTCTTGACGCCGGCGGACGCACGCTCAATATCCCCCTGCCACCGGGCGCGACGGGCGACGTCCTCCAACGAGGTCTCGAGGAGATCGCGGCGCCGGTGATCGAGCAGTTCGCAC
>JAYVNV010000073.1:0-16149 GCA_043758265.1 Acidimicrobiaceae bacterium
GTTCGTCACGACCTCAGTGCGTTCGCCAAGGTCCTGCTCGGCGGCGCGCGGCCACCGCGCGCGTTGGGTGAGAACGTCGTCACCACCTGGGGCATGACCGAGACCGGGTCGGGCGTCGTCTACGACGGGTATCCCCTACCCGGCGTTGACGTCACGAGTGTTAACGGGGAGCTGTGCCTTCGCTCGCCCACGCTTTTTCGCTCGTATCGAACCGCTCCTCGTCCGAGGACGACCGGCCCGGATGGAAAGCATGACTGGTTCCCGACGGGCGACGGAGGCACCATCATCGACGGACGGGTATCGGTCCACGGACGCCTCGGCTTCGTGATTACCACGGGAGGTGAAAAGGTCTGGCCCGAGGACCTTGAGGCAATCTTGGCGACCGTGGACGGCGTGCGCGACGTCGCCGTCACGGGCGTCGACGACAGTGAATGGGGACAGCGCGTCGTAGCGCTCGTCGTCGGCGACGGATTAAACCACGACGATGCGCTCCGTGAGGCCGCGGCGGACCAGATCGGCCCCTGGGCCAAACCCAAGGAGATCCGTTACGTCGCCGCCATCCCTCGAACGACCAACGGAAAGATCTCCCGTTCCGATCTGCCCGATCTCTTCTAAGTTCGCGACCGCGCAGGACGCGACACTGGACTCAAGTGTGAGGCGCCCCGCGCGATCAAGCGAAACTGAGCTAGCCCGTAACGGTGCTGCCGCGCCGTGCAATCGAGTCGATGGTGACTGCCGCGAGCAACACGAGTGCCGTGGCGATGTACTGCGTGGCCGCGCTCATTCCGATGAGGCCCATGCCATTTGGAATCGTGGCGATTATCACACCACCAACGACGGCGTTGATCATCTTGCCTCGACCGCCGAAGAGGCTGGTACCACCGATAACGGCCGCGGCGACCGACTCGAGGACAAGATTTCCTCCATCAATCGCGTCAGAGATGCCGCCCAGTCGCGAGGCGTAGATCAGACCCCCGATACCGGCCGTCAAACCCGCTAGTGAAAAGGCCATAAGACGGTACCGATTGACATTGACACCGGAACGACGAGCCGCCTCGGTGTTGCCACCAATCGCGTAGAGGTACCGGCCGGCCTTGGTCTTGATGAGGATGAAGCTGCCCGCGGCGAGGATCGCCAGCACGATAGGAAATGCCCACGGCATTCCCTTAATCGTGGTGAAGGTCGATCGACTGGTGTTAAAGATCCAAATCATGACGATGCCCACCGCGACGAGTAGGACGATTTTCGCAATCGTGATTTTCGGCTTTGATTCGAGCCCGCTCGTTCGGCGTTTGCGGTCGGCGCGCAGCAGCGAGAAGCTGAAGAGCACCACAATCACCACGACGAAGACAATCGTCGCCACCGGCGTTAAATTACCATTCACCAGACTGTAAAGTACATTGTTGTGCAAAGGAATCGCACCGCCCGTTCCTTGCTTATCCACGAGCCAGATGAGGACGCCCTGCCAACCGAGCAGTCCGGCCAACGTGACGATAAACGACGGCAGCCGCAACCGGATAACGAGCACACCGCTCAACGTCGTGATAGCGGTCGTGATCAGAAGCGCGAGACCGACGGCAACCCACCACGGCCAGTTGTACTTTGGATCGGTGAGGATGACGGCGACCGAAGCACCGATACCCATCACGAAGCCGAGGGAGAGATCAATCTCACCCAAAAGCAAAAGCCAAATCTCACTCATGCTTAAAAGGACAAATATCGTGGCCTGGATGAAGAGGTTGGTCAGGTTCTCCGGGGTGAGAAAAATCGAGTTCTGAATCTGGAAGTAGATGACCAAAGCGAAGAGCCCGAGCAGAATCGGGATGGAGCCATTGTCGCCCTGCCAGACCCGCTTCACCTGCTGTGAGAAGGTACGTGGCGCTATCTCAGCGAGACCGCTCGTGTGACTCGAGGGCAACTGATCGGGGGCATCGGACAACGGAGAACTGCCTTTCAATTAAAGAGATGAGGAGGGACGTGACGGGACGCGGCTGCTCTCTCCGGTAGTGATCAGCTCCACGGCACTCGTGGTGTCGTAGTTGACAATTGGACCTTCACTGACTATCGAGCCGAGGTACATAACTGCAATGCGGTCGGCGACACTGAAGACATCGAGGAGGTTATGTGAGATGACGAGCACCGAGATGCCGTGCGAAGCCAACGTTCGAATGAGTTCGAGGACGAGCTTGGTCTGCGAGACACCGAGGGCCGCGGTCGGTTCGTCCATGATGACCAGCTTCGAATCACGCATGACGGCCCTGGCGACTGCGACGGCTTGGCGCTGACCGCCCGAAAGCGACCCCACGAGTTGCCGGACCGATTGAACGGTCGTCACCGACAAGTCCTTTAACGTCGCTTTGGTGGCGAGTTCCATCTTAATCTCGGAGAGAACTTGGAACTTCGTCTCTTCGCGACCGAGAAACATGTTCTCGACGATGTCAAGATTGTCGCAGAGCGCCAAGTCTTGATACACCGTGGCGATGCCCAAGTCAGAGGCGTCGCGAGGCGTATGGACATTCACTGCGGCGCCATTCCAATACGTCGTTCCGGAGGCTGGCGCGTAGATGCCCGAGATGCACTTGACGAGAGTGGACTTTCCGGCGCCATTGTCGCCAATTAGAGCGGTGACCTTGCCCAGTGGAACGTCGAGGTCGCAGTCCTGCAGGGCCTGCACGGGACCGAAATTTTTCGAAATCCCGCGCAGGCTCAGCAGCGACGGTGCTATCACAGCAGTTGTCCCCGAGCCGATGATCCCTCCACGTCCGTCACCGGACGTGGAGGGACTGGCCATCTCAGGAGCGTTCTCCATTAGGTACTGCTATTTAATGCCGTAGGTCAGGCAGTCAGCCTTGTACTGCGGCTGGGGTGCGCCGGTAACTGCCGGCGACGTAGCGGTGCACAGGTCCGACGCCTTCAGCCAGCCGTCGTGGATGACCGTGGACTGAACGTCCTTGGCCGTAACCCATGAGGCCTTCAAAAGAATCGATGAGACACCCCTCTTCTCAAGCGTGTCAGGCGTCTTCGCGTTCACCAAGCCCGCCGGCGGCTTCATGCCCGCGTTCAGGTAAATGGCGAGCGCAACTGCGGCCTGTGCTTCCTTGTAAATCGGCTTGTAGACGGTGCCGCACTGGTAGCCAGAGATGACATTCTGGAAACCAACAAGCGATGCGTCCTGACCGGTGAACGGGAAGGTATTGGGCTTGAGACCCTTGCCCTGCAGGTAGGTGATGATGCCCGCAGCGTTGTTGTCGTTCGGCGTCACGGCAGAGTTGATGCTCGGGTGAGCAGTGTAGGCAGCCTCGAAGTCAGAGGCGGCTGTCGGTCCGTCCCACGTTCCGGCGTTCTCCTTCACGGTCTGCTTGGCACCGGTGAGGGTGGTGGCGGTCACGTTAAAGCCAGCGGAAGCGAGAACAGCGTTGTAGCCCTTCGCGAACAAGGTGGCGTTGTTGTCAGTCGGTGAGCCGTACGAAATGTAGGTCACGGGGTTCGTTACGTGCCAGGCGCTCTGGCAAGCCAATTCGCCCTGCCCAATCAACGTACCGACCGCGACGTTGTCGAAACTGACGTAGTACGTACGCTGTCCGCCCAAGGTGAGACGGTCGTAGTCGATAGTCTTCACGCCACGTGCGGAGGCGTAAGCCTCGATGGACGCGCCGGTCGTCGGGTCGATCGGGTCGATGATGAGGACCTTGGTGCCACGGGCAATGGCTGCCTGTGCATCGGTAAACATGGTCGAGTCCGAGCCCAACGCGTTTAGAACCTTCCACCGTTTCACACCCGCCGCCCTAAATGCCTTGGTCAAGTCCGGCGCGTCGAAAGCCGTGTACCGAGCTGAGGACTTCGTGTCGGGAAGGATGACCGTGATGGCGCCCTTGCCCTTCGCGACGATGCTCGCCAAGTACTTCATTGTCGAATAACGCGTATTGAACGTGTTAGCCGACACCGTCTTTCCAGCTGCAGAACCCACGCTCGGCATCATTGCGACGACGAAAGTGCCGACCAATGCCACAGAGGCAAGAGCCCTTCCTGTTTTAAAATTCATATCCCCAACCCTTCAATGACACCGATGTGATGTCGCTAGTTTTTCTACTACGTGGACATTGTGTAAAATCAAATGTCCGAATCGTAAAGTAACAGGTTGCAGATGGGGAGACTGTTCACAGATGTCCAATTCCTCGAAAACAATCGTGAGAATCGGGCGACCAATCAAAATTGTCGCACGACCTCCATCCATGATTGCTTTCGAACGTGATGTCCTTACTTCCTCGAACGAACATCGCCTCTCTACCTGTTCCATCGCTGCTGCTCCTGATCAGAGTGATTGTTTCAGTAAGCCACTCGACGAGAATCTCAGCAGAGATGGCGTCTTGGACGCCAAAGATTGCGGTCTACGCCCTCCGTCTCGAGAAAACTGCCTAGGCGAAGGCGAGAACCTGTTCCAGGGTGTCCATAATTGCAATGGTTTCGTCTAGCGGCATCAATGGACTCTCGGTCAAGCCCTCGGCAATGCACCGAGCGACCTCGGACGCCTCGTAATGCAGCCCACGACCCTCGGTTGAGAATTCAAATTGTTCGTTGACGCCGTTACGCGAAATGAGCGTAAACGCCGTCGGTGCGTAAAAGCTGCTTGCAACTTCAATTCGTGCCTCTGTTCCCGAGATGCACGCCCGAGTGGCGGTCTTCGCCGCTGACGTGCACGAAAGAGTCGCCTGCGCCCCACACTCGTAGCCGAATGACATGGAGACCGAGCCGTCCACGCCCGTGAAGGCCGGCTGGATAAGCGCCGAGACGCGACTTGGAGTACCGAGCAGCATCGAGGCGAACGAGATTGGATACACCCCGAGGTCTAGCAAAGCCCCTCCGCCGAGTTCGGGGGAAAACAACCGAAACGAGGAATCTTCGACGAACCACTGGCCGTGATCGGCTTCAACTGAGATGAGACGACCAAGATGACCTGCTTCGACGAGGTCGCAGATCTTTCTCACGTGCGGTAAGAAACGGGTCCACATCGCCTCCATCATGAACAGTCCACGCTCCCGAGCCAGCGTCACCAGGGCCCGGGCCTCATCACCCGTCATGACAAACGCCTTCTCGACGAGGACTGCCTTATTGTGCTCGAGGGCCAACGACGCGTTCGCAAAGTGCATGGGGTGTGGCGTGGCCACGTAGATTGCGTCGACGTCTGCGTCGTTGACCAACGACTCGTACGAAGCGTGTCGATGAGGGATCTCAAACTCGTCGGCGAAGCGGTCAGCTGAACCCTGGGAGCGCGAGCCAACGGCGACGACGACGCCGTCGTCGACTAGTTGCAGGTCTCGCGTGAAACGCTGAGCAATACCGCCTGTGCCCAAAATTCCCCATCGCAGTGGTGTAGTCATTGTCGCCTCTTCGTTGTTGTTGCGGTCGCCATCACTGTACCGAGGCCGAGGTGTACCCGCGCTTGGCCAGTCGATGCGGCGACACAGTTTCAGCTCTCACGCAATGCCGGTCGCCAAGGTATTGTCCCCTACGTCGGTAGAGTCACGTGGTGCCCTTGATCCGAAATGTGAAGGACCAACTTGGATCCTCCTACCTCATCAGTCACGCCAGTAACCCCGTCGACTGGTGGCTCTGGGGAGACGACGCGCTCGAAGAAGCGCGGCGCCTCGATCGACCAATTTTTCTCTCGGTCGGCTACGCCGCCTGCCACTGGTGTCACGTTATGGCCCATGAATCATTTGAGGATCCTGTGATCGGAGAGCAACTGAACGCGTCGTTCATTGCCATAAAAGTTGATCGAGAGGAGCGGCCCGACGTCGACGCGCTCTACATGGCGGCCACGCAACTCGTATCCGGCCACGGCGGTTGGCCAATGTCAGTCTTCTTGCTTCCCGACGGAAGACCCTTCATGGCTGGTACGTACTACCCACCGGTCGAACGCCACGGTCAGGTTTCGTTCACTCGCCTCCTCGACGCTATTCACACTGCGTGGTCGACCCAGCGCGACGCCGTCATCACCCAGGCGTCGCAACTCAGCGACGGCCTCGCTCGAGAGATCAGCTTCATTGACCACTTGGCGCCCTTTAGCGAGTCGCTCGATCTCACAGCGATACGGCGCTCCCTGCGCGACGAACTTGTCGCTCGCGTTGACTCGGACGGAGGATTCGGTGACGCACCGAAATTTCCGCGGCCTAGTTACGTCGACGCCCTATTGGAGTTCGACGACGAAGAGTCCAAGGACTGTGTGATTCGTACTTTGGACGCCATGGCCCGACGCGGACTCTACGACCACCTGCGCGGCGGCTTCGCCCGATACAGCGTCGACGCGCTGTGGCACGTCCCGCACTTTGAGAAGATGCTCAGCGATCAAGCACTCCTCGCACGAACGTACCTACGCGCCGCGGCGCTCTTCAAGGGCCACGAATGGTGGCGCGAGGTCGCACTCGACACCATGCGATTCGTACTGAACGACCTGCAACTGAGCGGTGGTTTCGCTTCCTCGCTCGACGCTGACGCGGGCGGAGTCGAGGGCTCCCATGTCACATGGACACCCGATGAGGTGCAAAGCGCACTCGAATCCGACGGTGAGGCTCAGTACCGCGCCGAGGTCCTCGTGCGATGGCGCATTGAGTTACCTGGCGCGTTCGAAGAGCGTTCAATTCCCCGTCTTGGTGATAGAGAACCGTTCAGCACCCCAGTATTGCTGCGCGGTGCGCTCGACTCATTGAGACGCGCGCGCGCCAAAAGGGCAGCGCCAGCGCGCGACGAGAAAATCATCCTCGAGTGGAACGCCATGTTCGCGACCGCGCTACTACGTAGTGACGACGAAGAACTCCAGGCGCGCGGCCTTGAGCTCCTTCAATCGCTTTCAAACTCGCATTTTCGCAACGGCGTATGGTGGCGACTTGCCGCTGGTCGGGCCCACGCGACGGCCGCCGACGTGGCCTGGATGATCGACGCGCTGATCGACGCCTTCGAAGTTGGTGGCGAAGATCGCTGGCTCAACGACGCTGCTGAACTAGCTAGTTATCTGGTTCGTCACTACTGGGACGGGACCGTTCCCAACGCTCGATCGCCACATGAAGGAGGCGGTTTCTTCTCACTGAGCGACTTGGTCACCGACCTGAGCGCGCGCCCCAAAGAGATTTTTGATGGTGCCACACCATCAAGTCACGCTGTCGCGTGTCGCGCCCTCGCCCGCCTCGCCCTGTGCAAAGGCGACAGTGATGTCCTTTCCATCGCACAGCGGCTGGTCGAATTGGCGGCGACCCTCATTGTTTCTCACCCAAGCGCAGTGCCCGACCTGGTCGCAGCGGCCGGCCTCGCGCTCAACGGCGTCGAGATTGTGGTGCCCGGACGTGTGAATGAACTATCGCGCCACGTACGATCAAGGGCTATGACTCGAAGCGTGCTCATCATCGGCTCGGGGTCGTCCTCACTGCTGCACGAGCGTCTGGAAGGCCAGGCCTACGTCTGTCAGTCGAGCGTTTGCCAACTGCCGGTCGCGAGTGTGCACGAACTTGACGAGCAACTTTCGCGCGTGGGCCTCTGATGTCGATATTTAATCGCGATCCTGCGTCGCGGGTCAACAAACACCTTGTCGAAGGTATGCCGCAACGTTCGAGTGTCGACCTCACGGGAGGTGCAACGGTCTACGGTCTCGTGCTCGGCTCGACCAATGAGACGACGACGGTCGTCGATTTGAAGTCCCAGGCGATTATGCGATGGCGCATTCCGTGGCCGGCCGACTACGTCACTGACCTCGCGGTCTTCGACATCGTCGAAGGGCAGTTGGCGCTCGACATTGAGCGCAACGACCTCGCCCAACCCGAGGCCGTCACGCTCGAGGATCTGCCACGACGAGTCGGCACATACCGGGGACGGCGCGTACGACATTGGCTCGCCCAGCTCGCGAGCCCGGCTGACGGACCGCTGTTTGGCTTTCGCGGGCCGAGCGCTCCCTACTGGGAGTTTCGCGGCGAACGTCCAAGCGTGGCCCTGATCGCGGCCGACCGAGGACCGCAGTTACTTCGACGGCACGACGACGGTTCCACCTGGGTGCGCTTTGGCTGGTTCGGCGACGACGTCTGGTTACTCTGCGAGGACGCGCACGCGATTCGAACCATGGAGGCAACTCGGCGCACGTCGTTGTCCGGCAAGGAACTCGCCTCCGCGCTCGGCTTTCGCCCAGCGTACGTCCTCACAACGCTGTCTAAGCCGATTGACGGCCACTGTTACAAGAGCTGCACGGGTCTCTTGCCGAGGGGCTGAGACTATTTGGGTAGTTTGCCCGAGGCGAGCGATTCGGCCATCGCCCAGCCAAAGACGATGAGTCGCTCGCCCTTGTGGGGCTTCAAACCCTCGAAGAACGTGTCGGCGCCCTCGGGAATTGATCCCTTCGACGCCGTGTAATCCAGTCCGCCGACCGGCCCCGGGGACACGGTCATGACGAAGGTCTTATCGTCGATCGACTTCTCGGAACCGAAACGCTTGGCGAGGCGACGGCCCCACGCGCGGTCCTCACCCGTTGGTTTGTAGCCGAGACGCGGCACGATTTCATCGAGTCCCGCGAAAGCCCGATAACCATCAGCCGAGGTGAGGCGCGAACCAAGAAGGACGTCCTCGTCGGGGAAGGCGAGCAACGCCCGTCGAAATTGATCGTGCAGGATTGCCTTGAGCGTCTGATCAGACTTGGCGTTTCGATCGACTAGTAAGAGCCCGACCAACAGTGACGGCGTGCCGCCGATGCGCTCGAGGGTGCAAAAAGAGTAGCCGCGCAGTTTGTTGCCTTCACGCACTTGAGTGACGAGCACCCAATCTTCACGCTGCTTCGATAGAAATCCAATATCGAAATTGGGCTCTCGATCGACGCAGAGATCGGCCATCTCGGCCAGTTCTGCGTCGCTGAGGGCGGTGGTGTCCTTCGTGGAAACGTTCATTGCCATAGGGAAGCATTCTACGAGAGTTCACGACCCCCCAATGAACGCTACGCCTTGATCACGTTTCGTCCAAATTCCGTGCGAAGGTCAGCAACAACGCTCGCTATGTTGACGTTGAACTCCGGGCCCAGCTTAAAGGCCTTTCCCGCGCCGCCGGTCTCGACAATCACTGGGGATCGGCCGGGATAACGACTTAGGATCTCGCGCAGCGAGCTGATGGACGTTTGGGTGAGATCCTCAGGTCGAAGCGCCAAACGAAGCTCGGAGTCGCCGCGTTCGATACTCAGCATTTGGACATCAATCGCGCTGAAACGCAGCTCCTCGTCGAATCCGGGTCGGACCTTGACCAGCACAATGTTGTCCTTCGCCAGGAAGCCACTGAACCTCTCGAAGTTGTTGGCCGAGAAATTGATCTCCATTGACGCCCCGAGGTCCTCGAGCACGACGCGCGCGTAGTGCTTGCCCATCTTGGTGGTGCGAATCTGAACCTCGGCGAGGATGCCGCCCACCGTCACCGCTTTGCCAGTACGCGCCAGCTCCTCGCCCCGTTCACGAATTGTGATGATTGTGCCGTCGGTCTTAGTCGACAGTGCCCCCTCAACTTCGTAAAGTGGGTGGTCCGAAATGTAGGTTCCGAGCATCTCGCGTTCGAAGTCGAGTTTCACTGACTTCTCGAACTCGATGTCGGTGAGGGCGATCTCCGTTCCCTCCCAGTCGTGGTTCGAGCCGTCGTCCCCGAGCGCGGCGAAGAGCGTCGTGATACCGAGCGAGTGGTCCTTTCGGCGACTGAGGGTGACGTCACAGATCTCGTCGACCCTTAAGAGAAAGCCGAGGCGCGCCACGCCGAGTGAGTCGAAGGCGCCGGCCTTGATGAGCGACTCCATAGATCGTCGATTGAGCACGACCGGGTCGACGCGGCGTACGAAGTCGTAGATCGATGTGAAGTGACCATTGGCGTCTCGTTCAGCCACAATCTTCTCGACGAGCGCCTCGCCGACGTTACGCACCGCCGCTAGGCCAAAGTGGATCGTCTGTTCCTGTGAGACGCTTGGTGCGTACTCCGCGAAGGACTCGTTGATGTCGGGCACGCCAACGGCGATGCCCATCTGTCGAGCCTCATTTAAATAGACCGACGCCTTATCCTTGTCGTCGCGAAACGACGTCAACAACGCGGCCATGTACTCAACTGGGTAGTTCGCCTTCAACCACGCATTCTGATACGCGATAAGTCCGTACCCGTAGGCGTGGCTCTTTGGGAACGCGTAGTCGGCGAACGGTTCAATCTTGTTAAAAATCGTCTCGCCGAGAGCCCTCCCGTAGCCCTCGCGCTCCGAGCCGTCGACGAATTTGGCGCGTTGCGCCTGGATCATTGAGCGAATCTTCTTCGAACAGGCCTTGCGAAGATCGTCGGCCTCGGTCATTGAAAAACCGGCGATCTTCGTCGCGACGCGCATGATGTCCTCTTGGTAGATCATGAGCCCCGAGGTTTCGGAGAGGATCGCCTCAAGATCGGGGTGATCGTAACTGACGACCTGACGACCATTTTTGCGGTCGGCGTAGTCGTTGTGCACGTTCTCACTTAATGGACCCGGGCGATAGAGCGCCACGAGCGCAGCCACGTCGTCGAAGCTCGTCGGCGCGAGGCGCCGGATGAGCTGACGCATCTTGTCGCCCTCGAGTTGGAATATGCCAATCGAATTACCCAATCGAAGCATCTCGTAAACCTTCGAGTCGTCGAGCGCTACGTTGTCGATGTCGACGTCAACGCCGTGACGTCGCTTGATGTGTTCGAGGGCCCGTTCCATTATCGCGAGGTTGCGAAGTCCGAGGAAGTCCATTTTTAAGAGTCCGAGCTTCTCGATGGCCGACGCCTCGAACTGGGTCACAATCGGCGCCTCGTCACCCGAGCCGCTGGGCCCCGACTTTCGCTGCACTGGCACGTAGTCGAGCATCGGCTGCTTCGTGATGACAACGGCCGCGGCGTGGATTCCGTCCTGGCGTCGCTTGTCGACGAAACCCTTGGCCACGTCAACCGAGTGTTTTACCTCGGGGTCCGTGTCGTAGAGATTGCGAAGTTCTGCCGCTTCGGCGAAGCGTCCTTCGTAGCCCGGCATCGGCGTAAAACAGGCCTCGAGCGGCAAGTCCTGACCCATTACGAGTGGCGGCATTGCCTTGGCAATCTTGTCGCCGAGTTGAGGTGGGTAGCCGAGCACGCGCGCCGCGTCACGCACCGCGGCGCGGGCCTTTATTGTCGAAAAAGTCACAATCTGCGCAACGTGATCCGAACCATAACGTTCGGCGGCGTAGCGAATCATGTCACCGCGGTAACGCTCGTCGAAGTCCATGTCGATGTCGGGCATTGAACGCCGTCCGGGGTTAAGAAAGCGCTCGAAGATAAGACCGTAACGAATCGGATCAAGGTCGACAATGTGCAGGCAGTACGCGACGCAACAGCCCGCCGACGAACCACGGCCCGGACCAACGCGGATCCTCTTCTCGCGGGCGTGACGAATAAGGTCCCAGACAACCAAGAAGTAGTCAGAGAAGCCCATGTCGGCGATGACGCCCAACTCGTTCTCCAAACGGGCGCGCACTTCATTGTTCAATGCTTCGCCGTAGCGCTCGCGCGCGCCGCGGTAGGTCAGTTCACGAAGCCACGAATTGGCCCCGTCTTTGTGGGTCTCGCCAATGAACTCGGCGGGAATCGGGAACTCGGGTAGGGCGTCGTTGTCGAATTCAATGGTGACGTCGGCTCGCTCGGCGACGAGCAGCGTGTTGTCGCACGCCTCGGGGATCTCGCGAAAGAGGTGGCGCATTTCGGCCGCCGACTTTAAGTAGTGCTGGTCACTGTGAAAGCGAAAGCGGCTGGGGTCAGCGACGAGCGAGCCCGTTCCAATGCACAACAACGCGTCGTGCATTTCGGCGTCGTCGTGATGCACGTAGTGCAAGTCATTGGTGGCGAGGAGTGGTGCCCGCAATTCGTGCGCGATGCGTAGCAACTGCGGATTGGTTCGCTCCTGCTCGGTGAGGCCGTGGTCTTGCATCTCAATAAAGAAGTTCTCGCGGCCGAAGATTGTCTGCAGCCGTCCGGCCAGATCGAGCGCCTTGTGGTAATCGTCTTGCAGAAGCGCCTGAAGGACGACGCCGCCGAGACAGCCCGAGGTCGCGATAAGACCCTCGTTGAAGCGCTGGAGCAGGTCCCAGTCGAGGCGCGGCTTGTAGTAGTAGCCCTCCAAAAAGGCGAGCGAGGAGAGCTCTCGAAGGTTCCGGTAGCCCTGGTTGGACACCGCGAGCAGCGTTAGGTGGTGGTAGAGCTTCTGACCACCCACGGTCTCACCGCCGGTATCGTCGATCTTGCCGCGGCGCGGCGGACGGTCGAAGCGTGAGTTGGCGGCCATGTAGGCCTCGAGGCCGAGAATCGGGGTGACGTCGTGCTTGCGGCAAGCTTCGTAAAAGTCGATAACACCGTAGAGATTGCCGTGGTCGGTAATGCCGAGTGCGCGCTGGCCGTCGGCCTTGGCCGCTAGGACAAGTTCCTCCACGCGAGCCGCACCGTCGAGCATTGAGTATTCAGTGTGGTTGTGGAGGTGGACGAATCCGTCAGCCATTGGCTGCGCCACCCTTTCTCAGTGCCGTCTGTTGAGTGCTTAGGGGCGCCTCGCCCGCTGGCAATCGCGTGTCACAAGTCACGGGGCCGCTTAGAGGTAGGTGCCGGCGCGCGGTTCGCTGGCGCCGGGATTGAGCGAACGGTCACGCATCTTCTCAAGCTGCGCTGCCGCGGCGGCCTGTTGAGCGAAGAGTGAGGCCTGGATTCCGTGGAAAAGTCCTTCGAGCCAACCAACGAGTTGGGCCTGCGCGATGCGAAGTTCCGATTCGGTCGGCACCTCGGCGCTGAAGGGCAGCGCCATTTTCGAGAGTTCGGTGCCGAGGTCGGGTGAGAGTGCGCCGGAGAGTTCCTCGATCGATGTCTCGTAAATCTCGCGCAAACGGGTCCGACCGGCCTCGTCTAGGGGTGCGCTGCGAGCCTCGTCGAGCAGCGACTTCACCATCGAGCCAATCCGCATGACCTTCGCCGGCTGGCTGATGTAGTCCGTGTTCTCGTCCTCGCTTTGCGGTGGTGACTCCCCCGGCGCCAGCACTTCGTCGGGGTTCACGGTCACGTTGTCGATCGGGGCATCTTCCACCCAACCACTGTGCCAGACATTGGACCCGACTGGTGCACTGGGTGAGAGAGAATGACCCCGCGACAGTAGAATAGTTCTGTGAGGGTTTCGACACGAGGTGACTACGCCAGCCGGGCTCTGCTAAGCCTGGCACTTCGCAGCGATCGGACGATTCCAACCTCGGTACGCGACTTGGCTGCACGGACTGGACTGCCCCAGCCCTACCTCGAACAGATTCTGCTGAGCCTTAAGGGCGTCGGTCTCGTTCGCTCCAAACGTGGGGTGGGCGGGGGTTACGTGCTGGCCCGAACTGCGGAGAACATCACCCTCGCCGAGATCGTGGCGGCCGTTGACGGACCGATTGTGGCAGGCGACTTTGGCGAACCCCACATGGACGGCGCCTGCGACCATGAGGGCCAGTGTGTGCTCCTGGGCGTCTGGGCCGACGTCGGCAATCACATGCGAGAGCACCTTTCTAGTTTTTCTCTAGCGGACATGGTCGCTCAAGCCCAAGGCGGACGGCCAGTGAAACGCACCCACAGCGCGTAGCACGATTCTTAGCGTATTCAAAGACAACTTGCCTTGAACACGTTCAACACCAGTGGTAAATTACATAGACGTTCGTAGGAGAAATTCTCGGCCTAGACGTAGCTTTTTGTTCTAATTGCAAGGAGATTCGAATGATTCCAACCCCCCGCCGATCTGCCGTAAACACTAACGACATGTTGGGCCTCCTAATGAGAGACCTTGACCGTTACCCGATGCCGAACTACGACGAGCAAGTCGAATTGGCCAAACGCGTTACCGCTGGCGACGAAGAGGCGAAGAAGCAGATGGTGGCCGCAAACCTGCGCCTAGTCCTTCACTGGGCCCGTCGTTACCAAGACCGTGGCGTCGAGATGATCGACCTCGTTCAAGAAGGTACATTCGGACTGCTGCGCGCAGTTGAGAAGTTCGACTGGGAGCGTGGTTTTAAGTTTTCGACCTACGCCACTTGGTGGATCCGCCAAGCCCTTCAACGCGCCGTCCAACAACACGGCCGCACGATCCGCATCCCCCTCGAAGTTGGTGAGCAGTTGCAGCGTCTCGAAGCGACGACGGCCGAACTCACCTCGATTTTCGGTCGAAAGCCCACCGACGACGAACTCGCCGAGGCAACCGGGATGACCAAAATCGAGCGCGACAATTTGCACGGCCTGGCCGGAGTGACCGCCAGTCTCGACCAGCCAGCTTCGTCCGATTCGGCCACGACCCTCGGCGACCTCGTCGCCCCGAGCCAGCACGACTGGGTCGGCGACATCGAGCAGACGATGATGAACGATCAACTCCATGGCGCACTCGACAAACTGAACGAGTTGCAACGCGAGGTTCTGACCATGCGTTTCGGTCTCGGTGGCGCCACACCCCTATCACTGCAGGCAACCGCGACCAAGTTGGACATTGGAGTTCGTCGCGTGCGTCGGGCCGAAGAGGAGGCGCTCACGATGTTGCGCGAAGACTCGGCGGTTGTTGCGGCCCGCGAGAACGTCTAACGCCGCCGCGCAGGTCCGCTAGATCACAACCGTGCTCGGTAATAAGACGGAAAGGTCCTCGGGGAGCGCAACGCTCGTCGTGAGCCACTCATCGGTACGCGGATGCGCGAACGACAGCGTCGTGGAGTGCAAGAAGAAACGCTCAGCCCCAAGTCGCTTCTCGCGACGATGGCCGTACCGCGCGTCATTGACGACTGGGTGGCCAATAGTTGCGAGGTGGACACGGATCTGATGGGTGCGTCCAGTGTCGAGTTGAAGTCGCAGCAGCGTCATTGCGTTGGGCTTGTCGAGGCGTGCTAGAACCTCGTACCCAGTTCTTGCGGGACGGCCGTCGGCGCGCACGGCCATCATTGTCGGTGTTCGCGTTGAGCGACCGATCGGCGCATCGACGACGCCACGCTCCTCGACAACATGTCCTTCGACCATGCCAATGTACGTACGCTCCATCAGCCGTTCGGCCAACTGTGTCGACAGATTCAAGAAGCCTGCAGGCGTCTTGGCGATGACCAACACGCCCGACGTCCCCTTGTCGAGTCGATGCACGATGCCTGGGCGAAGTGGATCACATAGACCCGCCACGCTCAATTCACGCAGTTCGGGGTAGAGGGCCAGCAGCCCCGCGACCAGGGTGCCGTGACGATGCCCGGCTCCGGGATGCACGACCTGACCGGGCGCCTTGTTGACGACAGCGAAGTCGGGGTCATCAAGGACCACGTCGACGACCACGTCCGCATCGGCCTCGACCTCACTGCTCTCGGGCACTGGCAGGACCGCCACTAGGCGCTGTCCACTCTCGACCGACGTTGACGGCTTGACGATCACCTTGTCGTTCAATCGCACTGCACCGCTCGCCAGAATCTCGTTGCTCTCCGACCGCGATAGTCCAGTCAACATTGCGAGCACCCGATCAATTCGGATGTCGTCTAGCGACACCGGCACGACCAAGTCGAGGACCTCGCCGTCGAAAGCGTCGAGCGTTGCGTCGTCGCTCACGCGAGCAATCTCTCGCCTCGCAGCGCCGCTACGAGGAGCGTTAGGAAGCCGACCGTGATCGCGACGTCGGCGAGGTTAAAGACCGGGAATGAGCCGAGGGCAATGAAATCGGTGACCCGGTGGGGGTTGGCCGAAACTCGATCAATGACGTTGGCCACGCCCCCCCCGAGCAAGAGGCCAAAGCCCCCGGCGGGAACGCCACGTTGAGCCATCAGACCAACGACCACAACGGCGATCGCAATGAGCACCGTGAGGACGGTTGTGACCAGCGGACCGGCCCTGTTAATCGAAAAAGAGATTCCCGAGTTGAACTGCAGGCGCAACCACACCGCGCCGCCGAGGTGCACAGCGTGCAGTGCGAGAGATCTTCGGGCCCACGCCTTGGTGACTGCGTCGATCGCGGTGACCACGAGCGTCACGGTGATGACGGTGATGTTTACGCGAGCCGCTAGACGCTTGCGCGACACGAGACACACATGAAAACCGGCAGTTGCGCCAAGAGTCGCGGCTTCGAGATCGACTCGTAGCACTCGTCACAGCGTC
>JAYVNV010000074.1:0-16062 GCA_043758265.1 Acidimicrobiaceae bacterium
CTTGGTGCGCCGGCCGGGACTTGAACCCGGAACCTGTTGATTAAGAGTCAAATGCTCTGCCAATTGAGCTACCGGCGCGTGACGAGTCTATCGTTACGCGCCGGTACGCAATGAGTTAGTTGTGTTGGACGGACTTCACTTCGAGGAACTCCTCAAAACCGAGGAGGCCACGTTCTCGACCGATCCCCGACTGCTTGTAGCCACCGAAAGGAGCGCCAAGGTTGAAAGCGCCGCCGTTGATGTCCACTTGGCCGGTGCGCATCTTTCGCGCTACTTCCGTTGCCTTCTCGTCACTGCCGGCCCACACGCCGCCAGACAGTCCATAGAGCGAGTCGTTGGCGATTGCGATCGCCTCTTCCTCGGTGTCGTAGGGGATGATTGAGAGGACAGGTCCGAAGATTTCCTCTTGAGCGATGGTCATGTCATTGCGCACGTTAGAGAAAATCGTGGGCTGGACGTAGTAGCCCTGCTCAAGACCTTCTGGGGGAGTGGTGCCACCACAGATGATTCGTGCTCCTTCGTCGATGCCCTTGTTGATGTAGTCACGCACGCGCTGCAATTGCGTGGCGCTGATCAGTGGTCCAAGCATGCTCGCGCCGGTAATCGGATCAGCCGGCGCCAATCCAACGGCCGCTGCGACTGCCAGGTCCTCAACCTCGCCGAGACGCGAGCGTGGCACGACCATGCGCGTCAATGCGGAGCACGTCTGCCCCGAGTTCAGGTAGGCCGCAAAGACGCCGCTGGCGACGGCCGTCGGGAAGTCGGCGTCTTCCAAGATGATGTTGGCGGACTTACCGCCGAGTTCAAGGGCGACCTTTTTGACCATCTCCGCGGCGAGCTGCATAACGCGCTTGCCAGCACGGGTCGACCCGGTGAACGACACCATGTCAGTTTTAGGGTGCGCGACGATGGCCTCGCCGACGACTGGACCGAGACCAGTCACGAGGTTAAAGACACCCTTGGGCAAGCCGACTTCGTCAATGATGTCGGCGAGAATGAATGCGTTGACTGGCGCCACTTCGCTTGGCTTCAGCACCACGGTGCAACCGGCCGCGAGTGCGGCGGCCACCTTCAGGGAGATCTGGTAGAGCGGGTAGTTCCACGGAGTGATCGCTGCGACGACTCCGACCGGCTCGTACATAAATGTTGAGTTCGCGACCTCTCGCTCCCAGGTGAACTCCAAAGCGTGTTGAGCGTGATCGGCGAACGTGGCGATGGGTAAGCCCACCTGGATCCCCTTCGCGAGCATGAGCGGCATGCCGACTTCGTTCGCGATGATTAGGGCGAGCTCATCATCGCGCTCGGCCAACTTCTCCGAGATGCGGGTCAGAAACTCAGCTCTCTCCTTCGGACTCGTGTTGGCCCACGCCGTGAATGCCGCCGCGGCGGCCTCAACGGCGAGGTTGGCCTCTTCAACCGTGCCCGCGGGAATCGTGGCGTAGAGCTCACCGGTGCCCGAGGTGGTCACTGCCAAGGTCTCGGGTGAGGTGGCCTTGACCCACTCGCCGTTGATGAAGAACGAGTCGCGAACAATTGTCATAAGGTTCCTCCAATTCAACCTCACTTAAGGTTGCCTAGGCGAAATCTACACGCGGTGACAGGACGACGAATCAAAAACAGAACACCCGATTCGAGCGGACAGGTAATTCGAATCGGGTGTTCGCTGGGGTGAGCGACGGGGTTCGAACCCGCGGCCTCCAGGACCACAACCTGGCGCTCTAACCAACTGAGCTACGCCCACCAAGTCTGTCCAGTATTACACAGCACTCTCGGTCTCGACCAAGCCAGAGCGGGTCGTTCTGTACGCTTGTCGTTGCGCCCCTGTAGCTCAACTGGATAGAGCAGACGGTTTCTACCCGTCAGGTTGCGGGTTCGACTCCTGCCGGGGGCACCAAGCGTTCTCCCAGCACCCTTTTCGACAACGAGCAGCCCAACCAATTGGGCGCCTCCGTCAATTGAACTGAGGTCAACGCTTAGCGATCGTGTCCGTTGGCGAGCCGTTGATCGCGAGTCCGCCGCTGTTCGAATAGCGGCCGGATTGTGCGGCGATCGCAGTCGCGTGCGTCGTCGTTGCTCGTTTCCCAGGACGCAATTTCTCGCCGACGCAGGTTTATAAACTGGGAGTTGCGCCAGAGTCGGTCGGAGGCGTTATGACTTGTTGACGGTTTCGACAAGTGTGCCGGTCAAGGATGCTCCGCGCGTCCTCTTTGTCGGCTCTCTGGGGACTCGGCGCCGAACCGCTCGATGTCGATGTGGTCAGCGCGAAGGTAATTGAGGGACGCGATCGGTTCTGCTACGTAGAAAAGAGGCCGACGGCGACCAACCTGGCGCCAGCATCCAGTTGCAGCGTCGGTTGCAGAAATGTCCAACGATCGAACGGAGAACGTGACGTCACGAGTTGACGGCCAGTGTCCCACGGCGCGAGCGCAGACCCCACTGTCTCGCCTCAGCGGTGTTGCTAGCAACACCTTATTTTTCAATGCACTCTGTCGGGGCGCCGGGATTCGAACCCGGGACCTCCTGGTCCCAAACCAGGCGCGCTAACCAAGCTGCGCTACGCCCCGTGCCCACCATCGTTACACATTCGAGGAAATGACGGCCTCGGGTCTTGACTCTTCGTAGGCTTCGACTGGGACCAGGGGAGGTGGACGTGGCCTACGAGTGGATTATCGACGCCTTGGATCAGACGTGGATGGCAATCGATCGCCTTCTGCGTCCTCAGGCACCCGAAGCCTACGACGCAATGACGCCCTGTCCCGGCTGGAGCGTGCGCGACGTATTAAGTCACCTGCTCGGATTCGAGATGATGTTGCGCGGCGCGCCAGTGCCCGAGTTCCGCGGCGACTGGCCGGCGTACGTGCACAATCCCATTGGTGAGTTCAATGAGGCATTCGTCCAGAGCAACCGTGACAGACCGGGTGTCGAGGTTCTTGACCAACTGAAGGCGCAGTGCGCGATGTCGTTGTCGGCGCTTCGATCGCTCGGCGACGACGGCTGGGAGAAAGTCGGCTGGAGCCCCGAGGGAGAACGGCCCTATCACCGTTTTCAAGAAACGCGCGTTGTCGATAGCTGGATTCACCTGCAGGACATCCGCGACGCCCTGCTCCAACCCCAGGACGATCATGGACCGGGCGAGGAGATAGTCGTCAACCGGTTCGAGGCGGGACTGCCCTTCGTGGTTGGCAAGAGAATGAGAGCCCCTGACGGAACGCTGCTGCAGGTGAACCTGGGAGGTCGTCTGGCGCGCACCGTATTGATCGGAGTTGACGCGGGGCGAGCCAGCGCATTGACCAGCAGCGCGCAAGTACCGAGCGTCGAGATCACAACGCCAGTGGCGCTCTTCTGGCGCCGCTGCGCCGGGCGCATCAGCGCGAGCGCCTTTCTCTCGGCCTCAGCCACCGACGTCCGTGGCAGTACCGCGTTGGCGCAGTCCTTCGCTGATTCGCTCGTACTCATGATTTAAGAAAATCCAAGGTGTCCGGTAGGGTGTGGAGTCCTATGCGCGCTACCACCACCACCTTGGACAACAACCGAATCAGGCTCACCGTCGAGGTCGACGCCGAAGAAATGAGCGCGGCGATTGACGCAGCCGCGGCCACGCTGGCGAAGCAGGTGAGCGTGAAGGGCTTTCGCAAGGGCAAGGTCCCCAAGAATGTACTCATCGCAAACATTGGTGGTCCGGCGGTGCTTCGTTCAGAGGCAATCCGTGAGTCGATGCCCGATTTCTACGCGCGCGCGGTAGCCGACGTGCTGATCGACCCGATTGGTCAGCCCGACATCAACATCACCGCTGGCGAGGAAGAAGGTCTCCTCTCCTTCGAGGCCGAGGTCGAGGTGCGTCCAGAACTATCGATTCGGGGTCAGCGCGAGTTGCGGGTCACCATCCCGTCGCCGGTCGTGCACGATGGCGACGTGGACGCGCAGATTGACCGCTATCGCGAGACCGACGCGGTCTTGAAGCAGGTCAATCGCCCGATTGTCACTGGTGACCTTGTGACAATGGATATCAACGTCCAACAGATCGCCACTGACGCCGATCCACTCGACATGAACGACTTCATGTACACCGTCGGCTCCGGTTCGATCACCGACGGTGTCGACGAGCTAATCCTTGGTCTCAAAGCCGGCGAGGAGCTGAAGTTGAACGGCGGTGTCGGCAACGGCGCGGTCGCGACGTTCACAATGCAGTTAAAACAGGTGCAAGAACGCGAACTTCCCGAGATGACTGACGAGTGGGTCGTTGAGAACACTGAGTGGGCAACGGGCGAGGAGATGCGCGAGCGAATCATCACCCAAATGCGTTCTCGCAAGATTGTTGAGGCGCAGATGTCACAGCGTGACGCGATGTTGATTGCGTTGAGTGAACTCGTAAGCGCCGAGGCGGTACCCGACGTGCTCGTTGAGGCGGAGACGAGCGAGCGGTTGAATGACCTCGGCCACCGGCTCACGGAGCAGAAACTAAACCTCGAAACATTCCTGCAGGTCACGAACCAGACGCCGGACCAATTACTCGCAACACTGCGTGAGGACGCCGTGCGCGCCGTGCGCATCGACCTCGCCATGCGCGCACTGGTGCGCGAAGAGAACCTCGAGCCAACTGACGAAGAGATTGACGAAGAGCTCGAGAGCACCGCGGCGGCCATGGAAGTGACCGCCGATGTCCTGCGCGCCAATCTCCGTGAGACCGGTCGCAAAGTCAGTTTCAACGCAGAGGTCGCGAAGTTGAAGGCATCACGCTGGTTGATGGACAACGTAACGTTCGTCGACCCGGAGGGCGTTGAGATCGATAAGGCGATGTTGCTTAGCGACCAATCAGTCGAAGCAGACGCGTAAGGTGGCCGTGTGAACGAATACCCCCGAGCCCAGAACTACCTCGTCCCGACGGTCGTCGAATCGTCAAATCGCGGCGAACGTGCCTACGACCTCTACAGTCGCCTCTTGCGTGAGCGCATCATCTTCCTCGGTACGCCAATCGACGACACGATTGCTAACTTAATCTGCGCTCAAATGCTCTTCCTCGAATCCGAAGACCCCGACAAGGACATCAACCTCTACATCAACTCTCCCGGTGGTGACATCACGGGACTGCTCGCGGTCTACGACACGATGAAGTACATCAAGCCGGCCGTCTCGACTTTCTGCTTTGGCCAGGCCGCGTCGGCGGCGGCAGTGCTACTCGGCGCTGGCACGAAGGGCAAGCGATTTGCTCTGCCGCACGCGCGAGTCTTGCTGCACCAGCCGTGGGGTGGTGTTGGTGGCCAGGCGTCGGATATCGAGATTCAGGCGCGCGAAATCCTTCGGATGAAGGAAATGTTGAACTTGATGCTCGCCCAAGACACTGGTCAATCGGTTGAGCGGATCACTAAAGACACTGACCGGGACTTCATCATTAGTGCCGCAGAGGCAGTGGAGTACGGTCTCATCGATGAAGTTCTCGCTGCTCGTCCCTAGGTACCGCATTCCACGGCTGCTGGCTCTTATGATGGGCGCGGCGGAGGTTGTGGTGGAGGATTCCAGTGGCAAAGTTTGGTGAGACCAACGACCTTATTAAGTGCAGTTTCTGCGCGAAGGGTCAAAAGCAGGTCAAGAAGCTCATCGCGGGACCCAGCGTGTACATCTGCGACGAGTGCATCGACCTCTGCAATGACATAATCGCCGACGAGTTCGGTGACCGACCCGAGTTCGTACTCGACGACCTGCCCACGCCGCGCGAGATCTCAGCCTTCCTCGACGAGTTCGTGATCGGCCAAATCGATGCGAAGAAGATACTGGCCGTCGCGGTCTACAACCACTATAAGCGGATCCAGACCGGACCGCTCCACGACGATGACGTCGAGGTCGCCAAATCGAACGTGCTGCTGCTCGGACCGACTGGCTGCGGCAAGACGTTCCTCGCCCAGACGCTCGCGCGCATGCTCAACGTGCCATTCGCGATTGCCGACGCCACGGCCCTGACAGAAGCCGGTTACGTCGGCGAGGACGTGGAGAACATTCTCTTAAAGCTCCTCTCAGCGGCGGATTTCGACGTCAAGCGAGCTGAGCGGGGCATTATCTACATTGACGAGATCGACAAGATTGCGCGCAAGGCCGAGAACCCTTCGATAACGCGCGACGTGTCCGGTGAGGGGGTGCAGCAGGCGCTCCTTAAGATTCTCGAGGGAACTGTTGCGAGCGTGCCACCCCAGGGTGGGCGCAAGCACCCTCATCAAGAGTTCATTAACATCGACACGGCGAACATCCTCTTCATCGTCGGGGGTGCTTTCGCCGGCCTCGAAGAAATCATTGAACGCCGACTTGGCAAAAAATCCATGGGCTTCAACCAGCCCGTCGAGTCCAAGCGCAAGGGTGACATTGAACTGTTCCGGCACGCCCTGCCCGAAGATCTCGTCAAGTTCGGACTTATACCTGAGTTCATTGGTCGTCTTCCGATTGTGAGCGCGGTGCAACAGCTCGACCGCGAAATGCTCATCAAGGTCTTGACCGAGCCGAAGAACTCACTGGTCAAGCAGTTTCAGCAAGTCCTCGCCATGGACGGCGTTGAACTGGTGATCGAAGAGGACGCCCTCGAAGCAATTGCCGACCTCGCGTTGGAGCGCGGGACCGGTGCACGAGGACTGCGTTCCATCCTCGAAAGTGTGCTCCTCGAGCCGATGTTCGACGTGCCCGGGCGCACGGACGTCGTCAAGTGTGTGGTTACCGCCTCATCGGTCCGCAACAACGTGGCCCCCGACTACGAAATTCGAAAGGCGACGCGAACTCGTCGCGCCAGCTAGTCCGTGCGATTTTCGTCGTACGTCGAGGCGCTGACCTGGCTCGAATCACACGTGGACTTTGAACGTGTGGCGCCCAACCGGGCAGCCGTTCCAACCCTTCGTCCAATAATCGACACCTTGATGCACTTGGCCGATCCCCAGTCTGACTTTCGGACAATTCACATCACCGGCACCAATGGCAAGGGCACCACCACGACGCTGACCAGCGCGCTGTTGAGCGCCACCGGTCTGCGAGTGGGCTCCTTCACAAGTCCCGACCTGCACGCCATCAACGAGCGCATCGCCGTCAACGGCGAGCCCATCGACGACGAGGAACTGATCGGACTGCTGCAACGGCTACGTGACGTGGAATCGGTTAGCGCCGTCGTCCTGACCCGTTTTGAGTTGTTGACCGCCGCCGCACTGCTGCACTTCTCCGACGAAGGGGTGGACGTCGCGGTGATTGAAGTGGGAATGGGCGGAACGTGGGACTCGACCAATGTCATTGAGAGCGACGTGGCCGTCTTGACGAATGTAGACCTCGATCACACGGCGGTGCTGGGCACGACGATTGGTGAAATCGCGAGCGACAAGGTCGGAATCTTTCGCAGCGACGCCATCGCTGTCGTCGCCACAACCAACGCGACTGTCGTCGAGATCGCCCAGCGCAGAGCCGGGGAACTAGGTGCCACACTCTGGCTGCTCGATGACGGGTTCACCATCGAACGCAACGATCTGGCCTTAGGCGGACGGGCCATCACGGTACGCACCCCGTACGAGCGCTACGAGGACGTCCTCGTCTCGCTGCACGGCATCCATCAGGGCGTCAATGCTGCGACGGCGATCGTTACCGCCGAGGCGTTTCTCGGTCGAGGACTGGGGGAGCGAGTCGTCGTCTCGACGCTCGCCAAGTCCAAGATGCCCGGCCGGATGGAACTTATTTCGCGCAAACCAATGATCGTCGTGGACGGTGCGCACAACCCTGCTGGCATGAAGGCGCTCGCCGTGACGTTGGACGGCGCGTTCCACGTCACTGGGGCACGACGATGCGTCCTTGGCATGTTGGCTGGACGCGACATCGATGACATGGTCGAACCGCTCGTCGCGCTGGGCTTCACCGAGTTCCACTGTTGCGCGCCGCACTCACCGCGCGCCATCTCGGCCAGTGAGGTGGCGAACGCCGTGCGACGACACGGCGGCGTCGCCTACGAGCATCCAAGTGGGACCGCGGCACTGGCGCACGCCCGCGAACGCTCGACTGACGAGGACCTGATCGTCGCTGCCGGCAGCCTCTATCTCGTCGCGGAGGTTCGCGGTGAGGTTATGAAGGTCCGCTCCCGGCACCTCAGCTGAAGACTGGTAGGTTTCTTCGTCGTGGATAGAACCCTCGTCATCATCAAGCCAGACGGAGTCGCGCGCCGTCTCGTGGGCGAGATCATTGCGCGCTTGGAGCGCAAGCAGTTAGCAATCGTGGCCGCGGAGTTGCGCACCATTGACGCGGCCACGGCGGCCCAGCACTACGCCGAACACGTAGCCCAGCCCTACTACGAGAAACTCATTGCTTTCATCACACAGGGACCGTCACTGGTGCTCGTCGTTGAGGGTCCCGACGACACGTGGCAGGTCGTACGCACCTTGATGGGGGCGACGAATTCGAAAGAGGCGGCGCCGGGAACCATTCGAGGTGACCTTTCGGTGGGCTGGCGAGAGAATCTGGTGCACGGCTCTGATTCTGCGTTGTCGGCGTCGCGCGAGATTGGAATATTCTTCTCCCATCTGGGCTAATCGGTCCCACTGGCTACGACCTGGCGTTGTGCCCTAGCCTTGAGGCACAAGAGGGCGTACGTCGTCACTACTTAAAGGGTCTCTATGGTTGATAGCCGTTTCTCGCTTTTGGGCCGTGACATGGCGGTCGACCTCGGAACTGCCAACACGTTGGTGTACGTTCGAGGCCGCGGCATCGTCCTAAATGAGCCCTCGGTCGTGGCGGTGGACGTGAAGGATGGCAAGCCGCTCGCCGTCGGCGCCGAGGCGAAGCGCATGATTGGACGCACCCCGAGCAACATTCAAGCGATCCGTCCTTTGAAGGACGGAGTCATCGCGGACTTTGAAATCTGCGAGAAGATGCTGCGTTATTTCATCCATCGCGTTCACCAACGCCGTTTCGCCAAGCCGCGGATGGTCATCTGCGTTCCGTCGGGCATCACCGGAGTTGAGCAGCGTGCCGTCATGGAGGCGGCCGAGTTCGCCGGCGCGCGCAAGGCCTACATCATCGAGGAGCCAATGGCCGCCGCGATTGGCGCTGGTCTTCCGATCCACGAGCCGACCGGCAACATGGTGGTCGACATCGGCGGCGGAACGACTGAGGTCGCGGTCATCTCACTGGGTGGCATCGTCACGAGTCAGTCCATCCGAGTTGGCGGTGATGAATTGGACGAAGCACTAATTGCGTTCGTCAAGAAAGAATTTCAGCTGGCTCTTGGTGAGCGCACGGCCGAGGAGATCAAGATTCAGTTGGGCTCGGCGTACCCGCTTGAAGAAGAGCTCCGCGCCGAGATTCGCGGACGCGACCTCGTGACCGGTTTGCCAAAGACTGTCATCATCTCGACTGAGCAGATACGAAAAGCCATGGAAGAGCCGGTGCAGGCCATCGTCGACGCCGTGAAGGTCACCCTAGACCGCACGCCGCCCGAACTTTCGTCGGACCTCATGGAGCAGGGAATTGTGCTGACCGGTGGCGGCGCGTTGCTCGCGGGCATTGCGGCAAGACTCGAATACGAGACGAATATGCCAATCATCGTCGCCAATGACCCACTGAACTGCGTAGCCCTAGGCAGCGGCATGTGCCTCGAGGAGCTCGACGTCTTCGCGCGCATGTTGAAGACGAGCCCTTCGCGCTAATTCGTGGCCACTGAACGCACGAGGCGTCGTACGTGGACGATTGGCGCGGTTCTCTCATTAATCTTTGTCGTGCTCTACCTGAGCGGCGGTGTCGTATCGGGACTGCGCAGCGCCGCGAATTTCGTGGTTACACCCTTTAGTTGGACCGTCAATGAAATAGCGCGGCCGATCGGTCACATGTTCGCCGGTGCGGTCAACTACTCCGACGTGGTCGCCCAGAACCAGCAACTTCGCTACCAACTCGGCCGAGCCGAGTTGAAGGCGAATGAGGTCACCGCCCTCGAACGCCAGTTGCAGGAACTGACGAGCGAGTTGCACGTACCCTTTGTTGGCTCGCTCTCGACCGTCGCCGCTCAGGTCACCGCGGTGTCGCCAACCAATTTTGCCGCGTCGGTCGACATCTCGAAGGGCCGCGATAGTGGTGTCCTCGTTGGTATGCCGGTCGTCGCCAACGGCGGCCTCGTTGGCACGGTTGTCGCCACCACGCCGCGCGGGGCAACGATTCGCTTGATTAGTGACGTCAACTCGTTGATCGGCGTGACCTTTGGCAATGCCAAGACCTCGGTCGTCGTGACCGGCCAGGGCGTTAACAACAGCCTCGGCGCAACTGCGGTGCCTCTTAATGTGGCGATCACGCGCGGGACCGTGCTCTCGACCGACGGTCTCGACGGTGGCCTCTATCCGCCCGGCATCCCGGTGGCCAGCGTCACCAAAGTCTCATTGACGCCGGGTGCAGCGACCTACAACATCTCCCTGCATCCCTTGGCCGATCTTCGCAACGTCAACTACGTCGACGTCATATTGTGGGAGCCCTCGACGTGAGTCGCGCACTCGTCCCAGTCACTTTTGTCTCCCTCTTGCTCGTCGCCGTACAGCTCTCGATTCTCTCCAACCTGCGCGTCGGTGGCGTCGTGTTCATGCTCGTATGGCTCTGGCCCTTTTCGATCGGACTCGCCGGCTTTACGCCGTTGTCGATCTGGGGCGCGCTCGTGTCGGGTGTGTTCTTCGACACCCACACCACGACGCCGTTCGGACTTACCGCCGTGGTCGGCGTCACACTGGCGTACAGCGCTTCTCGACTCGGCAAAGAAGGTGTTGGCGACCTTGATTCCGCGGCCTGGTGGGTGACACCCGTGCTCGCGGCCGGCGCCGGTGCCGCGGCGCCGGTGCTGTACACACTCAGCGGGTTTGGAGCCCTCGATTTTTCACTCTGGCACGCCAGCCTGCTCAACATGATTGTCGTGAACGCCTGCGCTTTCTTCATCCTGGCCCGTCCGGTATCGCGCCTCGCTTCCGTAGTGGGCAACCTTGGGTTACGGGCGCGGGGATGAAGGGTTCGTGGCGCAATCGCCCGTCGGGCTCATGGTTCTCGCGACTGTGGCGGCCCTGGGTGTCACTAAACCCCCTGCGCGGTCAAGGGCGCTCGATCAATGAGCACAAATCGGTCGGCATCCGAGACCTCGTGGCGGCGCCTGGTGAGGTCACCTCGCGTCCTCAACGTCGCTGGCTAGTGATCGGAGGCTTCTTCCTCCTGCTTTTTCTCTTGTTGATCGGTCGACTCTTCATCCTCCAGGTCCTCGACTATAAGCAGTCGGTGGCGTCAGTGCAGTCCAACTCACTTCGCAACACGACGATTCCCGCCTCACGAGGTCTCATCTTCGATAGAGAGGGCAAGCCGCTCGTCTCCAACGTCACGACGGTCGAACTTCGGCTTTCGCGTGAAGAAGCGACGCTCAATCCGACAATCAAGGGTGCGCTAGCCTCGCTCACCGGTCTCAGCGTGCGTCAGATCAACAGAGACCTTCTCAATCTCCAGTACGACCCGTATCAACCGGCGCCGATCATGAGTAATGCACCGGCGCGGGTCGTTGAGTACATCAAGCTGCACCCGGGCGAGTTTCCCGGTGTCTCGGTGCTCAATGTCTCGATTCGTTCCTACCCGCTGGGCGGAAACGTCGGTGCACAAGTGCTCGGTTACGTCGGGCCGATCACCCAAAATGAGATCTCGGCGCACCCCAACGCCGGCTACCAGACCAATTCGACGATCGGCAAAACTGGCATCGAGTCCTTCTACGAGCAGTACCTCCGCGGCCAAGACGGCACCAGCACCATTGAAGTCGGCGCCAACCTGCAGATTCTCGGTTCGATCCGCACAACTCCGCCCAAAGTCGGGAATTCAGTCGTGCTCAACGTCGACGCAGGTTTGCAGTCCGCGCTCGACGGCTTCCTGCACCGTGACATTCTGCACGTGCGAACCGTGCCCGACCCACGCTCCGGGAAACTTCCGCCAGCGATTGATGGCGCGGCTATCGTCCTCGATCCCAACAACGGCGCCGTGTTGGCGATGTCGAGCTACCCCTCCTACGACCTGTCCTCGTTCGTGAACGGCCTTAGTGAGTCGACGTTCAAGGAACTTCTCCGCGTTGGTGCCTTTAACAACTACGCCATCCAAGGTCTTTACACACCGGGCAGCACCTTCAAAATGATCTCGGCGACGGCCGAGTTGCAGACCGGCGTACTCTCGCCCAACGCCTACATCAATGACACAGGCACTTACAAGGTGCCGGGGTGTCACGGAGGCAAATGCACCTTCCACGATGATGAGACCACGGGTAACGGACTGGTGAACCTGCCCCTCGCGATTACCAAATCGTCGGACTACTACTTCTACAATCTCGGCTACCTATTCTGGTCACAACAGGGCAAGTTCGGTCAGACGCCGATTCAGAACGTCGCACACCAGTACGGGCTCGACCAGTATTCCAATGTCGACCTGCCCAACGAAGTCCAGGGACGCGTCGACTCACCGATAGTGCGCCGGGCTCTGCACGCCGCCGCGCCCGCGGCCTTTCCCAACGTCAGTTGGTACACGGGGGACAATGTCGAGATGGCGTTCGGTCAGGGCACGACCGCCATCACGCCGATTGGACTCGCCGACGCCTACGCCACGTTCGCCAACGGCGGCACGCTCTACTCGCCGGAGGTCGCCGCCGCCGTTATCGACGCGCACGGTCATACGGTGCTTCGCTATCGCCCGCGGGTGCTCGGACGAATCAGCTTGCCAGCGCGGGTGCGTACTCCAATCCTTCAAGGTCTCACCGGTGTCGTTGAGAGTCCTCAGGGCACCGCCTACGGCACCTTTCACAGCATCATCAACTTCTCGTTGGCGTCCTTCCCAATCGCGGGAAAGACTGGAACAGCGAGTGCGGTGCTGCACCAAGAGCCGACTTCGTGGTTCGTTGGCTTCGGCCCAGTCAGCCACCCCAAGTACGTGGTCCTGTGCGTGATTGACCAGGGTGGCTACGGCGCCTCCGCTGCCGCCCCGGTGGTCGCCGAAACCTTCAACTACCTCGTTGCCCACCCGATTAAGCCAGTCCACCTAATGCCGGTCCTCAAGCTGCCGACTACAACTACCACGACGAAGCCGGCCAATTCGTCCGGCTAGGGGGTCTGGGGGAGTAACCTAAGCAAGTTGGGCGTATGTGCGCAGACTGCGCAGTACGCGAATAAGGACGCAGCAGTTGCGCGGTGCAGTGGCACTGCGAACCAGCTCACATTGAGGACACAACGTGGTACACGGCAGTGAAGTGACCCTAATGATGGCTTCGTGCATCGTCTCCCTCCTCGTCCTGGGCCAACGTGTCAAGGTCCTTTCCACCCTCCCGGTCGCCAGTTTCGCGCTGCGCGCGCCGTCTATTTCCAGTAGTGCAGTGCACTACGCCCCCACCCAAACGAACTCAAGGAGTACCCGTCGTGAGCGACGAAACCACCCCCCAACCCACCTCATCGTCTAGCCCCCGCATAGGCGACACCCGACCCGCACCTCAGATTGGCGACACCCGACCGGGAAGCCCGTCGACGAATTCGTCCACCTCGACCAGCACCTCGAGTTCGCAGAGCGCGCCCAACCAACAAGGTCAGACGGGGGGCAATCGACGCCGTCGCAGTGGCCGAGGCCGAGGCCAAGGTGGCCAAGGTGGCCAAGGTGGTCAAGGTGGTCAAGGTGGCCAGCGCGCGCCACGCACGTCCGACGCTCCAGTCGAGGCCTCCGCACCGGAGGCGGCCGGTCTCGAAAGCGCCGCCGGCCGGGGTAAGAACAAGCGTCGTCGTGGTGGTGAACGCCGCACCCGTGCCCAGGGTCGTTACCTCATGTGCGTGCACTCAACGAAGGAGGCGACGCACATCGCGACCCTCGAGGGCCGCACGATGGTCGAGTACACGGTCGCCAAAGCGGCCGATGAGACCAACCAGATAGACGGCAACATCTACGTTGGTCGCATCCAGAATGTGCTTCCGGGCATGGAACTGGCCTTCGTCGACATTGGTATTCCAAAGAACGCGGTGCTCTATCGAGGCGACATCTCCTTTGACTTGGACGACGTAGAAGGCGGGTCGTCCAATGGCAAACGTATTGAGCAGATGATTAAGTCCGGACAGACGGCGATCTGTCAAGTTACGAAGAACGCCATCGGGGCCAAGGGTGCACGACTGACGCAAGAAGTCTCACTGCCCGGCCGTTTCGCGGTGCTCGTCCCGAACTCTTCGACGATCGGCATCTCGAAGCGACTGCCCGACGGCGAACGCCGCCGCTTGCGCAAGATCATTGACGACGTCAAGCCCGAGCGTCACGGCATCATCATCCGTACCGCCGCCGAAGGCGTTACCGCCGACGACCTGGCGCGCGACGTGACGTCTCTCGCTGAGAAGTGGGCCGCCATCGAGGCCGAAGTCGCCAAGTCCAATCAGCCACGCCTGGTGTACCGGGACCTTGACCTCGCGGTGCGCGTGCTTCGCGAGGAATTGAACGAGGACTACCGAGGCGTGTTGATAGACGACCGCGACCTCTACGAGAAGGTTCGCGAGTACGTGCTCGCCGTCAACCCCGAATTGGCCGACCGCATCGAGTTCTACGACCGCGCGGCGGAGGAACTGCCGCTCTTCGAGCGATACTTCGTCCACGAGCAGCTCCACCGGGCCCTTGACCGAAAGGTCTTTTTGCCCTCGGGTGGCTCGCTCATCATCGAGCGCACGGAGGCACTGACCGTCGTCGACGTCAACACGGGCAAGAACGTCGGAACGACCAACCTCGAGGAGACCGTCTTTCGCAACAATCTTGAAGCGGCCGAGGAAGTGGCCCGCCAGCTGCGACTTCGCGACATCGGCGGCATTATTGTGATCGACTTCATCGACATGGAGTCGAGGGTAAACCGCGAGGCGGTCGCCTCAGCGCTGCGTCAGGCCCTGTCCCGCGACAAGACACGCACCCAGGTCTTTGACATCTCGGAACTCGGTCTTGTCGAAATGACCCGCAAGCGGGTCAATGAGGGACTGCTCGAATCGGTGTCGAGCATCTGTGCGGTCTGCGACGGACGTGGGTTCGTTGTGGAAACGGGCATGTAGGTCGCCAGTCCGGTGCGTCATCGGCTACTATGGAAAGCCTATGTACGCCGTTATCCGAGTAGGCACGTCCCAAGAGCGCGTCACCGAGGGCCAAGTGGTCCGCGTTGACTTGCGCTCCGAGGCCGATGGCGCCGAAATCCAGTTCGAACCAGTCCTGCTCGTCGATGGCGACTCTGTCGTCGCCGGCCCGGCTCTGAAGGGCGCCACCGTCACTGGCACGATCCTCGGTGAAGAAAAGGGTCCAAAGATTAGGGCCCTGACCTACAAGGCGAAGTCCATCCAGCGTCGCCGCTGGGGACATCGCCAGCATTACTCGACCGTCGAGATCACCAAAATCTCGCCCAAGGCCTAAGGAGTTCCATGTCTAAGACCAAAGGTGGCGGTTCCACCAGGAACGGTCGCGACTCCAACGCCCAGCGCCTTGGTGTAAAGACCTTCGACGGCACGGCCGTGAAGTCGGGAAGCATCATTATCCGCCAGCGTGGCACCCAGTTTCACCCGGGCCGTAACGTTGGTATCGGACGTGATGACACGCTCTTCGCGCTCGCTGAGGGAACCGTAAAATTCGGGTACCGAGGTGGCCGCAAACTCGTTGACGTTCTCGTCGCCTAAGTTTTCCTCGTAAAACAAGAAACCCCCGGGAGAAATCCCGGGGGTTTCTTGTTTCTAAAGGGACCTACGCGCTCTTGACTGCCTTTTTGAAGGTTGAGCCAATGGAGACCTTGGGGGCATTAGACGCCATTACCTGAATGGCCTCGCCGGTCTGGGGATTACGGGCTGTGCGGGCCTTTCGAGCCACACGTTCGAATGAGAGGAAACCCGAAAGAACGATTTTCTCACCCTTTGAAACATTACTGACGACGACGTCTTCCAGGGCCTTGAGGACCTCAGCTACCGTGCTCTTGGTCGCGCCACTTTCGGCAACAATTGCATCTACCAACTCGGCCTTGTTCACCGGTCGACTCCTTACTATTCGTTGAATCGGACTGGGAGTGTTCCCAGCAACCTT
>JAYVNV010000075.1:0-5385 GCA_043758265.1 Acidimicrobiaceae bacterium
TAAGTCAGTTGCCTCCACCGCAATCCCGGGCTCGTAGAGATCAGTGAAGGCCCCGCGCAGGGCCTCCTCCTCCGCGTCACCGCGGTCTGGTTCCCGCACGACTGCGAGAGAGACGGTCCGTCCGGTTCGCGACAGAACAACGGTATCGAACTCCTTCACCGCGCCAAGCCAGCCTGGCGGCCCGGCGAAGGAATCGTTGTCGCTGAGGGCTAGCTCGTCCTCGGACCCGATTGTGTAATGCAGCTTCCCTCCGCCACTGAACGCGAGCCCATCGCTCACGTCAAAATCAAGCACCGTGAAGTCGGGACTCGCGTCCAACACATCGCGAATCAGCTCAGAACCTGTTACACGATGGGTGAAGCAGAGCCCCTCGAGCAACAGCGCAGTTGACGCAACTATCCCATCGTCGCTCATCCACACATCATCACTGGAGAGTAAAATCTCGTCGAGCTCCTGCAGCAGATCCTCATCGTCAACGTGAGTGAGACCCTCGGTCACCCCTCGACGTCCCAGACGTGCCGCCAGTTCGATGATGGGCAGAGGACCGCCCGCCAGTTCCTCGAGCGAAGCTGCCACGATCAGTTCATCGTCTGATTCAAATTCCATTCGATTGACCCTAGTAATTCCTGGTCACCCAAAACCACTCTGGAGCAACATCTCGGCAATTGAGGAGTCCCTAGCGCGCCTCCTGATACCAAAGGTTTAACGCACCGCGTTCCTTCGACTCCTCATACGCCGGCGCACGCTCGGCTGTCCGACTTCAATACAACCCGGCGGGGATGGCCGAGTTCAACGTCGACAATCGCAACCACCCATTCACGAACTTTTCAGTATTACTGAATTTGACCAGTGAGATACGCGAGGTGCAGTGACGCGATGATCGAACCAATTGACTCTGACCCGCGACCTCGCTGGGGTGAGGAGCTACACCAAGAGGGGTCGAGAGTCCTGGCCCTATGACACTCCGTCAACCGACCCTACGGCACGGTGGCAACGTCGGGAACGTTAGGAGGATAGAGGCAAGGCGGCATCATTGCCAACCCGTGCGAGTCGTTTCGACCGGACCACTAGGTTCACTGGATCTCGACGAAACACTCCAGCGGCGCGACGACGAAGGGTCGATGGGTCGATGTCAGCGTGTACGACATCATCATCATCGAGGTTGAGAACAAAACCTCGACCCCTTGAAATCGCACTCAGTCTGGGTCACCCAGGTCGCACCGTTCTCCGACGGACTCGTTCGTTCTCCGCCAGAACTCAACCCCTCGTGGATCAATGGAAGGCAACCGGGGAGCATCAGCCACATATTCTGCGTGGCCGACGCCAGTGAGGACCACCCGCCCTGCAGCTTTTATCCACTGGGAACCGTTTTCGCTGATCGGTAGGACAAAGGGGGCCACCGACTTCCCCTTTTCGTTGTTGAGTAATTGGAGATTCTTCGCCCACTGACCTCTTATCTCACGAAAATTTGACGAGAAATGAGACGACGCAATTCTGAGGCCGTCGAAGCGAAGCCTGCGCCGTCCCTAGTCGCGACGCAGTCCCTCGTCGCGTGTCGTACCGCGTGAGACCAGGTTTCAACCTCGAAACCTCTCCCCGGTTATTGTTGGGGGCTGCGAAAGTATCCCCGTTCGACTTTTCTCCGCCAACACACATTGCTTAACGGCACGTTCGAAGTAGGCAGCAGCCAGAGAACACGAGTAAGAATCAATCACATTTGAATTGCTCCACTCGATGCGTGGTACGTCCGAAACCTCAGTGCGTGCTGCAACGACCCGGCGCAGACATCGCAACAATCCTGCGCGACAGTACGCGCAACGCCCCTTGCGCCACAGCGCCTTGCGCAAGTTCAACGATGCTTTCATCAACTCCGAACCTTTTGCACTCCTTTATGGTGCTGTCGGACCGTCCCTGCGTCCGAGGTCTAGGAACCCTTCGACGGACGCGATGCTGTTGACGAGCCATGCTGGGCACGAGCACGTCAGAAGTCAGGTTTGACGACCTCCACCAGTGACGCGCGGCGAACGTGCGTGAAAACGTTCGCCCCAGCCAACTATTTGGCTTGTTTTACGCCCGTCGAGCCTGCTCGTCACGAACCAGGTCCGAGTCCATCTCGCACCAGATGGCGTCAAGCCACGCAATGAATTCAACGTCACCTTTAGGAATTGCGGACCTTGCGTATCTCGTGGCGGTCACTCTGATCGTCATGTCCAACGGCGCGTTGGCTATGAGAATTCGGATGGAGGGAACGGCGTCAAAGCCAAAATGGTTGATCACGACGAGGTCGGCCCCGGGAGCAGCTCTGGTCAGGGCCAGTAGTCCCGCTGGTCGTGGCGGCAAAAGACGAGAGAGCCCCTCGAGCCGTTTTGCCCGAACCGGATTGGTCGTCGCCAGGCGCTCTAGGTTGCGAGTCAGCAGCGCCGGACGAAAGAGTCTCCCCTCGGGAAAGATCACGGCGACCGTGTGTTCATTTAGCCCTTCTCCCAGCGGGGACAATCGTTCTGTGGTGTCGGGTGCGCCGTCTCGAACAATGAAGACCGAGCCGGTGCGCTGGTAGAGCAGATCGAAGCCGGGATCAGCGAGGAGTTCCGCCATTATTACCCCACGGGCGAGACAGCCTCGACGCTGGTAGAGCAGCGACGGCAATGACGAGTCGAAGAGATGTACGTGTCGACTAATGACGATCGCCGGACCACCACCGAGCTGATCGTTGCTCGCGGGATCAATGCTCACAGTGATACCCAGCCACTGGTGCGCTCGGCGCGCCAGACTACTTATGGACCACGCCTGAAGTCGCTCGTGACGGCGCCGCGATTGCTCAGAATCCAATGATCGCCCACAGTGGGCCATCACCCAGAGGGGACCAGCGAAGAGGATCTCAACGCTGTCATTGAAGAGATACTGCAAGACGAAGCCGTAGACCCTCAAAATGGGAAGGCGCCTTCGCCCTCCGACCACGTCGACGATCGCCAAAAACGGCACCGCGAAGGGAGCGGTGCCAATGGCGACAGTCGTAGCGGCGAGCATCGCCGGGATGGTCTTCGCGCGACGTTTCCAGCGACTGGACCATGACTCAATCGGGGCGGGCATCAATCACAATTATGTCTCGCCATCACCCGTATCGGGGGTATCGAGTGTCGCGGGGCCGGCCGCTAACGCGCGCAGTTGCTTGAGTGGCTCGGTGCGTTTCTCAAAGCACCAACGAGCCGGGGCCACTTGATCTCTCGACAGGACTTTTCCTCGAAGTCGCGGTCGCGAGCCGTAGAGTGCGCAACCAGTTGTCGTCTATGCTCTGTCTCGGTGTCCGTGAACGCTCGAATCCTGACGGTGTCGGACTCGGTGACTAACGGAGTTGTCGAAGACCGAAGCGGTCCCGAACTCGCAAGGATACTGAGCGACGCGGGGTTCACTATTGACAGCCAACGAGTGGTGCCCGATGGCGTCGAGTCCGTCTCTCGGGCGTTGCTCGATATGTCGAGTGGCTACGTTGGTCTGCTCGTCACGACCGGCGGCACCGGGTTCTCACCCCGTGATCTCACGCCTGAAGCTACGAGAGCGGTGATCGAGCGCGAGGCCCCGGGCCTCGCTGAAGCAATGCGCCTCACCAACCCCCTCGGACGGCTCGCACGCGGAGTCGCTGGCACACGCGGTGGAACATTGATCCTGAACGTACCGGGTAGTCCGAGCGGCGCCGTCGAATGCCTCGGTGCGGTGCTCGATGTCATCCCCCACGCTCTCGAGTTACTTGCCGGAGCACATCCGCACCGATCAGAAGGCTCCCAAGCTGACGCTTGAGAATTCGTCGTCAACCGCCTGACACGGGTGGTAAAAACGCAACTTCGTCGAGTTCCGAGACCACTACGTCGAGACCGGCCGGCTCGCCATTGACCCAAATTGCGCACGACACCAGGGCCGCCGCGAAGCGCTCGCCGTAGCGGTGCTGCGCTGCTTCAACTAGTTGGCTCACCGTTCGCCCGGCCAGTTCGTCGTGCCGACAATGCGCGAGGTCGGCTAACGGACCGAAGAACAAGACGGTCGCCACGTCAACCGCCAATCATCGACATGGAACGTCGTGGCCGAAGGAGCGTCAGGTCGTCGCTGCCCCGTCCGGCCTTCTTTGTCCAGACTGCGCGACGTAGTTCCGTTTCAATCACCCCGTCATCGCAGCCACCACGTAGGGCTACTCGCAGCGGCCTCTCGCCCTCGGAGAAGAGGCAGTTTCGAATGTGACCGTCCGCCGTTAGACGCAGACGGTCACACGTCCCGCAGAACGGCTGGGTCACGGTCGCAATGACTCCAATCTCACCACGACCGTCGCGGAACCGGTACCGGACCGCCGGCGACACGTCATTTTCTTGCTGGACCGCTCTCAAGGGCCACACCTGATTGATGCGCGCTACGACCTGCGCCGAATCCACGACTTTGGATCGATCCCAACTGTGATCGCCGTCGAGGGGCATGAACTCGATGAACCGAACAATCCTCCCCGTCGCACGGGCGAAGGCCGCGAAGTCGAGCACTTCGTCGTCGTTAATACCCGCGAGCAGCACGACGTTCACCTTGATTGGTCCAAGACCCACCCGATCGGCTTCGTCCATTGTCTCAAGCACAGTGGCGAGATCGCCACGGCGCCTCACTTCTGCGAATCGTCCCGGTTTAAGGGAGTCACAACTCACGTTGACCCTAGTGAGACCGGCCGCCGCTAATGGCGCGGCGAAGCGGGCGAGGTCCATGGCGTTGGTTGTCATGGCTATATCGTCCAAGCCGACCTTCGAAAGGTCGCGGACGAACTCGACGATTCCTCGTCGTACCAGGGGCTCACCCCCAGTCAGTCGGACCGTGCGAATGCCCATGGCGTGCGCCACTCGAACGACTCGCAGTAGCTCCTCGTAGGTCAAGATCTCCTCGCGTGCGCCAAAGACCATTCCCTCTTCCGGCATGCAGTAAACGCAACGCAAATTGCATCGATCAGTGATCGAGACCCGCAGGTCGGTGTGTACTCGGCCAAAGCCGTCCACTAGCGGTCCAGAAGTCGGCATTGCGAGGAGCGGTCCTCGACGCAACGTCACCGGCGTCGGACCCTTGAGGTCGGCGTCGCTCACGATACGGGCGTAATCGGAGTGGTGAGCAACGCACTGGTACCACCTAGGGCGTCGATGTCAACGAGGATTGTCTCGACGTACTCGCCGCTCGCGATACCGACACCGTCGGGCACGATCGCTAGTGCGTTGGCGCGGGCCATAGAGCTCAGTACGTGCGATGCCTGGGCACCGGCGGCGCTCACGTGCACGCGCCCGTCGTCGTCGCAGCGCGCGCGCACGCTCACGATGTGGACCTTGCCATCGGCGTCGCGGCCGATCGGATCATCTGCGACAGCACGAATCA
>JAYVNV010000076.1:0-15854 GCA_043758265.1 Acidimicrobiaceae bacterium
CGCCCCCTTTGCGAGAAGTGCTTTGACTATCGCAGTGCCGTCCTGTGGAACGCTCACGCGTCAAGATTGTGGAACAACACCATCCAACTCATGCGTCGGTTATTGGCCGCAGAGGGGGGCGTTGGACAACCCAATTTAAGCTCAGTGGCACAATTGCAGTACTTGAAGGTTGCCGAAGTGCAGCGTCGAGGTCTGGCTCACTTCCACTGCGTGCTGCGCCTCGATGGTCCCAAGTCAATTGACGCCGAGCCACCATCGTGGGCGTCAGTTGAGCTTCTTGAACAAGTCGTCCGTGCTTCAATCGAGAGAGCATCAGCTCCTGGCCTTGACGGACGCTCGGTTCGGTGGGGTCGCGTCTACGACATCCAGGACCTGGCGCAACGCGAGGAGGAAGCCGTGAAGGTGGCCGCCTACGTTGCCAAATACGCGGCAAAGACAACCGACGGTTCGAAGGAACTGGCTCGACGCTTTCGCGCTCGCCGCCAGATTACGTCGCTCGTCGACGACCTCCATCTACGACGGTTGGCGCTCACCGCCTGGGACTTAGGCGGTGAAGCCAAGTACGAATCGATGCGCTTGCGCGACCACGCCCACACCTTCGGATTCACTGGACAGTTGATCACGAAGTCGAGGGCTTTCTCGACAACGTTTGCAGCTCTCCGCAGTGCCCGCACTGAATACATGGCTGGCGAGCGAGATGGCGATCCCGTTGAAGGCACGTTTCACTACGAAGGTCGCGGCTACGACGATCCTCGGGCAACGCAGCTCGCAGAACTCTTCTTCACGTTCGACCGCGAACTGCGCGAAGAGGCTCGAGCCAGGGATCGTGCCTCAAAGATCAATGGCGACACCGATGTCAGGGACCCAGATTGAGTAGCGCTCGCTGATTTTCTGGGTACTCGCCGCGACCGTTGGGCAGTCGTGCAGAAGGTACATCCGTCACCGATCGATCCACCGACGATCGAATAATGGCCAAGCGACACTTTGGGACAGTGCGACAGCGTACTTCTGGACGTTGGCAGGCTCTGTATTTTCACGACGGCAAGGTGCACTCGGCTGGAACATTCAAAACCAAAGCGGACGCCCTCGTGCACCTTTCCACAATTGACGCGGACCTTCATCGCGGCGCGTGGATCAACCCCAAGTCAGGCAAAACAACACTCGACGAGTACGCCGAACGTTGGCTCAAGCAGCGGAATGAACTCGCCTTTCGCACTCGCGAGCTCTACGACTACTTGCTTGAACTTCATGTACTTCCTACTTTGGGTCGAACGGCGCTGGTCAATCTCGCTCCATCGGCAATTCGAAGTTGGCACGCCAACCTCGCTCAGATTCATCCTTCGACTGCGGCGAAGGCATACCGCCTCTTGTCGGCAATACTGCGAACCGCAGTTGTCGACGGACTCCTCGTCTCCTCGCCGTGCAAGGTCGATGGAGCGGGGGTTGAGCGTCCCGCAGAGCGTCCCGTGGCCACTGCTGCCGAAGTAGGAGCGCTCGAGGCTGCGATGCCTGAGCATCTGAGATTGATTGTCGCTCTTGCCACGTGGTGTCAACTTCGACGAGCAGAACTACTTGGGCTCCGAAGAAGGGATGTCGATCTGCCCAACGCGACGATCCATATTGAGCAGAGTCGTACGGTGACGATGCACGGGAAGTCACTGGTCAAAGCACCGAAAACGCGGGCCGGTAGGCGAACAATTGCGGTCCCAGGGGCTCTCATCGAAAAGATAAACAGCCATTTGGACCGTTTCGCGGGATCCGGATCTGACGATTTCGTCTTCGTGGGGATCACTGGAGTGCCCCTCACGGCCAACGTGTTACAAGTCGCTTGGCAAAGAGCACGATCGAAAGTGGGCCGGAATGACTTACGTCTACATGACCTCCGACACACGGGATTAACCCTGGCGGCCGCCACGGGCGCGACGACAGTGGAGTTAATGCACCGTGCCGGGCATTCATCGTCAGTTGCCGCCATGCGCTACCAACACGCCACCAAAGAGCGAGACCGGATCATCGCGGACGCCCTTGGAGGCTTCGTCGAAGTTGCGAACAAGGCAACAAATCTTCGAAATAGTCCTGACTCAGATTAATTTTTGAGCCGTGCGAACTTTGTCTTCGCATTTCGACGCATTCCTCAAGTTACGTACGCGCGTCATGCGACGAGTCCGTGGGCATAGTTTGGGCATAATCGGGCATAGTTTGGGCATGTGACAGGGGACATTCGTGGTTACTCGTGGTCACCCGCGGTTACTCGAAAGTCCTTGAAAGCATTGCGCTCTCAACGAAAATCGTTGGAGCGGGTGACGGGGATCGAACCCGCATGGCCAGCTTGGAAGGCTGGAGCTCTACCATTGAGCTACACCCGCGTGCCTCACAAGAGGCTCGGGCAAGTCTAGAGGACACTATTAATGTGTTCGCGTGGAGACGTTCTACGACTTAGTCGGAGGTCAGGAGTTTTTTGCCCGACTTGTCGATGCCTTCTACCAGTCGGTCGAGCGTGACGAGCTGTTACGCCCGATGTACCCGGCCGATCTCGCTGAGTCGAAGCGGCACTTCGTGATGTTCCTCGTGCAGTACTGGGGTGGGCCTACGAACTACATGGAGGAGCGAGGTCATCCCCGGCTTCGCATGCGCCACGCGCCCTTTCGCATTACGAAGTCGGCCCGCGACGCCTGGCTCAATGCGATGACGAAGGCGCTTGCGAGCGTTCGGGGCGAGCTGAGCGATGAGCAGTACCTTGAGATGAGTACTTACTTCGAGATGGCCGCCCATCAAATGCGAAATGTATGAGCCAGTATTTACGTGAGTTTCATATCAGATGACCGCCGTGGTGACTGATGAGTCCTTAGCCTTGAGCGCATGAGCACACGCATGATTATGCGCGAGGGTGAAGTGCCGATTATCTCCGTGACGCCGGTGGCCCACGGCCTCGTCCGCCCGTTGATCTCGGCGGTCATCTTCTGCGCGTTGGTCATTGTCGGTGCGGAGCACGTGCATGTAATTCACCGCCACGAGATGCTGCTGGGACTAGTCTTCGCCGGTCCATTCGCCCTGGTTGCGTTGACGCGGGCGTGGCGATGGCGTTCGCACAAGGTTGAAGTGACCAACCAACGAGTGATCCTCGAAGGCGGCGTCATGCATCATCGTCGAAGCACCGTCGAGCTGAGAGACGTCGTAGCGGTACGGATCGACCAGCGCGTCGCCGAACGCCTGACGCGCCGTGGCCTGATACTCCTCGAAACTGCGGCTGGGCCAATCGTCCTCGGGAAAGTTCGTCATCCTGGCGCGCTCGGTCGCTTGATTGAAGCCGAGCGCGCGAACATGGCGATTAGTCCGTTGCCCTTCGACACGGTCTTTAAGTACGAAGAACGAAATTTTTTGGATTTTGAAGTGCGTCCCGATCGCCGTCGTGCACGTCACCGATTTGAATGAGTAAAGTTTCTGCCAACTATTCTGAAGTCGTGATCACTCGCTACCGATGCACTGCCTGTGGCAATCTCACTAGGTTTGATGTGGTGGAGACGATCGCGGTGCGCTCTTTCCATCACTATACGATGGGCGGCGAACTGAATGTCGAAGAGCCCGAGGTCATTTCGAAGAGCGTCGAATCGGTGACTTGTCGCTGGTGTGGCCACGGTCGCGCGGTCGAGGCGATCACTGATACCAGTGACGCCTAACGGCGCCCACTCCTTCGATCGACCCCGCGAGCGACGGGCACCATTGACGCTGAGCGGGACGTGGCTTCGCGGTCAACCGGTAACGCTCGTCCTCGAGGGCATTACCCTCGTCGTAGCTATTAAGCCCAATTGCGACGGCTGTGCCGCGTTCGTGCACTCGACGCTGGACGAGCTCGCGGGATTCCAGGTTGTCATCGTGAGTGCGACCGACGACGACTGCGGCGAATGGTCCTGTGCGCGCCAGCCGGTGCTGGTGTCGCCCGATATTCTGGCGTTGCTGGACATCCGGTGGCCACCGTTCTACGTGGTCATCGACGTTGAGCGCGCGATGGTCGTCGGCGAGGGCGTGGTCTTCGGGCCATCGCAAGTTGCCGAGGAAGTCGAGCGCTACCTCGCGGAGCGGTGACGTGATGTCACAGGCATCCATCAAGGTTGTGGCACGTGAAAGGTGCCACGATGACTAATGATATTGAGCTTTCAATCAGTTGTAACGACTGCGTGCGACGCGGAACCCCCGACTGCCAAGACTGCCTCGTGAGTTTCGTGCTGGGCGCGGAGCCCGACGAACTGGTGATGACGAGTCGTGAAGCCGACGTGGTCCAACTGTTCACCGCGCAGGGCATGATCCCGCGACTCAAGTTCCAACACCGCTCCGCAACGAACAGGCAGGCCAATCAACCTTGACTGGTTAGGTAGCGTGGAGTTATGGCACGCCACCTCCTAGTGACCAACGATTACCCGCCGAAAACGGGCGGTATTCAGGTCTACCTTCACGAACTTTGGAATCGACTGGAGAGCGGTCGGGCCGTCGTTCTCACCGCGGCCTCGCATCCCGAGGCTAAAGCGTTCGACGCACGCAGCAACGTGGTCATTGAGCGGGTCAGAGCGAAGACCCTTTTTCTGCCTACCCTTCGAACGCGCAGGGCGATTGAATCGGCGATTCGCCGTCACGGGTCGGACCTCGTCTTGCTCGACCCGGCCTGGCCGCTCGGTCTGCTCGGGCCATCGCTGTCGGTGCCGTTCGGTGTCGTCGTGCACGGTTCGGAGGTCACTGTGCCGGCTCGGATACCGTTGGTCGCCGCGTCACTTCGCTTCGTACTTCGACGTGCGGCGGTCGTCGTGTGCGCCGGGACGTACCCCGAGGCCGAGGTCCGTCGCTGTGCGGCGGAGGCGACGCCAGCGGTGATTCAAGTTCCGCCCGGTGTTGACTCCACGCGGTTCACGCCGCTCGACCCGTCTCGGCGTGGCGAGGTTCGCGCCGCACTCGGACTTAGCTCCGACGCATTCCTTGTCAGCTCGTACTCGCGCCTCGTCCCGCGCAAGGGAATGGACACGTTAATCCGCGCGTCGGTCCGGTTGAAGGACGAGTTCCCCAAGCTCCAGATTGCGATCGGCGGCAGCGGTCGAGACCAGGCGCGACTTAAGAAACTTGCAGTACGGTTGAAGGCGCCCGTGACGTTCCTCGGACGGGTCAGTGATGATTCGCTCCCATCGTGGCTCGCAGCGAGCGACCTCATGGTGATGGACTGTCGCAGCCGTTGGTTCGGCTTGGAGCAGGAGGGCTTTGGCATCGTCTTTGTCGAGGCTGCGGCGAGCGGCGTCGCCTCAATCGCGGGAAGGTCGGGCGGAAGCCACGAGGCCGTCTTGAATGGTGTGACGGGTCTCGTGGTCGCTGATTCGCACAGTGACCAGCTGCTCGCCAAGGCGATCCAAACTTTGATGTGCGACGACGAACGGCGCCGTTGCTACGGGGCGGCCGCCCGTCAGAATGCGCTTGAGCACTTTGAGTGGAATCACTTGGCGATGCGATTGTCGCAGCAACTGGCGCCCTTCGACCACTTTGGCGACCACAATCCGCTGCCCTAGGCTAGTTGGCTGAGGGGGTGCGATGGCGCAACGAGCGACGGAATCGATTCTGGTGGACGCTGGGCCGATCGTGGTCTACGGCGTCGTGACTGACTTCGAGCACTACGTCGACTGGGTGGGCGACCTTAAGCGGATCGAGGTGCTCGCCCGCGACGATCAGAATCGTCCCCTCGACGTCGAGTTCCGCGCGGCGGCCTTTGGGCGATCGACCACCTACACCCTTCGCTACGACTACAGCCTTGCGCCTGAGCAGCTGTCCTGGCACCAGACCAAGGGCGACCTTGCCGAGACGATGGTCGGTGAGTACCGTTTCGAAACCGAGGGCGGTGTCACTAAAGTCACCTACGACTTAGAGGTTGAGTTGCTCGTGCCGATACCAACGTTTATAAAGTCGCGGGCCGCGTACCGGATCCAGACCCAAGCGTTGCGCGAGCTGAAGGCGCGGGCCGAGAGACAACAATGAGTGACGTCGCGATCGGCGTTGACGTGGGCGGCACTAAGGCCCTCGCGTTGATGATGGCTCGCGACGGCCGAGTTATTGGTGAGCTTGAAGTGAAGACTCCCCACGCCCACGACGAGCAGCTCGGCGGCGCCACGGCGAGCGTGGTCACCGACCTCGTTGAGCAGTTGAGCGCGCGTCAGGGTCTTACCGCGAGCGACGTGCCGGTCGCGGTTGGTCTACCCGGGATGATGCGCCGCGACGGACGTCTCGTCTACGCGCCAAATCTTCGCACCGCCTCGGGCGCGGACCTCGGGGCGCTACTCAGTGCGTCGCTTGCGAGCACCAAGGTCTACTGCGAGAACGACGCCGACTGCGCGGCTCTTTGTGAGCACGAATGGGGTGCCGCGCGCGGCGTCGACGACTTCGTGATGGTCACGCTCGGCACGGGCATCGGTGGCGGCGTGTTCTGCGACGGGGCGCTCGTTCGTGGTCGTAGTGGCTTCGCGGGGGAGATCGGGCACATGGTCGTGGTCGCGAGGGGCGCCGCGTGCCACTGCGGTGGCTACGGCTGCTGGGAGCGCTACGCCTCAGGTGGTGGTCTCAACCGACTGACGCGCGAGGCCGCGATTGAGGGACGGCTGCCCACGTTGGTCGCCCAACGGGGCAACGCGGCTGCCGTGCGGGCCGAGGACGTCACGGCCGCCGCCGCGCTCAACGTTGAAGAGGCTGTGCTGTTGATGAAGGAGATCGGCTGGTGGCTGGCGCTCGGCCTCGCCAACCTCGCCGTCATCCTCGACTGCGGGCACTTCGTCATTGGCGGCGGTCTTTCGAGCGCTTCGAAAATAGTCTTGCCCTTCGCTCGCGAGTACCTCGTCGACCTCGTCGAGGGGTACAGCGCCCGTCCCGTCATCACCATCACGTCCTCAATGTTCGATCGGCGTTCGGGTGCCATGGGCGCCGCGCTCGTGGCCTTCGAGCGGAGCGCATGAAGCTCGGCGTCCTCCTGCCGACCTTTCGCAACGGCGCTCGCGACGCCTTCGACGCGGCGTCGCTCGCCGTCGACGCCGGCCTCGACGGCGTCTTCGCCTACGACCACCTCTGGCCAATGGGTTCTCCGCAACGTCCCTCGCTCGCACCGTTTCCACTGTTGGCGGCGATTGCCAGGCGGCACACAGACCTGATTGTTGGTCCACTCGTGGCGCGGATCGGGCTCGTTGGTACGGGGCACCTCGTACGTCAGTTCGCCACCCTCGAGACGCTCGCCCCACGTCGCGTCATCTGCGCCCTCGGTACGGGCGACAAACTGTCGGCGCCCGAGAATGAGGCGTACGACGTAGCAGTGCTCGCGCCGCAACGACGACGCGAACTGCTCGCTGAGACGGCGGCGGCACTGGCCCCGACGATGTCAGTGTGGATTGGAGCGGGGGCGGCGGCGACGAACGCGCTGGCCCGTGATTTGGGCGTGGCGCTCAATGTCTGGGACGCGCCGGCCGAGCGCGTCCGTGAGTTATCGAAAAATGGTGAAGTCACGTGGGCCGGTCCCGGTTCGAACGACGTAGGTGCGCAACTTAGTGCGCTGCGCGACGCCGGGGCGACGTGGGCGGTCTTCGCCCCGCAGGTGCCCATTGCCGAGTTGCGCGGGTGGCGTCAACGCAATGCCTAGGTCGCACTGATGGAATTTCGACGAATTAACGGCCTGCCACCCTACGTCTTCGCGCTGATCAACGGACTGAAATCCGACGCGCGTTCGAGCGGTCGCGACGTCATCGACTTCGGCTTCGGTAACCCTGACCTGCCGAGTCCGGACGTCGCCGTCGCCAAGCTGGCCGAGGCTGCCAATAACCCACGGAACCATCGCTACAGCGCGAGTCGAGGTATACCGAACCTGCGTCTCGCGATGGCCAACCGCTACAAGTCGATCTTTGACGTCGACCTCAACCCCGACACCGAGGTGGTGACGACGATCGGCGCCAAGGAGGGCTTGGTTCACCTCATGTGGGTGTTGCTTGGTCCCGGCGACAGCGCCCTCGTGCCGAGTCCCAGTTACCCGATCCATTTGGCCGGTCCGGGCTTCGCCGGGGCCAACGTCATCACGGTGCCAATGCGAGACCCCGGAGCCACGTCCAATGACCCCGGTGACGACTTCTTCGATGGTCTGCTTAACGCGTGGGAGACGGCACTGGTCAAGCCGCGTGTCGTCATCTGCTCGTTCCCGCACAACCCGACGAGCGCGTGCGTTGATCATTTCTTCATGGAGCGGCTCGTGACATTCGCCCTCGAGCACGACCTGATTGTTTGCCACGACTTCGCCTACGCCGACCTCGGCTTCGACGGCTACCGGCCGCCATCGATCCTGCAGGTGGCGCGCGCGAAGGAGTGCTGCGTCGAGCTCTATACGCTGACAAAATCGTTCTCGATGGCTGGCTGGCGCGTTGGCTTCCTCGTCGGCAACCCCGAGATTGTCGCGGCGCTGACCAAGCTGAAGAGCTACCTCGACTATGGAACATTCCAACCGGTGCAGATCGCGGCAATCGTCGCGATGAATGAAGCTCCCGACTACCCCGCGCACTTGAACGCCATCTATCAGTCGCGTCGCAACACGCTGATCGACGGTTTGAGCCGCGTTGGCTGGGCCGTCACGCCCCCGCGCGGCTCGATGTTCATCTGGGCGCCGATTCCACCGGCTTACCTGCATATGGGCTCGCTCGGATTCGCGAAGTACCTCATTGAAGAGGCCGACGTCGCCACGAGTCCGGGCGTTGGATTCGGTGACGGGGGTGACGGCCACGTCCGCTTCGCGTTGATCGAGAACGAGTTGCGAACCGACCAAGCCGTGCGCAACATCAAAAAAGCGCTGACCAAACTCTCCTAAGAATTGCTGTTAGGGAGTGCCCGCGCCCGCCACGGCAACCTCCACAGCTTCGATTCGACCACGCGTGACGCCAGTGGCTTTGAATCGGTCGCTGGTCGGAGCGGTCATCACGAAGAGTGTTGTTCGGTCCTGGCCGCCGAGCATGCAGGCGAAGGACGTCTGGGTTGTCGTCACCGTTGCCGTGATCTCGCCGCCCTCACGCACGCGCAAGCACGAATTGGTGACCGCGTTGGCGAGCCAGACTTGACCGTCGGCGTCGAGGCACATTCCATCGCTCGCCACGAACTCGAGGGGTGCCCACACGCGGCGCCCGCTCAGTGTCCCGTCGGTGGCGACGTCGAAGGCGGTCAACTGCGAGCCCAACGTCTCGCCGATAATGAGCGTCGCACCGTTAGGCGTGATGACGGTGCCGTTGGGGAATGCTAAATCGGGCACCACCTGGACCACGTCGCCCTCGGGGGAGAGCACCACGAGATTAGTGACCGGCGGCGCCGCCGCCAGCAGCCCCTCGACACCATGTTCCGCCAGGAACACGTCGAGGTCGAAGCCGAAATTGCCCACGTAGCTAAAGCCAGTCTGTGAGACAATCATCTCGTTAGCCCAGAAGCCGCAGTACTCGCTGATGTCAGCGAAGGTCGAGACCTCTTCACCCCTGATACGAAGGATCAAGTGGTCGATCATGGAGACGCAGAGCAGGTCGCCGTTGGGCAGCCAGCCGAGCCCCGACGGCTGCTGCGGGACCTCGTGTTCAAGTCGCTCGTGCGAGCCGTCGGTGTCCATGGAGAAGATGCCGTGGCGGTAAAAGTCGGAGTACCAGAGACGACCGTCGTGCCATCGCGGCGATTCACCGAATGACAGGCCGCCGCGAACGACCGCTGATGTGAACTCCTGCATTGTTCTCCTATCGTCGTTGTCCGAACCTACTCTCACGCGTGCTCGAGCGCTCGTAGCCACGCTCGGTACCCGTGGTCGACGAAGAGAGGATCGTCAGGTTCGAATCGTCGGTCTAACTCCCAGAGTGCGTCGAGCTCGTCGAGCGAGGTCCAATGACCGGCCTGTAGACCGGCGATCATCGCCGCGCCGCGGGCCGTGGCTTCGAGCGACGCGCTGCGCGACACCACGAGCCTTGAGTTGGTCGCCTGGAGCTGGAGCAGGAGATCCATCGCGGCCGCCCCGCCGTCGGCGCGAAGTTCTTGGAGTGCGATGTCGCCCTGGGCGAAGGCGTCGGTCATTGCGCGCACCTGGTAGGCGAGTGCTTCGACGAGCGCTCGCGCAATCTGCGCTCGTCCAACGCCACGACTTAGTCCGGTGATGGAACCGCGTGCGTCGCTTCGCCAGAATGGTGAGCCGAGTCCGGTGAACGCGGGAACGAACTGGACGCCACCGCTGTCGCTCACGCTTTGCGCGAGCGCTTCGAGTTCACTCGAGTCCGCCACGAATCCCATCTCGTCGCGAAGCCATTGCACGGCGGCACCGGCGACGAAGGCCGAGCCCTCAACGCAGTAGGCGACCGGGCCGCAGCTTCCCAGGTCCCACGCGATCGACGTCACGAGTCCATCAAAGACACCCGGCGACGTCGCTCCGACGTTCGCGAGGACAAACGCGCCGGTGCCGTACGTCGCCTTCACAACGCCCGGTTGGAAGCAGGCCTGTCCGAACAACGCCGACTGCTGGTCGCCGAGGACGCCGGTGATCGCAACGCCGGTCAGTTCGGGTACGAGCGACGCGTTGACCGTGGCGAAGTGACTCGCGGAAGGACGGATTGTGGCGAGCATCGAGGGATTGATGTCGAAGAGTTGCAACATCTCGGGTGACCATTCGCGTGTCGCAAGGTCCATCAACATGGTGCGTGACGCGTTCGACGGCTCCGTCGCAAAGACCCCATTCTCGACACCACCACTCAAGTACCAGAGCAGCCACGAGTCGACCGTGGCGAAGCTGGGCGTGACGAGCGACTCCATGTATCCGTGATCTAAGAACCACCGCATCTTGGTTGCCGAGAAGTACGAGTCAAGCACCAGTCCCGTCGTTGAGCGCACGAGGTCGTCGTGGCCCGCGCTTCGCAAGGCGTCGCACGTGTCGGCGGTGCGCCGGTCCTGCCACACGATTGCGCGGTGGGCGGGTCGACCACTGTCGCGGTCAAAGGCGATGGTCGTCTCGCGTTGATTCGTAATACCGATCGCGACGATCTCGTGACCGAGCGCGACGGCCCGCTGGGCGACCTCTCGAAGGGTCACCACCGCCAAGTCGGCGATCTCAGCGGCGTCGTGTTCGACCTCGCCCGGCCGTGGAAAGTACTGGGTGAGTACGCGGTAACTCGAGTCGATGGCGCGGGCTTGGCCGTCGAAGGCGACGGTTCGCACTCCGGTAGTGCCGGCGTCGAGGGCCAGGACGAGCTTCACCATGGCGACGCTAGTGACGGTTACCGGCTGGTAGGGGCGAAGTTCCCCGGGGCTGAAAAAATTGTTAAGAAAAGGACTAAAATAGAGTTGACCTGATGTAATTACAGTGCTGTAATAACACAGCATCTTGCGACGAGAATTAGTGTTACCACTACATCTTGTGGCCGGGGGGCCGAGAAGAGCTATTCTCGACAACCCGCCCCCAACGTCGTTTGAAGCGTGTTCTTAGTGTCGGTATTGAATGGAAGAGAGAGATTGATATGGCTATCGCACCTCAGCGACTTGGAATTGGAATTCGTCGATACTTTACGACCGACGATCGTCACCCCTACGACGAGGTCCTCTGGGACCGGCGTGACGCGCGTATCAGCAATTTTCGTGACGGCTCGGTGGCCTTTGAACAGTTGAACGTGGAAGTGCCCGCGAACTGGTCGTTCAACGCGACGAACATCCTCGCCCAGAAGTACTTCCGTGGCACGCTGGGCACCGCGGAGCGCGAGACCAGCCTCAAGCAGGTGGCTGACCGCATCGTTGACACGATCACCGCCTGGGGCGTCGAACGTGACTACTTCGTCGACGACGATGAGGCCGAGGCCTTCCGAGCTGAATTGAAGCATCTCCTCATCACCCAGAAGGCGGCCTTCAACTCGCCCGTATGGTTCAACATCGGTGTGACGGGCGTGCCCCAGCAGGGCAGCGCTTGCTTCATCCTCTCGGTCGAGGACTCGATGCGTTCGATCCTCAACTGGTACACGGAAGAGGGAATCATCTTCAAGGGCGGCTCGGGCGCGGGCGTCAACCTTTCTCGCATTCGTTCGAGCGCCGAGATGCTCGAGGGCGGCGGTACCGCCAGTGGACCCGTCTCGTTTATGCGCGGTGCCGACGCGTCGGCCGGCACAATCAAGTCCGGCGGCAAGACCCGCCGAGCCGCGAAGATGGTCATCCTCGACGTGGACCACCCCGACATCAGGGAGTTCATCTGGTGCAAGGCCGTCGAGGAAAAGAAGGCGCGTGTGCTGCGCGATAACGGCTTCGACATGGATCTTGACGGCAAGGACATCCACTCCATCCAGTACCAGAACGCCAACAACTCAGTGCGCGTCTCGGACGAGTTCATGCAGGCCGTCCTCGACGACGCTGACTGGGACCTGAAGGCCCGTCACGGCGGTCGGGTCATCGAGACCATGAAGGCTCGCGAACTGTGGCGTCAGATCGCGCGCGCCGCGTGGGAGTGCGCCGACCCCGGCCTGCAGTTCGACACCACAATCAATCGCTGGCACACGTCGTCCAAGACCGCTCGCATTAACGGCTCAAATCCGTGCTCGGAGTACATGCACATCGACAACTCCGCCTGCAATCTCGCGAGCCTCAACCTGATGAAGTATCTGAATGAGGACGGTAGCTTCGACGTCGACGCCTTCAAGCACTCAATCGAGGTGCTCTTCAGCGCGCAGGAGATAATTGTCGGCGCGGCCGACTACCCGACGGAGAAGATTGCCGAGAACTCGCGTAAGTTCCGCCAACTCGGTCTCGGTTACGCCAACCTCGGCGCGCTGCTGATGGCGTCGGGTCTGGCCTACGACTCCGACGAAGGTCGCGCCTGGGCCGGCGCAATAACCGCGCTGATGACGGGCCACGCCTACGTCACTAGCGCGCGAACGGCTGGCCGCTTGGGACCGCACGAGGGCTACGAGGAGAACGCCGAGCCGATGCTCAATGTCCTTCGCATGCACCGTGATGCCTCGTACCAGATCGACGAATCGAAGGCGCCGGCCGACATCCTCGAAGCGGCCCAGCGCTCGTGGGAGGAGGCAGTCGACCTCGCCAGCCGCCACGGCGTGCGCAACGCCCAGGCGTCGGTGCTCGCACCGACCGGCACCATCGGCCTGTTGATGGACTGCGACACGACCGGCATCGAGCCCGACCTTGGTCTCGTGAAGTTCAAGAAGCTCGTGGGCGGTGGGAACATGACAATCGTCAACCAGACCGTGCCGCGTGCGCTGCGCGTTCTCGGCTACACCGACGCCGAGGCGGCTGCTATCGAGCTCTACATAGACGAGAACAAATCAATCGTTGGTGCGCCCGGATTGAAGAGTGAGCACCTGGCGATCTTCGCCTGCTCAATGGGTGATAACACCATCCACTACCTCGGTCACGTGCGGATGATGGGTGCGGTTCAGCCCTTCATCTCAGGGGCTATCTCGAAGACGGTCAACATGCCAGAGGATGCCACGATTGAAGACGTAGAGAACCTGCACATGGACGCGTGGAAACTCGGCGTGAAGGCCGTTGCCATCTACCGTGACAACTGCAAGGTCGGCCAGCCGCTCTCCACCGCGAAGAAGGATGGTGAGGCGTCAACGTCGTCGGTCACCGCGACCGACTCGGTGGCGGCGGAGCTGTTCACGAAGATCCACAAGCTCGAGATTGCGCTCGAGCTTGCCAAATCAGAGGGTAGCCACGTTCTCGTCGGAGCGGTGCGCGAGCGACTGCCGCGCCGGCGCGTGTCGGCGACCTCCGCCTTCCGCGTGGCTGATTGCGAGGGCTACGTCACGGTCGGCGAGTACGAGGACGGTCGCCCAGGCGAGGTGTTTATCAAGGTCTCCAAGCAGGGATCGACCCTGGCCGGCATCATGGACGCCTTTTCCATCTCGATAAGTCTGGGTCTGCAGCACGGTGTGCCGCTCGCGACCTACGTGCGTAAGTACGTCAATATGAAGTTTGAGCCATCAGGCATGACCGACGACGCCGACCTGCGCATCGCGACATCACTGGTCGACTACATCTTTCGCCGTTTGGCGCTCGACTACTTGAGCCCTAGCGAGCGCGAGGAGGTGGGCGTGCTCTCCACTAGCGAGAGAATCCAGCCGACACTGCCCGAAGTCGCTGAACAGGCGACGGTGAACGTCAACGCGAGCGTGCAGTCGACGTTGGTCGACCTGGGTGAGAGGCCGCTGCTGCGACGAAACGAGCAGCGCGATGCGCCAATGTGCTACCAGTGCGGTAACGCAATGCAACGCGCTGGGTCGTGCTACGTCTGTTCAAGTTGTGGCGCAACCAGCGGCTGCTCGTAGCAGTCAGGTCGCATTTTTTAAGTCAGTGCTCCTTGCGTGCCAACTGCAGTGAAGTTTTATGTGTCCATAGTGCGATTTCGTAGATTTTTAGTGTTGCATCGAAGTCTGGGAGAGTCCAAATAGGGACCACTTCCAGACTTCGATGCAAACATTCCTCGATCCACGCCAAACGCGATAAGTGATCGAGCGTAGATCAGTGGCACGGTCCATCAACGTCATTTCTGGCACTAGATGCGTGTATTTTGAGTATCAATCAGCCGTGTGGACAAGTAGGCGATTGTCCGTCACCACTCCCGCGGCTCGTTCACGCAACTCTGGTGAGTAACGGGTTCATCCTGACTTGGAGGAATCCTCTCAGAGAATTTACTCTCCAGTTTTCCCGTCGCGATTCAGACACGAGAAAGATGAGGTGACGCGAATCGCTGAAATTTTGGACGGATTCGGGAGACCGCAATTGACGCATTTTTAAATTAAATGGTCGCTTTCAGCCGCGGGGGTGGACGCGCTTGCTGTTTACTCGACCATCAGCCCATCAGCCCATCAGCCCATCGCGCAAAGAGGGGCGGAGGTGAGCGGTGGGATGAGCGGGCCTGGGCCCGCGTGCACGGTTCGAGCAGTGGTGGGCCTGGCATTGCCAAAAGTGACGAGGTTCGCTGACGTGGAAGTTTTCTCAAGGATCATCTGCAGGAATCGCGTTGACACCCCGACGACCATGTCGAATGCGCGAACGTCCACTGCGTCATAGGGCGGCATGTGATGCGCCGTAAGGAGTTCGAGGAACCACTTATTGTTTTGGCGCAAATCCCGGTAGAGGCGCAGGGCCCCCTTGGCCGGGTTGCACTGATCGGCGGCGCTTTGCACCACCAGCAGGGCGGGACCTGTGGGCGAGGCACGGTACGCAAAGACGCCGTCTTCCTTCGCCGACATGATAATGGTCGCTCGGTAGGCGAGACCGGCCCGCAGATCTTTGAAGGCGACACCCTGCGGATCGTGACCGGCAGAGTTGGCGAGCATCCCTACCACGGTCCCCCCGTCGGAATGACCGGCGAGCGTGAGGGCCGACGCCCGGACGAGTTGGTTGACGAGGGGACAGCCTGACGAAAGCACCGCGCTGTTCTTCAAAATCTGGCGGGTTACGAAGGCGAGGTCTGCCGGTTCGTTCCACATGTCACCCTCGGTGTTGGCGTAATGCTGTTGACTGACTTCCGCGGGGTTCTCGTCCGGGAAGATCGGTGCCGCCACGACGAAGCCCCGCGCGACCCAGGCGTCCAGCAACGCCGCGTACGTGTCGGGCGTGACGTCGTACCCGTGGGCGAAGACGATCATTGGGAAACCGCCCGGTTGACGTGCCGCAGGGGCGCCGACGCTCTCGGTGACAGCCGAGCGAGGGGCCAGCGTCGGATAACGAATCTCGGTGACGAGCACTCGGCGGTTCGTCAGGACCGAAGGAGGAGTGGTCGCGAAGTTGGGGACCGTTCGCGTCGGGTCAACGAAAGTGCACCGTGTGATGCCCACGGAGTA
>JAYVNV010000077.1:0-5367 GCA_043758265.1 Acidimicrobiaceae bacterium
ACTGATCAGGACCTCAACGTTCGTGTCGGGTGAGCGCTCACGTATCGCACGTACCGTCGCCGCAATGGCTCCGGCGCCACCGTCGTCGAGGTCATCGCGCGCCACGCACGTCACGACGGCGTGGGCAAGCTTTAGGCGAACGACCGCCTCAGCAACCCGGTCTGGCTCGCTGGGGTCAAGAGCGAGTGGCTTGCGGGTGTCGATGAGACAGAACCCGCAGGCCCTCGTGCATCGTTCACCGTTCACCATGAATGTAGCGGTGCCGGCCGACCAGCACTCGAAGATATTTGGGCAGCCGGCTTCTTCGCACACGGTGACTAGGCGCAGGTCCTCGGTGAGCGTACGCAGCGACTGATATTCGACGCCCATGTGGGCCTCGATGCGGAGCCATTCGGGCTTACGCGAACGGAGTGCAACGCCGTCGTCGGGATCGACCCCGGCCCGACGAAGTCGTCGCAACAGGGCAGGTTCATTCGATGAAGTCGCAGCACTTCGGTCGACGCGCGCCACCAAAGAAGTAGTGCCGAGTCGTTCTTCGAGCTCAAGGCCGAGCCGTTCTTCCACCTCGACCTCGCGCACGTTGAGCCCGAGGGAACGCATCGACGCTACCGGCCTATCGGCGATGCCGCAGGGCACAATGGCCGCGAAGCCGGCCATGTCGATGTCTACGTTGAGCGCCACGCCGTGCAACGTACGGCGCAGTCCCCGCTCGTTGCGCTCAGTTCGCACGCCGACGGCGGCGATTTTTGACGGAACGGCGTCGAGGTGCGCCCAGACACCGGGATACCCGTTAAGACGGCCGATCTCACCGAGACGTCCGTCCGGGTCGAAGTGACGTACCGTTGCGATGACCGAATCCTCGAGACGAGTCACGTGCGCCTTGCCGGCCGAGGGATCGTCGTCGACGGTGACAATTGCCCAGGCGACGACTTGGCCCGGTGCGTGGTAGGTGACATCACCTCCGCGGTCGGCGTCAATCACCACGGCGTTGAGCGACGCCGGTGGTACGAGGAAGTGCTCATCGAGCGTGCGGATTCCGCGCGTGTAGGTCGCGGGGTGCTCGAACAACAAGACGTAGTCGTCACTGCTCTCCATCAGGGCTCGCTGGAAGTCATTCGCCTCAGCGAAAGAGACGCGACCGAGGTGACGCCGACGCAGCATTTAGCGCTCACCTTGGACGTCTAGTCCGGCGAGCAACTGCGCGACGCGCTCCAGGTAACGCACGGCGCCCAAGGGCTCGCTGACGCGATGGTCGAACGAGAGCCCCAGGATTAGTCGACGTCCCACGGCCACCTCTACGGTGCCGTTAACCGCGACAACAACGGGAACCTGACGCACGGCGCCGACCGATAAGACCGCTACCTCGGGCTGAATAATGATTGGTTCGGTCCACAGTGTGTGTTCACTCGGCGCACCGAGGATCGTGAAGGTGCCGCCCATGAGGTCGTCGGCCGTCAGTTGGCGTGACGCGACCCGTTGATCAAGCTCGCTCAGCCGTCGCGCGAGAGCGCGAAGGGTCAGGCCAGCGGCCGCGTGCACGACGGGCACCAGCATCCCGTCGTCGGCGACCGCGCGCACGAAGCCGAGGTTGATCGAACGATGCACGACTAACTCGTCATTAGTGAAGGAGGCATTAAGAAAATCGAATTCGGCGAGGGCGCGTACCGCGACGAGCCCGACCAGCATCTCGTCCGAGACCGTGAACCCTTCGCGGGTCTCACGTCCTACGGCGTCAAGTTTCTCGAAGATCGCTCCATCGACTTCAATGGCCACGAAACCGTGGGGGGTGATCTGCGCGGACACCGCCATGTGCTGACCCATGCGGCGACGGCCGTTAGAGAGCGCGACCACCACCTCCTCGGTCGGACCCTCCAGAACTGCGCGTTCAGCGTCACGACGGGTGATCGCGCCACCGGGCCCGGTTCCACGAAGGGTCGACGGCTCAACTCCTCCGTCAGCGAGGATTCGCCGCACGACCGGTGAGACCACGACACCACTCATCGCGTCAGGGCCGTTTTGCGTGGTCACGGATTGGGCGAAAGCCTCAGGCGCTGCTACGACGGCCGGGGTCGGTGGCGTCGGCGTCGACGCCGACGTCGACACGCTGACAGCCGACGAGCCGTTTGTCGAATCGTCGATGACCGCGACGCGAGCACCGGTCTCCACCGTGTCGCCCTCGTCAGCAAGAATCTCACTCAAGACGCCGGCGGCCGGCGAGGGCATCTCCGAGTCGACCTTGTCAGTTGAGACTTCGAAGAGCGGCTCGTCGCGCGCGACACGGTCCCCGACCTTCTTGAACCATTGAGTGATGATCCCCTCGGTCACCGACTCGCCGAGCGACGGCAGCGTGACGTCAACCAACGTGTAGTCCTCTGCCCGCGAGAGCCAGGAGCGTCTCTCCGAAGGTTTCCGAGAGTGACGGATGCGGCTGGATGAGAGCGGCGGCCTCCTCGGCGGTGGCCTCCCAGTTGACGGCGAAGTACCCAGCACCGAGCTGCTCGGTCACCCACGGTCCGGCCATGTGGACGCCAAGGATCTGCCCGGCGGTGCCGTCGGCTCGCTTCTCCGCGATTATCTTTACGACTCCCTCAGTGTCACCGATGATCTGAGCACGACTATTGCCGCCGAAGGGGTCCTTCTTTACCACGACGTCGTAGCCCTTCTCCTTGGCGGCCACTTCGGTCAGGCCACAGAATGCCACCTCGGGGTTGGAGTAGATAGCCCACGGCACGCGGTCGTAGTCCACGGGGACTGTCGCTTCACCAAGAATCGTCTTAATGGCGACGATCGCCTCCGCAAAACCAACGTGCGCGAGCTGAGGTGTATCGGCGACGACGTCTCCCACGGCGAAGACGTTCGGATTGGCGGTGCGCTGGGCACCGTCGGCGACGACGAAGCCACGATCGTTGACTACGACATTGGTTCCCTCACCGAGCAGACCTTCCGTGCGCGGACGGCGTCCGACCGACATCACGACCATGTCGACGACCACGTCGTCGCCACCCTCAATTGAAATCGTTGTCGACCCCTTCGACGGTGCGTGCCCGGTGATCTTCACGCCAGTTCGAATGTCGATGCCGCGCTTCTTGAAGGACCGACCCACGACGTTCGCGACCTCAATATCACAGCCAGCGAGGATTGTCGTCAGGCTCTCGAGTACCGTCACTCGAGTTCCCATGTCCGAGAGCATCGAGGCGAACTCGCACCCAATCGCGCCTCCGCCAATGACCGCCGCCGTCGTGGGCAACGTACTGAGATCCAGAAACTCATCGGACGTGACAACTATCGTGCCGTCGACGTCAAAGCCGGGCAGCGTGCGCGGCACCGAACCGGCGGCGAGGATGACGTTCGTACCCTTAGCCACCACGCCCATGTCGACTCCGTCGACGATCGTGACGCTCAGGTCGGCGTCGAGTCGCCCGGTCCCACTGAGGATCGTTACCTTTCTGCCCTTGAGGAGACCCGACAACCCCTTGAAGAGGCGTTCGACGATTTCGTTCTTGCGACTTTGACTGACCGCGAAATCAACGCTCACGCCAGAAGTCGCGATGCCAAACTCCCCCGCGTGTTCGACGGTGCGCCGAACGTGGGCCGTCTCTAAGAACTCCTTGGCCGGGACGCAGCCACGGTGCAAGCACGTGCCGCCGACTTTGTCGCGCTCGACGATCGCCACGTTGAGCCCAGCGGCGGCCCCGTAGAGGGCGGCGGCGTAGCCTCCCGGCCCTCCTCCGATTACGACGACATCAAACTGCTGGACCTCTTGTGCCACGGTCTATCCCTTCCTACGCGACGTCATTGACCCCCAACGCAATCCTAATGTTCCGACCTTCTTCACCCGGTCGAAGGCGAGCTGGAATGGGCACCGCGCTGGGTGTCGGCAGCCTCAGTCGCGAGGACGTCGACGAACTCGTTCATCACGTCGCCCGAGTGACCCTTGACCCACGAGAACGTGATATCTCGCGTACTTGGCAGTACCAGGGCAAAGAGCTCCTCCCAAAGGTCACGATTCGCCACCGGACGACCTTGCGAGTTCTTCCAGCCGCGTCGAAGCCAGCCGACGTGCCATCGATCATTGAAGCACTTGACTACGTACGACGAATCACTGACGATCTCAATGGCGGACTCGTCGTTCTGACGCAAGGCCTCGATAACGGCGAAGACCTCCATACGCTGATTCGTCGTGTGCGTGGCCGCTCCGCTCGCGAACTGCGCGCGGCCGCTCGCCCACGCCCAGCCGCCCGGTCCAGGATTACCGCGGCAGGCGCCGTCAGTATGAATTTTTTTCATATGGTCCGGGTAACCCACGAATCTGATTCGGTCGTGAACCTTGTGACGGCCTCGGGCAGTTCACCGCGCAGCACCTGGCCGAGTGTCACGTGCTCGAGCACTTCGCGCAGCGCGCCGCGCACCGCAATCCACACTTCCTTTAGGTGAGTCGCGTCGCCTTCGTACACCAGCGTCTCGGGCCGCATGCCACGCACGCCGGCCATCGGGCCGCTGACGACTCGTACGACGTCGGCGATAGAGATCTGATCGGCGTCACGGGCGAGCTTGAATCCACCTTCGGGACCGCGCTGACTCGTCACGAGACCACCACGACGCAGGTCCGACAGGATCGCCCCGAGGAACTTCGCCGGCAAGTCCTGCTCGTGGGCCAGGTGTTCGGCGCTCACCGACACGTCGCTCGCCGCCAGCGTGAGCAACGCGCGGATGGCGTACTCGGTCTTCGCGGGAATTTGCATAGTTCCATTCTGCACCACACATTGGCCTTCGGGGCGATGCGCTCGACTCCTAGGGTAGTGAGGTGTTCGATCTCACCCAGCGCCACCTCTATCTCTGCGTGCCCCACCGTGGCGACATGGCCACTTTCCTACCCGCAGTACTTCGTGGTGGCGTCGACATCGTCCAACTCCGCGAGAAGGACCTGGGTGACGACGTGCGACGCGGCGACGCCGCGCTGATGATCGCGATCTGTCGCGACTTCAACGTGCCCTTCATCATGAACGACTCGCCCGACCTGGCCCTGTCGAGCGGCGCCGACGGCGTTCACGTCGGCCAAGAAGACGTTGACGTCGCTCACTGTCGAGCACTCCTCGGTCCCGACGCGCTCATTGGACTGTCGACCCACTCCCGCGCGGAGTTTGACGCGGCGCTCCCTGAGAACGCCAACTATTTCAGCGCCGGCCCAATCATTGAGACGCCGACCAAGCCGGGCCGCGACGGGACCGGCGTCGACTACGCGGTCACGAGTGCGCGACGAAGTGACCGACCGGTCTTCGTCACCGGCGGCGTGAACGTTGACAACGTCAGAGAACTCGTGCGCGCGGGGGTACGCCACTTCGTCGTCGTTCGCGCACTCACGCTCGC
>JAYVNV010000078.1:0-5345 GCA_043758265.1 Acidimicrobiaceae bacterium
TTTGGCCTGAATCCAGTGAGGACTGTGTCCAACTAGGTATGTGATACACGGATTTGGGTTGATAACTTCTTGCACGCATGCTCCTCATCGTTCTTGGCATTGCCACCGTGCCTCGCGGTCGGTTGGCGGAGTTTCATCGGGCCAAGTCCCTCGACTCCTCTTGATGTGTCAGGAACGACAATACTCAAATTTCAATTCGGATCGGGCTTCCTCGCCCCTTCCCTTACTCTTCTGCATCCGGTGGCGTGTCGGCGGCGGTTCTGCGTACGGGGGTTCTGGCTCGTTTCGTCGGTCGGACCTCTCTCTCAGGTAGTGCCAGTGGGGAGTCGAACCTCGGAGGTCGTGACGGGGCGTGACATTTCTAAGGGACTATTTTCTATCCCGTCGATACAGATGTCCGCTGGTCGTCACCCTCATCGTAATTAACGCCTAACGACACCGGAGTCCACGCCACCTCACCGCAGAGAAGAACACCGGACTTTTCGTCGCGTCCCAGCACGAATCCAAATTGTTGCGATAGGAAGTGGCTAGAGATTCCCAACGATGTAATTGATTGTTGCGCAGAGTGAAGCGACATCCTCGGAGTCGACACTCGGGAACATTGCTATGCGGAGTTGATTGCGACCGAGCTTTCGATACGGTTCCGTATCGACAATCCCATTGGCCCGCAGGATCTTGGCAATCAGCGTCGCGTCGACTCCTTCGATGAAGTCAATAGTCCCTACGACATTGCTGCGCTGCGACGGATTCTGCACGAATGGTTGCGCGAAGGGCGACGCCTCGGCCCAAGTGTAGAGAATCTCCGCGGAAGAACGCGATCGACCAGCCGAAAAACTTAATCCACCGTTGTCGTTCATCCATTTGATCTGTGACGCCAACATATGAATTGTCGCGAGGGCCGGCGTGTTGTAGGTCTGGTTGAGGCGCGAGTTGTCGAGGGCGATTTTTAGGTTTAGTGAGGCGGGTGTCCAGCGACCTGATGCGCCTAGTTCCTCGATGCGCTCGATCGCCGCCGGCGAACAGATTGCGAGCCAGAGGCCTCCGTCAGAGGCGAAGGACTTCTGCGGAGCGAAGTAGTAGCAATCGAACTGCGACGCGTCGACCAGCAGGCCGCCGGCGCCCGATGTTGCGTCAACCGCCACCAAGCCTCTTGCTCCGGCGGGACGCTGGATGTTCATCATGACCCCAGTCGACGTCTCGTTGTGCGTCAGTGCGTAGAGGTCGACCCCATCGTCCGCGACACATTCGGGGTGAGTACCGACGTCGCTCTTGATGACCTGAGGTTCCTTCAGGTGCGGTGCCTCCTTGACGCACGTCGCGAACTTCGACGAGAACTCACCGAAACTGAGGTGTTGAGACTGGTTGGCGACGAGGTGGAAGGTGGCCGAATCCCAGAAGCTCGTTGCGCCGCCGTTGCCGAGCAGCACTTCGTAGCCGTCGGGCAGCGAGAAGAGTGCGGCCAGTCCGTTGCGGACCTCAGCGACCTTGTTTCGCACAGTCGCTTGGCGGTGCGAGGTGCCCATGTAGGTGGTCGACTCGGCCACTAGGGCTTCCAACTGCTCAGCGCGAACTTTGGAAGGACCGGAGCCGAACCGTCCATCGCGCGGGAGTAGTTCGGTCGGTATCGTTAGTGTCTCGGGAGAACTCATAGACTCATTCTTACGGAAATTGAACGGAGCGTCCGATGAGTCCGAGAGTAAGTCACCTACTGGGCGGCTTGGCCCCCAGCGCGACGCTCGCCGTGGACGCCAAAGCGAAGGCCCTGAAGGCCGCTGGCGAGCCCGTCATTGGCTTCGGCGCGGGTGAGCCGGACTTCGCGACGCCGGTGCACATTGTCGAAGCGGCCGCCAAGGCCTGTTACGACCCGGTCAATTACAAGTACACCCCGACTGCGGGGCTCCCTGAGCTGCGCGCAGCCATTGTCGCCAAGTCAATGCGCGATTCGGGACTGGCGGTGTCACCGGCCCAAGTGCTTGTCACCAATGGCGGCAAGCACGCCGTTATAACTTCGTTCATGTCGAAGCTGGATCCCGGCGACGAAGTACTGATTCCCGCCCCCTACTGGACGACGTACCCAGAAGCGGTCTACCTGGCTGGTGGCGTTGCGGTCGCGGTGATGGCGAGTGAAGCTAACGGATTCCGCGTCACTGTCGAGGAACTGGAGCGCGCTCGCACGCCCAAGACAAAGATGCTGGTTTTCGTGTCGCCGAACAATCCAACGGGGGCGGTCATTCGACCCGACGACGCCGCAGCGATTGGGCGCTGGGCCGCCGAGCACGACATCTGGGTGCTCTGTGACGAGATCTACGAGCACCTGACCTACGGGGACGCGAAGAGCGCTTCTATGCCGGTCGTGGCGCCCGAACTAGGTGATCGCTGGATCGTCGTCAACGGCGTGGCGAAGACGTACGCGATGACTGGATGGCGAATCGGCTGGATGATCAGCGCGCCCGACGTCATCGCCGCCGCGGTGAACTACCAGAGTCAGACGACGTCAAACATCTCGAACATCTCCCAGCGCGCGGCCGTCGCTGCGCTGAATGGTGACCTCAGTGCCGTCCACGACATGCGCGTGGCCTTCGACCGTCGTCGCCAGATGATGACCTCGATGCTTAACGCGATTCCCAATGTGACCTGTGCCGAGCCGGAGGGTGCCTTCTACTGCTTCCCGAACGTCACTGGTCTCTTGGGTCGGCCCTTGGCCGGCCGGGTTGCCACGTCGTCGGCGGAGCTGGCGGAGATCTTGTTGCAGACGGTCAAGATCGCGGTCGTACCGGGCGAGGCCTTCGGCGCCCCCGGTTTCTTTCGGCTCAGCTACGCACTGGGAGATGACGATCTCCTCGATGGTCTTCAGCGCTTCGCTGAACTAGTGGCGCGCTGAGTCACCACCGATTTCCCTTAAGGTAAATGGACTTAACGAAAGGTTGTGTCGTGGCCCGTGTCCTCGTATCGGAAGAGATTGCCGAATCCGGTCTCCAAGAGCTTCGCAACGCCGGCCATGAAGTTGACATCCGCTTGGGTCTCTCTCCGGCGGAGTTGATTGACGCCGTGCGGGGTGCGCACGCGCTAATAATCCGTTCGGCCACCAAGGTGGACGCCGCGACCCTCGAAGCGGCGAAGGACCTGCTCGTCGTCGGGCGCGCCGGTATTGGTCTGGACAACGTTGACGTCGCCCGGGCGACCGAGCTCGGCGTGATGGTCGTCAACGCGCCCGTCTCGAACATTCTCTCCGCGGCCGAACAGACCATGGCACTACTGCTGGCCCAAGCGCGAAATATCCCTCAGGCGCACTCGGCACTCAAGAACGGGAAGTGGGAGCGCAGCAAGTGGGAGGGAGTGGAACTTCACGGCAAGACGCTCGGTGTCGTGGGGCTTGGCAAGATCGGGGCGCTCGTCGCCCAACGCGCCATGGCCTTTGGCATGCGACTCGTCGCGTACGACCCCTTCATCTCCGTGGAGCGGGCCCGCCACATGGGCGTTGAGCTCGTCGATCTGGACGCGCTTTTGCGCGTCAGCGACTTCATCACAATCCACCTCCCCAAAAACAAGGAGACGACGAACCTCTTAAACGCCGAGTCGCTCAAGAAGACAAAACCAGGCGTTCGCATTATCAACGTGGCGCGCGGCGGGATCGTCAACGAGGCCGACCTCGCCGAGGCGATACGAAATGGTCACGTGCAGGGCGCGGCCCTCGACGTCTTCGAGAAGGAGCCGACGACCGAGTCACCGCTCTTCGAACTTCCCTCCGTCGTCGTCGTACCCCACCTAGGTGCGTCGACGGTCGAAGCTCAGGACAAGGCCGGCGTGACCATTGCCGAGCAGGTGCAGTTGGCCCTGGCCGGTGACTTCGTGCCGTACGCCGTGAACGTAGCGGCCGGTGAAGTCTCTAATGTTGTTCGCCCCTTCATGGGACTGGCCGAATGTTTAGGCCGGTTCATTGGTGGCCTGCTCGACGGCAAACCGGCCAATCTCGAAGTGATCTACCAGGGTGAACTCGCTGGTGCGGGTACCAAGATTCTGACGCTCTGCGCGCTGAAGGGATTGCTCACGTCCACCGGCCACGAAGGCGTGTCGTTCGTCAACGCGCCCCAACTCGCCGAAGACCACAATCTGACCTTCACTGAGGTGTCGACCGTTGAGTCACCGGAGTACGTCAATCAGATCACCGTTCGATCTGGGGAACACGCCGTCTCAGGCACTCTTGTGACGATTGGCACACGCCTCGAGATGCGCATCGTCGGTGTCGATGGCCACAGTGTCGAGATTCCACCTGCCTCGTCCATGCTGGTCGTCCACAACGACGACCGGCCGGGCATGATTGGTGTCGTCGGGGTGGCACTCGGCGAAGTTGGCGTCTCGATCGGATCCATGGCGGTTGGTCCTGATCCGCGCACGAAGACGGCGCTGATGGTGTTGTCTACGGTGCTGCCGACCCCGTCAGAGGTCATGGAGCGCCTCCGAAACACTGAAGGTATCCAGGACATCCACCTGATTACGCTGCGCTGACGCGACGTCAGCGGGCGAAGGTGCGCCTTGGCCAACGCTTGGTCTTTCGTGCGCGTCAATGAGTTGCAAACGATTCTCGATGGGGCGAAAGACTTCATTACGGCCGCTCATCGGCTCTTCGGATTTGAGCAGGTTGTTCGGGCTGGAATGATCGAGTGGTAACGGGGATCTCACAGTAGAGCGGGGGCCCTACAACTCTGTTGGGTGTCGAAGCAAGCCGAGAGAGCACCCCCGTGATGGCTGACCCTATCCAACGTAACCGGGCCATTGTCCGATTGCCCAACGTGGTCGTGCTCGGCGTGGAGAAGTCCGAAGTCGGTGCATTTCGCCACACATTGATCGCGAGCGCAACTTCCAGGGTTACCGGGAGCGTGGTGTTGTCGCCTCGGTGAAAGACCGCGACGTGGTGGAGCTGGTGGGTCTCGCGCCCTTCAGTCACTCGACGGGACTGGTTTGGCACCAGCCACTGGGGCTGTCTCGACGCGGCGTGCGCGAAGGGTAGTTGGATCGAGCAGAACCCGAAGGCCTGTCCTCAGTGCGCACACGGCCGCAACGCGCCCAGTCGCTCCGAACGATCTCGGTCTCGAAGAAGTGAGGGGACCCCATGTCAACGTGGCGCCCGCGTCGCGTGGAGCGGTCGTAGGGGGCCTTGGTCGTCCAACCGCACGGACACTGGGGCGCCTCTTTCATTGGTGGACCCTCAGCACGACGCCCTCGGGGGCCAAGGTGATCCCCTCGACCGATAAATCGGGCATGAAGAGAGTGCGATTGAATGCAGTGGTGGCGCGCTCGTAGTTCCTCCAGTTTTCGTTGTCTGGAGGTAACCGAAACTACGAGCG
>JAYVNV010000079.1:0-15754 GCA_043758265.1 Acidimicrobiaceae bacterium
GCGAAACAGATCCCCGTGCGCCAGTTCAACGCGCAAGAGGTCAAGCTCGCTGTTACCGGCTACGGCGCCGCGAGCAAGGTGCAGGTCCAGGGCATGGTCGCTCGACTTTGCGGTCTAGCCGAGATTCCTACGCCGGCCGACGCCGCCGACGCCCTAGCGCTTGCGATTACCTACTTCATGGTGGTGCGCAGCGAACGAAAGTACCCGATCGAGCGTCGCGCGTGATCGGGTGGCTTCACGGTCAGGTCCTGCAACACAAGGGCGGTGCGCTGGTCCTCGACGTGCACGACGTCGGCTACGAGGTGAGCGTCGCGTCGCTCGATGACTACCGGATTGGTGACGTTGTGGACCTCTTCATCTACACCTCGGTGCGCGCTGAGTCAATCGTCCTCTACGGATTCGAGAGCTTTGGGGACCGAGAGTTCTTCGAGCTCTTGCTCGCGACCCCGGGCGTCGGACCCTCGACCGCGTTGGCGGCGTTGCGCACGATGACGACCGGTGAACTGGCGACGTGCATCGACAACGAGGACGCCAAACGGATCTCGACAATTCCGGGGATTGGTCCAAAGACGGCGAGCCGCATCGTGCTCGAGCTGAAGGGCAAGGTCATCGTACCCAGCTCCCTCGCGACCACGAAGAGCGTCGTGGCGCAAAACAACGAGATCGAGGACGCGTTGCGCGGACTCGGGTACTCCACGCAGGAGGTTCGCCAAGCTCTCTCGGGCGTCGTCCTGTCCAACGACGAGGGGACCGCGCTTCGTGAGGCGTTGGCGCTTTTGAGGCGCACGTGAGCCGTCACGAGATCGACGTCGAGGGACTGGCGCGTCACGTCGTGGCGCCGGTCGCCGATGATCAGGATCATCGAGCCGAGGTGTCGCTTCGACCGAGTACCTTGGCCGAATTCATCGGGCAGCGCGAGCTCGTTCGCCACCTCGAGATCGTCCTCGGTTCGGCCAAGGCGCGCAACCAGACGGCCGATCACCTGCTCTTCGCCGGTCCGCCGGGACTGGGCAAGACGTCCCTGGCGAGCATTGTCGCCGCTGAGATGGGGGCCGGTCTTCGCATCACCTCGGGACCGGTGCTGTCACGTCCGGGCGACCTCGCCGCGCTGCTCACCGATCTGCAAGACGGTGACGTGCTCTTCGTCGACGAGATTCATCGCCTCTCGCGGGGCGTGGAGGAGATTCTCTACCCGGCGATGGAGGATCGACGTCTCGACGTGATGATCGGTCGCGGCCCTTCGGCGCGGGCCATCCGACTGGACCTGCCCAACTTCACTCTCGTCGGCGCCACGACGCGCACCGGCCTCGTCGCCGCGCCCCTGCGTGACCGATTCGGCTTCGTCGGACAACTTGACCTCTACGACGTCGAAGAACTCACAGTCATCGTGGCCCGTTCAGCCGGACTACTGGAGGTCGAACTGAACGGTGACGCGGCGGGCATCATCGCTGGTCGAAGCCGGGGGACGCCACGGATTGCGAACCGACTACTTCGACGGGTCCGAGACTTCGCGGCGGTCGCTGGACACGACGTCGTGAGCGGCGCGGTGGCAATCGAAGGGTTGGCGCTCTTTGGCGTCGACGAGTTCGGCCTCGACAAGATCGACCGGCGAATCCTCACCCTCTTGTGCCAGCAGTTCCAACACCAGCCGGTCGGCCTCACTACCTTGGCGCACGCTCTTGGCGAGGAACCCTCCACCATTGAAGACGCCTACGAGCCATTCTTACTGCGCGAAGGTCTGCTGATTCGAACGCCACGCGGTCGAATTGCGACCGAGCGGGCGTTTCGCCACTTGGGAATTACTCCCCGGGGCGGGGGGCTGCTCTAGGGTAAGGACATTCAGCGACTAGGGTTTCTTTGTCTATTCACGGAGGAATCCACATGTTTTTGGAAATACTGGCGAGCGCCCACAAGAGTTCATCGTCGTACATCCTGATTATCTACGTCGTCGTGATTGGCGCGTTCTATTTTTTCTACATGCGTCCTCGTGCGCAGAAGGCCAAGGCGGCCCGCCTCGTCCAGCGCAAGGTTGAGATTGGTGATCGCGCCCAGACGATTGGCGGTTTCGTGGGTACCGTGACCAAGGAGGAGGGTGGTCTGATCACCCTTCGCGCCGACAGCGGAGCGGAGCTGGACTTCGTCCCGACCGCCATTGCGCGCAAATTCGAGCCACTCGAGAGCGTTCCCGAGTCGAGCGACGACGAAGAAGGCGACAAGAAGTAATGGCCCAACAGGTCGGTTCACGACGGTCAATGGTCGTCAGCCTCATCCTCACGGTCGCCATCGCGATCGGCTCGTTGGTCGCGACCCTGTCACTGGGATGGGGGCCGAAACTCGGCCTCGACTTGGCCGGCGGTCTCTCCGTCGTCTACACGACCGCGACTCCAGCGACGAACGCTGACTTAAAAGAAGTCGTCTTGATTCTAAACAATCGTGTTAACGGTCTTGGCGTTTCGGGCGCGCAGGTCAATCTGCAGGGGAAGAACGTCGTCGTGAGCGTGCCGGGGGTGAAGGACGCGCGTAAGGTGCTCGTGATTGTTGGCCAGACGGCGCAGCTGCTCTTTCGACCGGTCCTCTGTCAGGTTACGGAGGCGAAGAAGACCAAAATCTACACGGGTACGTTACCCAAGTGCGCCGCCGCGTACGCCATGACGCAGGCAAACCTCGCGGTGACGCCGAACAACACTCCCGCTGGCTTCTCCAGTAACCCGATTGCCGCTGACCCGAAGTACGCCAAAGTTGCGAATACGCTGGCGCTAAATGACCTTCCTCAAAATTCCGTCATCTTGCCCCTCTTGGGCCATCCGGGCGTTCGCTACCTTCTCGGTCCGTCTCAGCTGACTGGTCAGTCGATCGGTAAGGCCATTGCCCAACAGGACACGCTCGGCCAGTGGGTCGTCAACTACAACCTGACGAAGGCCGGCAGCCCGCTCTGGGACGCCGTCGCCAGCCACAACTTCCATCAGGCACTCGCCATTGAGCTCGACGGCGTCATTCAGTCGGACCCCTTCATCCAGCCGACGCAGAGCACCTTCACCAGTTTCGCCGGTTCGGGTCAGATTTCGGGCTCGTTCAGTGAAGGAAGTGCCAAGAACTTGGCGATCGCCATGCAGTTCGGTGCGCTGCCCATTCGCTTGAACCAGTTGACGACGAGGGCGATCTCGCCGACCCTCGGTCACAGCTCACTCGTCGCGGGTCTCGGCGCGGGTCTGGTTGGATTGGCGCTGGTCCTGCTCTACACGATCCTCTACTACCGTGCCCTGGGGCTGGTCATCGTCCTCGGTCTGGGCCTCACGGCGGCGCTCCTGTGGGCAATCATCTCCGCGCTCGGCCACACCGCATTTGCCCCAAGTTTCAACCTGGCCGGTGTTACCGGACTGATCGTGTCCATCGGCATCACCGTCGACAGCTACATTGTCTACTTCGAACGATTGAAAGACGAGGCCCGAGCAGGGCGCTCGATCCGCACCTCGGTCGATCGGGGATTCAAGTCAGCGTGGCGCACGGTCCTGGCGGCCGACACGGTCAGTCTGCTGGCCGCTGTGCTGCTCTACCTGATCGCCGTCGGCGACGTGCGTGGCTTCGCCTTCTTTCTTGGCCTGTCCACGATCATGGACGTCGTCATCACCTGGTACTTCACCCGACCGCTCGTCATCTTGCTCGGGCGACGTGGCTCGGGGGGCACGTCGAAGCTCTCGATGGCGGCCGGCTTGACTGCGGGGGTTGCCTTCAGTGAGTGATGACACAATGACCCGCGAGGTACCCGTCAACTCCACACCGGGACCCTTCGGTCGTCTCTACCAGGGCCTCACGACGATCGACTTCGTCGGACGGCGCCGCACGTGGTTCACCATGTCGTTGATCGTCATTGTCCTGGGGCTTGGCTCACTCGGCATCCGCGGCTTCAACTTGGGCATTGACTTCAAGGGCGGCAACTCCTGGGAGGTCCTCGCGCCACACTCGTCGATCGCAGCGATGACGGCCTCGGTCCAGCGGGCCGGGCTCGCCGCGCCCACCGTCGAAAAACTTGGCAGTTCGACCTACCAGGTAAGCGCCAATCTCAACTCACTCGGCGCCGCGAAACAGCTGCAGGAGACCAACGCGGTCGTGAAGGCCATGGCTAAGACCGCTGGTGTCAGTCAGAACTCTGTGTCGACCAGTAGCGTCGGCCCGACCTGGGGTGGTCAGATCACCAACCGGGCCATCGAGGCGCTCATCGTCTTTTTCATCTTCGTCGTCGGCTACATCAGCTGGCGCTTCGAACCCAAGATGGCGGTGGCCGCGTTCATCGCAATGGTCCACGACCTCCTTGTGACCATTGGCATCTTCTCACTCTTTGGCTTCCAGATCACCCCCGACACGGTCATCGCACTCCTGACGATCCTCGGTTACTCGCTCTACGACACGGTGGTTGTCTTTGACCGCGTTCGTGACAACACGGGTGGAGTCCTCAAGGGCGGCGACATCACCTACGGCGAGATGGTCAACCTCTCGATGAACCAGACGCTGGCGCGCTCCATCAACACCTCCTTAGTCGCGATCCTGCCGGTCTTCTCGGTCCTCGTCGTTGGCGCCTACATCCTGGGCGCGACAACCCTGAAGAACTACGGCCTCGCACTCTTCGTTGGCCTGATGAGCGGGGCCTACTCCTCAATCTTCATCGCGAGTCCGCTACTGGCCTGGATGAAGGAGCGCGAGCCGCGCTACCAGGAGTTGGCCGCGCGCGTGGCGTCACGCTCTGAACACCGTACGCTCAGCCCCGCCTCGGCGGCACTGTTGTTGGCGAGGAGCACGCAACGCCAGGCCCGTTCGAGCATGTCGGGCGCCAACAGTCGTACGTCGAGTACCTCGACGACGATCGAGGCGCGTGCGCGCAAGCAGAAGCGCCGTTAACGGACCCTGCATTTCGTGTCGCTGCCATTAGGCTGAGTCGATGGTGAATCTCACGTCGCGGTCGTCAACCGACCCGGCGCTGAGCGGTTCAATTGAGCGATTGATTGGCCGTTTCCGCGAACACCACGCCGACGGCGACACTGAGATAATCCGCCGCGCGGGGGCCTCGGCGATTGAGGCTCACCAGGGGCAGCTTCGTCGCACCGGCGAGCCCTACGTGACCCATCCCATTGCCGTGGCCGAGATCGTGGCCGACCTGGGCCTCGACGATGTCACCATCACCGCCGCGCTTCTGCACGACGCGGTGGAGGACACTGGCGTCACCAAAGAGTGGCTGGCCAAGGAGTTCGGCGACCAGGTCGCCGCTGTCGTCGACGGCGTCACCAAGCTCGACCGCTTACAGTTCGATTCGAAGGAGGAGCAGCAGGCCGCCACGATACGAAAGATGTTCATCGCCATGGCCCAAGACTGGCGGGTGCTCCTCATCAAATTGGCCGACCGGCTGCACAACATGCGCACCATCTCAGTCATGCCAATGGCCCGTCAGCGCGCCATCGCCCAAGAGACCCTGGACGTCTACGCACCTCTCGCGCACCGCCTCGGCGTCCAAGAGGTCAAGTGGCAGTTGGAGGACCTGAGTTTCGCGACGCTGCACCCGAAGCGCTACGCCGAGATCGAGCAGATGGTCGCCGCACGTCAGCCCGAGCGTGAGGACTACCTCGCAGAGGTCATGACCACGTTGTCGGCGAAGCTCGACGAGTTCGCAATTGAGGCCGAGGTGCGGGGTCGTCCGAAGCACTTCTGGTCCATCTACGAAAAGATGGTGATCGGCGGCAAGGAGTTCGACGACATCTTTGACCTGGTCGGGCTGCGCGTCATCGTTGACGACCCGAGGGACTGTTGGGCGGTGCTCGGTGCAATCCACGCGCTGTGGTCGCCGGTGCAGGGCCGTTTCAAGGACTACATCAACTCGCCCAAGTTCAATCTCTACCAGTCGCTGCACACCACCGTCATCGGGCCGCGTGGCAAGTCGGTCGAGGTGCAGGTGCGCACTTTCGAGATGCACCGGCGCGCCGAGTTCGGTGTGGCGGCGCACTGGGGCTACAAGGAAGAGGCCTCCTCCAAGGAAGTCGCTTGGATGCAACGCCTCGTCGACGTCGAAGAGGAGGAGAACGACTCGATCGCATTTCTCGAAGCGCTGAAGTTAGACCTCGGCCAGGATGAGGTCTACGTTTTTACGCCCAAGGGTCGCGTGATCGCGCTCGTCGAGGGCGCCACGACCATCGACTTCGCCTACGCCGTGCACACCGAGGTCGGCCACCACTGCGTCGGCGCCAAGGTCAACGGCCGACTCGTGCCCCTCGACACGGTGCTGCGCTCGGCCGACGTCGTCGAGGTCGTCACCAACAAGTCCGAAAGCGCCGGGCCGTCGCGCGACTGGCTGTCAGTCGCCCAGTCGTCGCGCGCCAAATCCAAGATTCGCCAGTGGTTCCAACGTGAACGTCGCGACGACGCCCTCGAGGGCGGCCGCGAGGAGCTCACCAAGGCCCTTCGCCGCGAGGGTCTGCCAATCGCGACGTCACTCTCTTCGAGCGCGCTCGATACCGTAATCGCGGCCATGAACCTCGAGGACCTCGACGCCCTCTTCATGTCAATCGACAGCGGCCAGATCTCGGCGTTGGCCATCGTGCAACGACTGGATCGCGAACTGCGCGGCGGCGGCGACACCGAACAGAGACCCACGACCGTCACGCGAATGCCCCGGACCAGTCGAACGACTGGCCGCACGGCCGGGGTCTACGTTGAGGGTCTCGACGACGTGATGATTCACCTCGCACGCTGCTGTTCTCCGGTGCCGGGCGACAGCATTATGGGATTTGTCACCCAGGGTCGGGGCGTCTCGGTGCACCGCGACGACTGCTCCAACGCCGTCGCGCTGGCGGAGCGTCTGGGCGAACGGATCATCGACGTCGAATGGGACGGTACGGTGAGCGGCCAGTACCGCGCGGTGCTCGAGGTCATGGCCTTCGATCGCTCGCGCTTGCTCCTTGACGTCTCCAAGGTTGTCGCGGAGTACCACCTCAGCATCATCTCCTCGAGCACCTCGACGTCGGGCTCACGAATCGTGCGAATGGTCTTCGACGTCGAGCTCGCGGATCCCACGCACCTCAGTAGTCTGTTGGCCGCGCTGAAGGGCGTTGACGGCGTCTTTGACGCTTTCCGTCAACTACCGGGACAGAATAAACACTCATGAGCGACGCCGTCACTCCGTTTCACGCGCCAGTCGGCACTCACGACGTGCTCGGTCCGAGGTCGGCTGAGTGGGAGGGGGTCGTGGCGACCTTCTCGCAGTTCGCCTACCGCTACGGCTTCGAACTTGTCATCACGCCCATGTTCGAGGACGTGGGTGTCTTCAACCGCGGCATCGGTGAGGAGAGCGACGTGGCCAAGAAGGAGATGTACGTCTTCAAAGATCGGGCCGAGCGTGTCTACGCGCTGCGACCCGAGGGCACCGCGCCGGTCGTGCGCGCCTTCATCCAGCACTCGCCGACTACGCCCTGGAAGGCGTGGTACGTTACACCGGCCTTTCGCTACGAGCGGCCCCAGGCCGGTCGGTACCGCCAGCACCACCAGTTGGGCGCCGAGGTTCTGGGCACCGACGATCCGGCCGTCGACGTTGAGGTGATCGCGCTGGCCGAGCGGTTCTACCGGGCCATTGGCCTGCGACGAATCCGCCTGCTGATCAACTCAATGGGGCACGACGCCTGTCGAGGGGCGTACGTCGTGTTGCTGAAGGCCCACTTGCTGAGGTACGTTGACGAACTGTGCGACGAGCACCAGAAATCCTACGAACGCAACGCGTTGCGGGTCCTGGACTGCAAGACGCCACAGTGCATCGCGGTCACCGCCAGAGGGCCAATGCTGTTTGAGAACCTCTGCGACGACTGTCGCACTCACTTCAACACCGTCGTCGAAGGCCTCGCGTCGATTGGCATCACCTCGACCCTCGACCCTCGACTGGTGCGCGGCTTCGATTACTACACGCGCACGACCTTCGAGTTCGTGGCCGACGCTCTCGACGGTGCCCAGAACGCCATCGGCGGGGGAGGGCGCTACGACAAGCTGGCCGAGCAACTGGGCGCCAAGGCCACCAGCGGCATTGGTTTCGGTAGTGGCATCGAACGACTGCTCCTCGCCCGTGACGCCGAAGGCGTCGAGCCCAAGAACCTGGTCAAACGCTCGACCGACCTGTTCGTCATCGACACGACCGGCGTCGACGTCGCCACCGTCTTGGTGGACGAGTTGCGCGCGGCTGGGTTCGCCACGCAGCGCGCCTACGACCAGCGTTCGATGAAGGCCCAGATGAAGGCGGCCGATAGATCCGGCGCGCGCTACGCGTTGCTGGTCGGTCCGCGCGAGCGTGAGAGTGGCGAGGTTACGATTAGGGACCTGCGAAGTAAGGACTTCGCACAGGCGCAGCGCAGTGTCGCTCGAAGCGACGTCGCGCTGGCCATCGCCGAACTACTGACTAGGGCCTGAGAATGTCGAACAACCTCGAAGCTACGAGCATGCGTGACCTGCTCTGCGCCTCGCTCAACGAGAGTCACGTTGGCACGGTCGTTACGGTCTGTGGGTGGGTGGCTAAGCGACGTGAGCACGGCGAACACCTGGCCTTTCTCGACGTGCGCGACCGCTCGGGCATCGTCCAAGCCGTCGTCGAGGGATCGCTCGACGTTCGAAGCGAGTATGTCGTGCGCCTGACCGGCACCTGCGCGCGCCGGCCCGAGGGTACGGTCAACGACCGCCTGGACACCGGTCGGATTGAACTGACGGACTGCAGCGTCGAGGTCCTCTCGAGCGCCGAGGCGCCGCCCTTCCAGTTAGACGACCGCGTGCAGATTGACGAACAGATCCGTCTCCGCTATCGATACCTCGATCTACGTCGCGATCAGATGCAGCGCAACCTGCGTCTGCGCGCGCTCGTGAACGCAACACTGCGTCGCGCGATGGACGAGCAGGGTTTCTGCGAGGTGGAGACGCCGTTGCTCTGGGCGCCGACACCCGAGGGCGCGCGCGAGTTCGTCGTGCCGTCGCGCCTGCACCCCGGCGAGTTCTACGTGCTTCCCCAGAGCCCCCAGATCGCCAAGCAGCTCTTGATGGTCGGTGGCTTCGACCGGTACTACCAGATCGCGCGGTGCCTACGCGACGAGGACCTGCGCGCTGATCGTCAGTTCGAATTCAGCCAGCTCGACCTCGAGGCGAGCTTCGTCACCCAAGACGACGTCCTGGCTTTCACGTCGCGCGCAGTGCTCGACGCCGCTGAGGCGGCGACCGGAGTCCGGCCCGGCCCCATCCCCTCAATGACGTGGGCGCGGGCACTTGACCTCTACGGCACCGATAAGCCCGATCTGCGCTTTGACCTGTTGCTCGTCGACCTCTCGGACGTCTTCGCTCACACCGAGGTGAAGGCCTTCGGCGCCGCAACGGTAAAGGCAATGCGCGTACCCGGCGGCGCGAGCTTCACGCGCAGCAAACTCGACCAGCTGACTGACCAGGCGAAGGCCCTCGGCGCCAAGGGGCTCGCTTGGTTTCGCCTAACCGACGAGGGTCTCGATTCGCCGCTCGCGCGGTTCCTCAACGAGATCGAGACGGCGGCGATTCAAGGCGTCGACGGGGCCCGAGTCGGCGACATTGTCTTGTGCGTCGCTGATGAGTACGCCATGGCCTGTCGGGTGCTGGGGGCGCTGCGCGTCGCGCTCGGCTCACCCCCGGTTGGCGAAGGCCCGCACCGTTACGTCTGGGTCACCGAGTTCCCGATGTTCGAGGGTGTGGACGAAGATGGCCATCTCCAAGCGGCGCACCATCCCTTCACCATGCCGCACCTCGACGATCTAGATCTCATCGAGACCGATCCGCTGCGCGTGCGCTCCCAGGCCTACGACCTGGTCCTCAACGGCTGGGAGCTCGGCAGTGGTTCAGTGCGTATTCACCGCGCCGACGTCCAGGCGAGAATCTTTAGCGCACTCGGCATCAGCGACGAGGAGGCGCAGAGCCGATTCGGCTTCTTGTTGGGCGCCTTTAAGTACGGCGCGCCGCCGCACGCCGGCTTCGCCTTCGGCATCGACCGACTGGTTGCCATCTTCTGTGGTGAGGAGAACATCCGAGAAGTCATTGCGTACCCCAAGACTCAGTCGGGCGCGGACTTGATGACCGGCGCGCCCAAGGGCATCACGCAACGTCAGATCAGCGACCTTCGTCTGCAGCCGCCCGCGAAGGGTTCGTGAGTTACGTCGCTCTTCGACGACGCCGTGGCCCAGCGCCTAAAACGGGCGGCGCCGCTCGCTGATCTGTTGCGTCCGCGCACGCTCGACGAACTGGTTGGCCAGGAGCACCTCGTGGGGCGCGACGGCCCGCTTCGGCGATTTGTCGAACAGCGCCAACTGACCTCGATGATCCTCTGGGGTCCGGCCGGGACGGGCAAGACGACCCTGGCCCGGATCCTCTCCTCCTCAGCCGGCTACGCCGTCGAGAGCCTCTCGGCCGTGACGAGCGGCGTGAAGGAGGTACGCGAGGCGATTGGGCGTGCCCACGAGCGACTGGGCGAACAGGACCAGCGCACGGTGCTGTTCATCGACGAGGTTCACCGCTTCAACAAGTCCCAGCAGGACCTGCTCTTGCCGGCGACCGAGACTGGCCAGGTCGTGCTCATCGGTGCGACCACCGAGAACCCCTACTTCGAGGTGAACGCGGCCTTGATGAGTCGCGCGACCCTCTGGCGGCTGCACCCATTGGCGCCAGACGACCTCAAGACGCTCGTTCGCCGCGGCCTCGAACTTCGCCGCTGCACAATCACCGACGAGGCCCTGGACGCGGTGACGTCGTCGGCCGATGGTGACGCGAGGGTCGCGCTCACGACCCTCGACACCGCGATTGTGCTGGCCCGTTCGCAGGAGCCGCCCTCGGACCTCGTACAGATCGAACAGGTCAGTCAGGCGCGCGACGGACGCCTGTACCACCAGTCGCGCGACACGCACTTCGACCAGATCAGCGCCTTCATCAAGTCAGTGCGCGGCTCAGACCCTGACGCAGCGCTCTACTGGCTCGTGACGATGCTCGAGAGTGGGGAGAGCCCGCGATTCCTCGCGCGTCGGCTCGTTATTCTGGCGAGCGAGGACATTGGCCTCGCCGATCCAATGGGCCTGGTCCTGGCCGACGCCGCGGCGCGCACCGTCGAATTCATTGGCCTGCCCGAGGCGCGACTCACGTTGGCTCACGCGACGCTGACGCTGGCCTTGATGCCCAAGAGCAACTCGGTCACCCGCGCGCTCGCATCGGTGACCCGCGCGGTCCAGGACAGCGCCTCGGTTCCGGTGCCCGATCACCTACGCGGATCTAACTACCGCGGGGCGTCCGAGCAGAGCTTTGGGAGCGACTACCGCTACCCGCACGACTACGACGGCGGCTGGGTCGCTCAGCAGTATCTGCCCGACGGCCTGGTCGGCCAACATTTCTTCGACCCGTCGGAGTACGGGCGCGAGCAAGCGTTGGTCGAGCGCTGGCGTCGTCGCGTCGACGGCGAAGAGCAAGCCTCCGAGGGTCCAACGGTAGAGTGATTGCCGTGGAAGCCGCGCAACTCCGTTCTGTTTTCCTGGACTACTTCGCCGATAATGGCCACACGGTCGTTCCCTCGGCCAGCCTCATCCCGCACGACCGCTCGCTTTTGTTCACCGTCGCGGGCATGGTGCCCTTCAAGCCCTACTTCACCGAAGAGGAGCCGGCGCCCTACCCGAGGGCAGTGTCGGTCCAGAAGTGCTTTCGCGCCCTTGACATCGACATCATTGGCACGACCCAGCGCCACCTCACGTTCTTCGAGATGCTCGGGAACTTCTCCTTTGGTGATTACTTCAAGGAAGGGGCCATCAAGTACGCGTGGGGCCTGATCACCGAGGGTTTCGGACTTGACCCCGAACGGCTGTGGGTCACGGTGCACACATCCGACGACCCGGCCGAGGAACTTTGGCGTGACCTCATTGGCCTGCCCGAGCAGCGAATCCAACGCCTCGGAGAGGACAACTTCTGGTCGATGGGCGAGACCGGGCCGTGCGGGCCGAGCTCGGAGATATTTTTCGACAAGGGTCCGCGATTCGGTGCCGACGGTGGGCCGGCCAGGGGCGGCGAGGATCGATTCGTCGAGTTCTGGAACCTCGTGTTCACCCAGTACGACAAGTCGGGCGACGGGACGTTGCGCGAACTGCCCAAGAAAAACATCGACACCGGCGCCGGCTTCGAGCGCACCCTCGCAATACTGAACGGCCTCGAATCGGTGTTCGCGACTGACCTTTTCGTGCCGTTAATCGAGACCGCGTCGAGGGCGCTCAACGCCAACTACGGAAGCGACGAGCAGACCGACGTGGCGATCCGACGTATCGCCGACCACGGTCGCGCGATGACGATGCTGGTCTCGGACGGCGTGCTCCCCTCCAACGAGGGGCGCGGGTACGTGCTGCGTCGCATAATCCGTCGCGCGATCCTCGCCGCGCGCCGCGCCGGTTTCGACGGCCCCCTGACGGCGTCGCTCGTCGACGCGACCATCCTAAAAATGGGCGATGCCTACCCGGTGCTCGTGAGCGGCCGCGACCTCATCGTTGAAGTCCTCGAGCGTGAGGAGGCCGGATTCGCGAGGACCCTGCGCACCGGCATGTCGCTCCTCGAAGAGGCCCAACGTGACGTGGCGTCGAGCACTGCGACGGTCTTCCCCGGTGACGTCGCCTTTCGACTCCATGACACCCACGGCTTTCCAATCGAATTGACCGAGGAGATTGTCGCCGAGGCGGGACTGCGCGTCGGGCGCGACGACTTCGAAGCGGCGATGAGCGCGCAGCGCGAGCGGGCCCGAGCGGGCGCCAAGACCCTCAGCCTGGCCGACGACGCGCAGTACCGCAATCTCATCGAACGCCACGGCACGACCGAGTTCGTTGGCCGCGACGTCACGCGTTACAGCATCGAAACCGTGGTTCTCGCGCTACTCGCCGACGAAGGTGGCGGGGCCGAGCTCTTCCTCGACTCGACTCCGTTCTACGCCGAGTCGGGTGGCCAGGTCGCCGATACTGGCACAATCGTCACCGAGACGGGCTCCTTCGAGGTGCTCGACACCCAGAGTGTCGCCGCGGGACTGTTCGTGCACCGCGGCGTCGTCACCGGCGAAGTCCACCCCGGCCAGGTGGCCGTGGCGACTATCGACCCCGAGCGTCGCGAGGCGACGCGGCGCAATCACACGGCGACGCATCTGTTGCACGCCGGACTTCGCACCGTCCTCGGTGGTCACGTGCGCCAACAGGGCTCGTTCGTCGGACCGGACCGACTGCGCTTCGACTTTTCTCACGGCGCCGGACTGCGAGTCGAGGAGACGGCCGCGATTCTCACGCTCGTGAACACCGACGTGGTGGTGAACGAGACGGTCGAGACAATCCAGACGACGAAGCAAGAGGCCGAGACAATGGGCGCGGTCGCGTTCTTCGGCGACAAGTACGGTGAACGGGTTCGTGTGGTGCGCGCCGGTGCGCACAGTCTGGAGTTCTGCGGTGGCACCCACGTCGAGCGCCTGGGTGACATCGGCCAGATTCAGATCGTGGCCGAGGGATCCATTGGCTCAAACACTCGGCGACTGGAGGCCGTGAGTGGGCTCGGGGCACAGCGTCGCAGCTACGAGATGGACACCGCGCTCTCGGCGGTCGCGCAACTGTTGAAGACGTCAATCGAGGACGTAGTTCCTTCGCTGGAACGGCTGGTTGAACGTCAGCGAGAGTTCGAGAAGGAGCTGTCGTCGCTTCGCCAGGCCCAGCGTTCACAGTTCGCTGAGCAGTTGCACGCGAGCACTGGAGGCGATGTTCTCGTTGCGCGCGTCGACGGTTACCCCGGCGATCAACTTCGCTCCCTGGCCCAGGACCTTCAGCACCGCGGACGGCGAGTTGTGGTGCTCGTTGGCTCGAGTGACGACAAGGTCTCGATCGCCGTGGCGAGCGATGGCACCCTGGACGCCCAGGTCGCCGTCAAGCAGCTCGCGACCTTCGTGGGTGGCGGCGGCGGCGGTTCGACACGCGTGGCCCTCGCTGGTGGGCGTGACGCCGACGGTATCGACGCCGTGCTCGCGGCCGCGGCGGCGCTCTAGGCCCCCCAATGTCACGAGTCCTCGGGATCGACCCCGGTACCAAGCGTTGCGGGATCGCGGTCACGAACAAAGAACGCACTATGGCTTTCCCGCGACCGGCGCTCGCCCGCGACGGATCGTTGCTGACGAGCCTCGACGCGCTGGTCGAAGAGGAGGGAATCGGGACCATCGTCATTGGCCGTCCAGTCGCGCTCTCGGGCAACGTGACGCCGAGCACCGCCGACGCCGATGCGCTCTTCGACGAGCTGGTGGACCAATTCGCTTTGTTGCACGTGGTTCAGTGGGACGAGCGACTGACGACCTACGAGGCGCAACGATCGCTCTCACGGGCCGGTCACAGGGCCCGTGACCACCGTGAACGCGTTGACGGCGCGGCCGCGGTGATCATGCTGCAAAACTATGTAGATGGCCTCAATGCTGAATAGGCCCTTAGGGCGCGTCCTCACCGGCATCGGCGTGATCGTCGTGGTCGCCATCGGGTGGTTCATACTACAAGCCGACCCGATCTTCTCGAGCCACGGGAAACAAGTCGTCGTCACCGTTGGTCCTAACGATTCGGTCTCGGGGGTCGTCTCGCAGTTGCAGCGAGTGGGCGTCATTTCGTCCCCGCTCGCTTTTCGCATCGACAGCGTGGTGTTCGGTTCGATTACCGTCGTGCCCGGCTCGTATCAAATGAACCAGCACTCTTCGTTCTCGAAAATCCGCGCCATCCTCAGCTCGCCTCACGTGGACGTAACGGCCGGTCTCACGCTCCACGAGGTCGCCGTCAGGATTGCAAGCGACGTGGGCAACGCCTACGCCAATGAGTTCTCGAAGGACGCCACTCAGGCCGTCACGCCGAGCACCTTCACCTCGCCTCGTTCACTCGAGGGTCTCATCGGCACCGGTGACTACGTCATCGAGCCCGACGAGACGCCGTCACAGTTGGTGCAGCGGATGGTCGACGCCTTTACGAAAGAGTCGGCCTCGGTCGGCTTGACTCCCTCGACCACGCTGAATGGACTCAGCGCGTACCAACTGGTGATCGCGGCGTCGATCGTTGAGAAGGAGGGCTACTACCCGATCAACATGCCCCGGGTGGCCCGCGTGATCCTCAATCGTCTGGCGCGCGGCGGACCGCTGCAGATGGATTCCACGGCCCTCTACTACCTGGGGAAAGATGGCGGCACGGTGACCCCCGGGATGCTCCAGACCCAAGAGCCGTACAACACGTACCTCAATGTCGGACTAACGCCGACGCCAATCTGCACGGTGTCGACAATCGCGCTGAGCGCGATGTTGCACGCGCCCGTCGGATCGTGGTTCTACTTCACCCTGGTCAACCAGGACGGACACGAGGCGTTCGCCACGACCTTCGCACAGCAACTGGCGAACGAACGACTGGCCCAGTCGAGGGGGATTGGATGAAGTGGCGCCTGGGCGTGGTCGGCTCGCCAATCGAGCACTCTCTCACACCCCTACTGCACGAGGCCGCTCTCGCCATGGCCGGTCTCGAGGGCACGTCATCGCGCGTCGAGTTGGGCGAGCGCGACGGCGCGAAACTTGAGCACCTCATGCGCGAGGAGTTCGACGCACTCTCGGTGACCATGCCCCTGAAGGGACTCTGTGGCGAGCTCTGCGACGAACTCGATGACGTGGCCACGCGTACCGGGTCGGTGAACTCACTGCTGCGACGCGACGGGAGGATCTACG
>JAYVNV010000080.1:0-15514 GCA_043758265.1 Acidimicrobiaceae bacterium
CCTGGACCAAGCGAGTCGAGTGAGGCGTCGTCAATCGCACCTCTTCTCGCTCGTAACACCACCCGATTCACTCAACGGCCCCTTCGGGTGTTGCGTGCCGCCACACAACGAGAACACTGGTTAGTCATTGCGCTGATCCTCGCGTACGTCAGTTGGTTCACCTATCAGAGTATGCGGATGTACTACGGCTATGGCTACGCGCCGTTCGACCTCGCGATCTTCGATCAGGGCTACTGGCTTCTCACGCACTTTCATATACCGTTCGTGACGGTCATGGGCCGCAACCTCTTCGGCGACCACACCTCATTCATCCTTCTCGCCTTCGCGCCCTTCTATCGGATGTTCCCCGAACCCCAAGGTCTGCTCGTTTTTCAGACGCTCGCGATCGCCGCCGCCGCGATACCGATCTATCTAATTGCTCGAAAGCTCATTCACAACTCGACCATTGCCACACTGCTCGTCGCGGTCTTCCTGCTCAATCCCTCGATTGAGCAGGGAAACCTACAGCAGTTCCATCCCGAAGCCCTCCAAGTGCTCATCATCAGTCTCGCCTTGTACGCCGCCATTGAATCACGAAGGAGGTTGCTCTTTGTGATGGTTGCACTCTCTCTTTTGGTGAAGGAGGACGCCGCCGTTTTGGTGGTCCCCCTCGGACTCTGGGTCCTCTGGCGACGAGACCGTAAGTGGGGCTACTGGATCATCGGCGCCGCGCTCGCGTGGACCGCTGTCGCCCTTCAACTCATTATCCCGACACTGCTCGGCAAATCGAGCCTGTACGCCGGTGACCTTCCTTTCAACGGGGTGAGTGGTTTCTTTCGCACGGCCCTTCGCACGCCGGGCCAACTGATTGCCTACCTGCGACAGAGCGGTCGCCCGTACTACGTCTGGCAGATGGGCTTCATGACGGGATGGGGCTTCTTGTTGTCACCCGAACTTGCCGCCATCGGCTTCTTTTTGCTGTTCGAGAACGTGATCAGCTCGCTGCCGTACATGCAGCAGTACCAGTACCAGTTCTCGATGCCGCTGGCCCCGATACTCGTCGTCGGCACGATCTGGGCAATCGCGCGCCAAAGCAACGTTCGTCGACGCAACCTTGTGACGGGGGTCGTCTTTACGTGCGCACTTTGGTCGAGCTTCCTCTGGGGCCTCGCGCCATTCTCAATCAGTTCGGTAAATCCGACCTGGGCCCCGAACAGCGCGATCGTCAAAGCGGTTAACAAGCTCGAGGCTAAAATTCCAGCGAACGCGGTGGTGGTGGCCTGGTACCTCTTCGTCCCCCACCTCGATCACCGCACGCAGATCTACCTCTGGCCGACGCCATTCGATACTCAGAACTATGGCCTCTTTAACAACAACGGCGCCCGTCTTCCCCAAGCGGCCAGCGTTCAGTACCTCATGTTGCCCGTGCCGATTGCGAGCGACAACAATCCAACCGTCTTTGCGTCGATCTCGTCAAGCTTTACATTGGTGGCGAGTAACGACGGAATTGGACTTTTTAAGAGAATCTCTCCCTAGAACGGTGAGATAGTCACCAAGGGACCAAGGACCTTGGCCGCCTTGGTGAGAAGCACGTCAAGATGGCCCGATGACCTATTCCACAATTATCGAGCCATTCCGGATTCACTCTGTCGAGCCGATGAGAATGACAACGAAGGCGCAGCGACGCTCCGCCCTTGAGGTCGCCGGCTACAACCTCTTCGCCCTGCGCGCCGAAGACGTCTTGATTGACTTGTTGACCGACTCGGGCACCGGTGCGATGTCACGCGATCAGTGGGCGGCAATCCAGCACGGTGACGAGAGTTACGCCGGTTCGCCTTCGTGGTTCCGCTTCCTCGAGGCCGTCCAACGCCTCTTCGACTTCGCCCACGTCATCCCAACCCACCAGGGCCGCGCCGCCGAGAAGATCCTCTTTAGCGTCATCGGTGGACCAGGCAAAATCATTCCCAACAACACGCATTTCGACACGACTCGCGCGAACGTCGAAGCAACCGGTGCCCAGGCACTCGACCTCGTCATCACCGAGGGGCACGATCCGGCAACGTTGCATCCCTTTAAGGGGAATATGGATCTGGAACGACTCAGTGCTCTCTTGGCGGTCGAGCACATGAACATCCCCGTTGTCTTCGTGACAATTACCAACAACTCCGGCGGCGGTCAACCAGTCTCGCTCGAGAATCTGCGCGGTGTGCGAGCGCTCTGCGACGCGTACAACGTGCCGCTCTTCCTCGACGCCTGCCGTTTCGCTGAGAACGCCTGGTTCATCCGTGAACGCGAGGCCGGACAGGGTGAGCGCGACGTCATTGATATCGTGCGCGAGATTGCTTCACTGGCCGACGGCATGACCATGAGCGCGAAGAAGGACGGATTGGCCAACATCGGTGGTTGGCTCGCGATGAACGACGGCGACGTCGCCCAACGATGCCGCGAAGTCCTGATCCTCACCGAAGGGTTCCCGACGTACGGTGGCCTCGCCGGACGCGACCTCGAGGCAATCGCACAGGGCCTGAGCGAGGTGGTCGACCACGACTACCTGCGCTACCGCATCCAGTCGACCGCGTACCTAGGCAACGCCCTCGTAGCGGCGGGCATCCCGGTTGTGCGGCCGATTGGCGGGCACGCGGTCTACCTCGACGCACGAACGCTCCTCTCGCACGTCGAACCGCTGCACTACCCGGGCCAGGCCCTCGCGATCGCCCTGTACGAGGAGGGGGGTATTCGGTCATGTGAGATTGGCTCCGTGATGTTCGGCCTTCAACCCAACGGAGAGGAGGTGCCCGCGGCGCTAGAACTCGTTCGACTGGCCATTCCGCGGCGGACCTACACCCAGAGTCATGTCGACTACGTCATCGAGGTCTGTTGCGGCGTCGCCACCAACGCGAAAAACCTGCGCGGCTACCGAATCGTCGAGTCGCCACGCGCCCTGCGACACTTCACTACCCGCTTCGCGCCCCTCGAGCGTTAGACCGAACTCGCATGGAGAAATTCGAGTCGTGTCACCCGTGACACGACTCGTGGGCCGTCGAGACTCCTTGATGCCATGACCCGCGGGTCACGGGCAAGAGCAGGAGCACCACGAGTCACACGTAAAGGGCGAGGGGTTCCGCTGCGGCCTAGAGATGAAACAGAGCGAGCAGGGAACGGGCCGTCGCAGCGTGACGCAGAAGCTTAAGTCCGAGCAGTCTCTCAGTCGAGCCCAGTAACGAGTAGTGCGTGAGGGGAACGTTCACGCGTTCGCCGCGCGGCACCGACGGCGCGACGACGTACAGAGGAACGCGATTGGTCGACTGGGTGTTGTTCTCGTCGAACGTGATGAACAGCACGATGCTTCCCGATCGGTACTGCGAACTGCTCGTGATCATCGGGACCATCTTCGCCAGCCAAGCATCACCGGTAGCGACCGCACAGCTGTGCATGTCGTCGCAGATATTTGGCGTGATGAAGGTGAACGCGGCATGGAGTGCAAATGACGATGCCAGTGTCGCGTCATGACGTTGGCACGTTGCGCTGAGGTTTGTGTAATACACGGCAGGATTGTGTCGCGCGGCGTAGAGGCCACTAGTGATGCGGTCGCACGCCACCGGCATCGCCTGTTCATACGCGCGCCAGTCGCCGCGGAGTTGCGAGAAGATGTTCGTCACCTTTAAGCGATGGGCGCTCGGTTCGCCGTCATCAATAACGCCATCGGTGGAACCAGATGTCAACGCGAGGTAGTTCGGCAAACTCGGGTGCGACACCGCGAAGTCGTTGGTGGCGAGGCCGCATTGGGCTGACAGATGATTAAGGAAGGGGGAGCGCGCTGATCCGACGACCGAATAGCCGACGTTCTCCATCACAATCCACACGACGTGGCGGTAGTGGGTCTGAACGGTCGAACCACACGGCGCTGCGGTCGAAGTAACTCTCACGACCGGTGAGGCCAAGGCGTTGAACGGCGCCACCAGTTCGAGCGACAGCACGATTGCACTCAGTACTGCGATACGCCCCACCCAGCGCCTCCGGTAAACGCGAACGCGGTCCCCAAACAAACGTGCCATCGCTTGACACTATAGTCAATGCCCGACAAGTTTGCCGAGAGGCCCAATCGCCATTCGATTATTCGGATTAAATTCAAGCCGCATTTATGGAGCTACTCGAGTTCTCGTGGCCAACTTGATGCTCTAATCGGGATATCAAATTTTTCATCGGTCAGTCCCCTCGTCTGGGTTGACGGTCACTACGAAAGGGCTTGGCCCACTCCAAGGGGCGCGCGCAGTGTTCACCGTTTGGGTACCGCCAAACTATGAACCAGAGAAGGCTGGCGCGCCACGAGCGCTATTCATTCGTCTTCGCATAACGCCCGTCGCCAACCAACGTTCCACGTTTACCAAGAATTAAATCTGTCGAGTCGTCTGTCAGCGCTGTGGACGCGGCGACCAAGGACCTGCCCTGAGCTCGGGCGAATGCTCGTCGCACGACTGCCTTTAGTGCAGTGCTGGAGTGCTGGAGTGCTGGTCCAGCGGGACCGGCACGCCAACGAGACTCCGGACACGACGTTGCTGCGCGTCAGCGGGTAGAAAGTGTCGGGCAATGTCGTCGACGTCGTGGCAACGAACTAATCGTCAATCGCTTTGAGGGACCGCATCGTGTCGGGGTCGTCGAGGTCGCCAACCGCAAGGGGTACCGCTCGCTGAGCATCGTGGCTCTCTACGACAAGATTGGACCGGTGAAGTGCATCAACCCCAAAGAATTCGCCTCGATGCCGGCAGGACCCTAGCGAGAGTGACCAACGTGTAAGCCCCCACGTCACTTCGTGCGTGAATTAGTGGCGGCTTGTGAAATTGACCAACGCAGCCATCGACTTCGGTTCCACCTCTCGCAGATCATCAGGCACAGTGTCGAGTGAGCGAAGGATGGCGTGGGCCAGCGCTCGCGCTGACGCTGCGTCAAGTTCCAGACCAACCCGCGCTCTAGCGCCGTGCGACAGATTGAGGACATCAATCATCAGTGCGTGTCCGGCGCTTAGGTGAACCGGGTGGTCGTAGTCCACGCTGGCTGTGGTCGCGTGGAACCAGCCATCGGCGCACTTGGCGCTCGCGGTGAGCGTGACCTTCTCGGTGGCGTAGGTGCACATGGTCGAACTATCGCTTCGCGCTCAGGTGCGTGCCAAAGAAAGTCCAGATCTCGCCCCAGGCCTCGGTCGCGACCTCTGGGCGGTAACTCGGTCGAGTGACGTTAAAGAAGGCGTGACCGGCACCCTCGTACTCGTGGAAAGTGAAACTTTTCTCGAGTTCGCCCAGGCGGGAACGCAACGTCTCGGTCTGCTCAGGTGAGGGGTACTGATCCTCCACCCCGAAAAGTCCCAACAGGGGACACGACAGCCCGCCAAGTAACGCGACAATTGACTTCATATTCATCCCCGACGCCTCGGGCGGATCCTCAACCACGAACGCGCCGTAGCAGTCGACTGCCGCGTCCAATTGGAGGCTGCAAGCCGACAACAGCGCCTGGCGCCCGCCCGAACAAAAGCCGATAACCCCGACCTTCGCGTTGGAGCCCGGAAGAGCCCGTAGGTACTGTGCCGCAGCGCCAACGTCGCCAATGAGACGTTCGTCCGGAACCCCACCAAGTCCACGAGCGATTGCCGCGGCGTCATCGGGGCTCGCTCCCGGTGCCTCACGACTGTAAAGATTGACGCAGACGGCGTTGTACCCGTGGGCCGCGAAGGTGCGGGTGATCTCCTTGGTCGACTCGTCGTAGCCGGGGAGATGGTGAATGACGACCACGCCACCAATCGCGCCGTCAGCAATTGGTTGAGCCAAGTAGGCCTCGACGGGATCACCGTTGAATGAGTCGAAGTAGATCGTGTCGGCTCGAAGATCAAATGTCATAGTGCCACCTATCTTGCGCAATGCCTACTTAGTGTAACGAGTGGCGGGCTGGGAACGACGACGGGGTCAGTCTCATCACTGACGAGACGAGAGCGTCGATGAGGTGACGATCGAGTGTCGAACTCAGTCAACGAGTGTCATGTTTTTCCCTGTCGCAGACGGACGAACCAAAGCTCCAAGAGCCTGAAGCGATACGTTCGCCGACACGGCTACTACCGAAATGTCCGGTAGTGCGGACGCATTCGCGTCAGGCCTTGGGGATCCTTGCCGATTCGTCGGACAAGTTATTGCGACGGCGGGGCGAGAGATTGCTCATTAAAACTCTTCCACGTCTACGTATCGGGGTCGATTAAGAGCGGACTTTACGGCCAGCGACCCAGTGCTAGCGGCCAAAAGGTGGGCTTAGGTGAGGGCCCACTCGGCGAGATCGTCACACTAAAGTCCTACGACACGACGACGAGCCCCAATCGACAACCCTCTCCAACGCCGCAGCGAGCACGGGTCACCTCGAATCCGACGACGCGCGTTAGGCCCGTCCGCATCTCCAGTTCTGCGTAGTGGAGTTGGCCGAACTCGCGTGCTTTATTGCGCCGACCATGAGTCGCCAGTGTTAGATTTCATTTTCACCTTGACTATTACCGGGCAATGGTGAGCCGTTCGACCTCAATGGCGACTTGTGTCGAAACGTCCGTCTCCTTGCAGCACGTAAATAAGAGCGATGACTACTTGACGAATAAGACTTCGGGTTATCTTGTCGCCGTCGGAAACCCAGCGCCACCTCGAGACCGGGCTGAGATTGACCGAGTTGGTCTGCGAGCGCGCGCCCGCGTAACTGGCCGGGCGGCTCCCCCTAGCAGTCGTCGCGACACCGCAACACGAGATTCAACGACTGACGGAAATACTTCGAGAATGACCACTCGATTGCACTGCGCCTCGATGAAGGCTCCAGTTTTTATGCCGTGACGGGGCGTGACGTTCACGTTCCCGTGCCCTCCTCCCGGGGCAGCTCCACCTCCGCGTATCGGATCGAATCTGGTGGATCGAGCTGCGACTGGTGGCGCTACGAACGAGCCGAGGGGCCCACGCGGTCGAACCGTGTGGGAACGGCTGTGACTCGTGGAACAGATACGAGGAGGACCTCGACCTTATTGTTGACCTAGGGCTGAACTCGTTTCGACTATCCGTTGAGTGGGCAAGGATCAAACCCGAGCGCGAGGTGATCTCACGCGACGCGCTCGATCATTACCGAAGCGTGCTCGAAGCATGCCAGGCGCGGTCGATTCTGCCCGTCGTGACACTGCGCCACTTCACGCTCCCGCGGTGGGTGGCGGACCTTGGAGGATTCGAGTGCCCCGAGACCCCGGCGTTGATGGGCGACTACACCGGGGTCGTTGGCGCAGCGCTCGGTGACGGTATCGCCATCGCCTGCACGATCAACGAGTTGAACATCGTTCCGATGAGATACCTCATCGGCGTGTTCCCGCTAGCGCAGCGCAGCCGGGAACGCTTCGTTGAGGTCAATACGGTCATGTGGGAGTGCCACCTCACGATGGGTGACGCCCTACGCGCGACATCCGACGACTGCCCCATTGGTCTCCCACTCTCGATGAACGGGTACGAGGCTCTGCCAAGCGACGAGAACCTCGTGCAGTCGTTCTGACACGAGATGCAAGACGAATACCCCCGCGCCGTCGGCGACGACGACTTTTTTGGCGTCCAGTGCCATACCAAGATCGTCATTGGGCCCGAAGGACTTATCGCGACGCCCGACGGCGAACTCACCGGGATGGGCCATATTTTCTGGCCCCAAGCGTCGAGTACGCATTGCGCCACGCCTCTTCATTCCTGGACAGTCCGATTATTGTGACCGAGAACGCAATCGGCTCCAATGACGACGAGCAGCGGGTGCGCTACCTCATCGGTGCGTTGGAGCGTCCAGACAACGTACTGCGCGACGGCGTTGACCTTCGCGTTTACTTTCATTGGTCACTGCTCGACCACTTCGAGTGGTCGTTCGAGTACCGACCGAGGTTTGGTGTCGTGTCAGTCGATCGAGCGACGTTCGCTCGATCACCCCAACCTTCGGCCCGTTGGCACGCCGACGCGGTGGCCAACTCCATGTTCTGAGCCAGGCGGGCGTGGTGGTGACGAGTGAGGCGTTAGGGTTACCGCGTGCCCAGTCAATCTGGGTGCGTAAAAGAGTTAGACGCTCTCTCGGAGTCGAACGTAATCGACCTCGGAGGAGCCGTCACTGAGAAGGGTTGAACCATGGCGGGGTCGCTTCTGCGATATCAATTAGTGGCCCTCGACTGTCCAGACCCCTTGGCGCTCGCGGACTTTTATTCGAGGCTGCTCGAACTCGACATCAAACCCCTCGGAGATCTCCTCGCCGGTGACTCCGCCTGGATCGAACTCGATAATGGTGACCAGCCGACCCTCGCCTTTCAGAAGGTGGACGGGTACGTCACCCCAACCTGGCCCGATGGGCCAGTCCCGCAGCAGTGTCACCTCGACTTCGTCGTCGACGACCTCGACGAAGGTGAGGCCTTCGTCCTTGCCCACGGCGCGCGTAAACACGCTGTGCAGCCGGGCACGACGTTCCGCGTCTACCTCGACCCTGTCGGCCACCCGTTCTGTCTCGTTAAAAGCGACGAATAGAAAGTCAACGAGTCGAGCTCGGTACCCCACGAGACAGTGGTTGTCGCTCCTATCACCCTCCACTGCGATGAGGCGCCGCATTGGAGACCTCGCAATGAGAGGTTCGTCAACCCACGGATGCACTGACGTAAGCGGCAAGGGTGTGCGACGGCCTCCCATCGGCCCAGACGACAAACGAAGACGTTTCGTGACGAGCAACAACTTGAACAATTACTCACTTCACCGGCCCACCGTTGTCACTGTACGTCCGCAAACGTCGAAATCCGCCACATCGCCGTGCAAACCCCGTGCGCTTCATCTCGGCCACAGCGCACCCATAATCCGCTCTCCGAGTCGAAGCGATCGCCGTTTCGCGACTGCCCGATCGACCACGGGCGCGGACGTGGTCAAGAGTGGCGACCGTCCATCGATGGTGGACATCACGGCCTTATTGGAGGGTCACTACGCGACTCACTGGAGCAAATGCCATCCGAAGGGGCCCGTTGAGCTCGACCACGGCGGAGCCCACTAAACGTCAGTTCACCACCGTATAGACTTACGGTTCGCGTCTCGGAGTCTTGGCTTCGAGAACACCGAGGACCTGTGGTGCAGCTCGGAGTGCACGCCGCCCTGTCAAGGCGGAGGTCGCGGGTTCAAATCCCGTCAGGTCCGCTCGACACCCGAAGGGGTGACGAGGAGGTCGAGTAGCTCAGTCGGTAGAGCGCGCGCCTGAAAAGCGTGAGGTCACCGGATCGACGCCGGTCTCGACCACCACACAATCGCCCCACGGACTCATCGAGAGCGCCGTGGGGCGATTTTTGTGTCAGGGAGAGCGTGGACGCCCGCCAGCATTTCGCTCGGGCAGCGCGACACGGATTCGCGCGTGATGTCGACTAGGTGTCGGCTGCCAAGATCCCGTCACTACCAAATTTCGCTGCCGCCGCGCGCTGGCCAGTTGCTCCTCATCAAGGAGCGCGTGGACCAGTCCGAGTGATTCAATACGCGCCACGACATTCGAGTCGGTCAGTCTCTCGACAAAGTAGGCGCTCACGCGATTGCGGTGCTGACTTGAGCGCCTGACGGAACGATAGAAGTACTTCTCAGTGGCATCGTCTGGCGCGTAGGTCATCGGTTCAACGTAGCGAGCGCGTGCGACATGAGTTCGTACAACAAGAGTCCGTGCAACAATGCTTTTGGCAATCGGAGGACCATGAAAGATCTACCTGAAGTAAGGCCGGGCTTCGCGCCTCAACCCAGCGGCGTCGCGTGGCCGACTCGGGGCTGGCCCAGAGGGTCGTCTACGAAACAGGGTGAACTCAACGCCGTGGTCGATGAGATGTTCGCGGACCAGGAACTTTCCGTCACCAACGCTGTGGTCATCGTGCAGGGCGGACGAGTCGTCTGCGAGCGCTACGGCGGCGAGCAGGTCCACTTCGATCGGCCGGCCGAACCAATCACCGCAACCAGTCAGCTCCTGTCGTGGTCGATGGCCAAGTCGATGCTGCACATGATCGTCGGCACACTCGTCGACGAAGGACGGCTCAGCGCTGACCAGTTCGCCCCGGTACCGGAGTGGCGCGATCCCTCTGATCCACGCCATCAGGTCAAGGTGAGTGACCTGCTCGCGATGCGAGATGGCCTGGCTTTCGTTGAGAACTACGAGATCGGCCAGACGAGCCACGTAATCGAGATGCTCTACGGCGAAGGCAAAGACAACATGGCTGCCTTCACCGCGCGCCTACCCCTCGCCCACGAGCCGGGCACGTTCTACAACTACTCCAGCGGGACGAGCAACGTGCTGAGTCGGATCGTGGCCGACCTCGTCGGCTACGGTCCGTCCTACGACCGCTACCTACGTGAGCGACTCTTCGACGCGTTGGGCATGACGAGTGCGTTAGCGACCTTCGATCCGAGCGGCGTCTTCGTCGCGTCGAGCTTCGTGCACGCCCAGGCACTCGACTTCGCGAAGTTTGGCCTGCTCTACCTTCGAGGCGGCGAGTGGGACGGTCGTCAGCTCATTTCGAGGGAGTGGGCCGCGACCGCACAGGTTCCCCTCAGCGTGGAGGCCTCGAGCGGACTCCTCTACTCGTGGCAGTGGTGGGTCAGTGGCGACCAGTACGGTACGTACTGGGCGAACGGCTACGAGGGCCAGATGATCAACGTAATACCGGCCCTTGACGCGTTGATCGTGCGCTTCGGTCACACCCCCGAGGAGCAAACCCCTCAGCGTCTGGCGTGGCGCTCGCGGGTCCTCGACGTACTCGCGAAGTAGCTACGCGCCCTCGTAGGCGAAGCCGAGGTCGGGAGCACTGAACAGCGCGGTGAAGCTGAGCCCACGCTCAGCGGCCATGGCCTTCGCCGTGCCACCGCGGTCGACGACCGCGAGCAGCACGAGGACCTCGGCACCGAACTCCTCGACGACGGACGCGGCCTCTAGGAGGCTGGTCCCCCGGGTAACCGTATCTTCGGTGATGACGACTTTGTCACCCGGCAAGAGTGCCCCGGCAATCCGTCCACCGCCGCCGTGGTCCTTCACTTCCTTTCGGATGCTGAAGGCTCGTAGGCGGCGACCCTGCATCGCGAGCGCACCGGCAGTGATGAACGAGACGCCGTCAGCACCCATGGTGAGTCCACCGATGGCGCTCGCGTCACGCGGAATGTGCTCCAGCATCAACACGACGAGGTTCGGCGTCACCTCGGGTGAACAGATTGTCTGTTTGGAATCAATGAACCACGACGACGTTCGACCGGATTTCAATACGAACTCGCCGCGTCGAACCGAATGTTCGAGCAGGTGCGACCGCACAAAGTCACGTTCGTAGCTCACGTCAGAATTACCGATCCTGAGCCCGATGTGACGACGCCCACGATAGTCGCCGATACGCCCTCGGCCCGGGCGAGTGAGAGCGCCGCATCACCCGCACTGGCGTCGAGCGCAACCACCATGCCGAGACCACAGTTGAAGACCCGTACCATCTCGTCGGCGCTGACCTTTCCACGACGCTGAATCTCGAAGAAGATTTCTGGAGTCGTAAAACTCTCCATGTCGATCGTCGCGTCGAGGCCCGGCGTCAGTATTCGCACGACGTTGCCGACGATCCCACCTCCGGTGATGTGCGCGACCGCGTGGACCGCGCCACCGAGTTCGCGTCGCAGCGCCGTAACGGTCGGCGCGTAGATAACCGAAGGGACTAGGAGTTCGTCGGCCAGCGAGCGTGCGGCACCGGGCCACGCCGGGGCGCTGAGATCGCCCTCGCGTTGGACGAGTACCTTGCGCGCGAGGGTGTAGCCATTGGAGCGAAGTCCCGGTGACGCCAAACCGAGGAGGACGTCGCCCTCTCGAACGAGCAGCGGTCCAAGTTCGTGACCACGCTCGAGCACGCCGACAGCGAAACCGGCGACGTCGAGGTCGTCGGGCGCCATCACTCCACCGTGTTCGGCAGTCTCGCCACCGAGGAGCGCGGTTCGAGCCTGTCGACAGCCCGCAGCGATGCCCGAGACGAGCTCCTCGAGCCGAGCGGGATCGAGCTTGCCAACGGCGACGTAGTCGAGGAGGAAGAGCGGTTCGGCGCCGACGCAGGCGAGGTCATCGACCAACATCGCCACAAGATCGATGCCGACCGTGTCGTAGCGCCCGACCTGTCGCGCAACTTCAAGTTTGGTCCCGACGCCGTCGGCCGAGGCGACCAGCACCGGTGATGTGAACTTTGAGGTATCGAGGGCGAAGAGACCACCGAAGCCACCGATGCCGCCCAGGACCTCAGAACGCCTCGTGCTGGCGACGACGTCGCGGATTCGTTCAACGGCTTCGTCACCGGCTTCGATGGACACACCAGCTTCGGCGTAGGTGAGGCCGTCTTGCTGATCGAGCAGCCGACTCACCAGCGGCTGCCCGCCGTTCCGAGGACGACCGGCGTCGGTGCGGGGTACGAACCGGTGAGGCACGCGTCACAACACTCCCCATCGAGCTGAATTGCGGCGCGCAAGTTCTCCAGCGTGATGAACTCCAACGTGTCAGAGCCAATGAATTCGTTCATCTCGGCGATCGAATTGTTCGCCGCCAGCAGGTCGTCACGGTTTGGTGTGTCGATGCCGTAATAACAGGGCCACATGAAGGGTGGCGAAGAAATTCGCAGGTGCACTTCGCGAGCGCCCGCGTCGCGCAGCATCTTCACGATTTCCCTCGTCGTCGTGCCGCGCACGATAGAGTCGTCAACCACGATGAGTCGCTGGCCCGCAATATTCTCGCGCAGTGGGTTGAGCTTTCGCCGCACGGTCGCGGCCCGCTTGTTCTGGTCGGGCGATATGAACGTGCGTCCGATGTAGCGATTCTTCACCAGTCCATAGCCGAACGGTATGCCCGAGGCCTTAGCGAAACCCTCGGCGGCCGGAACGCCCGAGTCTGGGACGCCCATCACGATGTCAGCGTCAACCGTGGACTGAGCGGCGAGGAGTTCGCCCATGCGTCGTCGTGTCGTGTGAACTTGGTGCCCCATGAGATAGGTGTCGGGACGCGCGAAGTAGACGAACTCGAAGATGCAGAGTCGCTGCTTGCCGGCGGCCGGTTCGAGGAGTTGCACCGACGTGATGCCGGCGTTGTTGATCGTGACCATCTCGCCGGGCTCGATCTCGCGAACGAACGTGGCACCCACGACGTCAAGGGCCGGGGACTCCGAGGCGACAATCCATCCCTCGGGTGCGGCCTCGCTGCCGAAGCGTCCGAGACAGAGCGGTCGAAAACCATAGGGGTCGCGCACGGCGTGGATCTCGTTGGCCTCAAGCACCACCATTGAGAAGGCGCCCTCAGCGCGCGTCAGGACGGCCCCGAGCGCCTTGGCCAATGAGATCCCGGCTTCGACCTCTCGCGCCAAAAGTTCGGCGACCAGGTCAGAGTCCGACAGCATGGACGTGAATTGGATTCCGGCTTCGTCGGCGAGAGCGGTCGTATTCGTCAAGTTGCCGTTGTGGGCAAGAGCGAAGCCCGACAGACCGGCCGAACGGTAAACCGGTTGTGCCGCGGTCCAGTTGGCCGAACCGGACGTTGAATAGCGGGTGTGTCCGATGACGAGTGAACCGGCGAGGGCACGCAAGGTGGTCTCGGCGAAGACGTGACTGACCAGCCCGTTGTCTTTCACCACCGTGATCTGCTGGTTGTTGAAGGTCGCCATCCCGGCCGATTCCTGGCCACGGTGCTGCAACGCGTAGAGCGCGTCGTAACAGAGGTGCGACACGGCCCGTCCCGGTGCCACAATCCCTACGACGCCGCAGGCTTCCTTCATGCGACCTTTATTCTACGGTTCGCGAAGTCAGCATCCACTGACCTATTCTCGCACAGACGCTTCGGACCTCAGTACGCTTCAGAGGTGCTTGATCTCCATACGCATTCGACGTACTCCGACGGGTCGGACACGCCGGCGCAACTGGCGAAAAAGGCTCACGATCTGGGTATTTCCGCGATCGCGCTCACTGACCACGACACCACCCTCAGTCATGAAGTAATGGCCACTGCGTGCGCCGAGCTCGGACTCGAATTGGTAGCCGGCGTCGAGGTGTCGCTACGCGACACGCAGTTCCCCAAGCGCCGTGCTGGCATCGACATGCCCCGCAACATCCACGTCCTCGCCTACTTCCTCCCTCTCGACGCTGGTCACCCGCTGCAGCGAAAGTTAGCGGCGCTTCGTCACGACCGCGACGTCCGCAATCACCTCCTCGTGACACTCCTGCAAGAGAAGGGTTTCGAGCTGGTCACCCTCGAGTACCTCACCGACCTCGCCGGCAATGTCGATTCGATCGGGCGGCCCCATTTCGCCCAGGCAATGTTTAATCTCCACCGCGAGATTATGGGTGAGAAGAATAACGAGTCGTGGAACCGAGTCTTCGTTGAATGGCTCGGTAGCGACGGCGCCGCGTACGTGCCAAAGACCAGCATGAAGGTCGAGGAGTTCGTCGACGCCGCTAGGGGATCGGGGACTGTGTTCTCCGTCGCGCATCCACTCATCAACTACGTTGACGACTACACCAACGCGTCAATCGAGGCGACGATGCCCCGGGTCATGGCCTCACTGCGCGAACGCGGCCTCATGGGCATCGAGGCGTACTACGGGGGCACGAACGCCGCCACACGAGCACTGATGGTGAAGTTGACTCGCGACGCCGGGATGATCCCGACCGGGGGCTCCGACTACCACGGCACCTACAAAGAGGACGTCAGGCTCGGCGTCGGTCGGAGTGGTGACCTTCGCGTACCCAACGAGGTCCTCGACGAACTCAAGGCCGCTCGCGGGGTGTGAATCAATCAGCTACTCGGGTCCGACGTGGCGGGCGACGCACTTGAGAAATTTCACATTCACGATGTTGAATTTCGACACGTCAGTCATAGCGTCGCCCTGCGGGTTGATCAATGCGTCGCGCGTGTAGGGCTCCATTTCGACACCGAGTATCGCAGTGCAACCATTGGGCAGTTACGTCGCGGGCTGGCAGACATTCACAATCTCGGGCGACGCCGGGACCTTCGCCGTGTTGCGCCGCACGTCGGCGTCGCTCGAGTACCCGCCAAAGGCCAGGGCGCCATGTTGAAGTCTTGCGCCCACCGCCTCGAATCGTGACCACGTCCGCAAGGCGCGTCGCGGGCGCCCGGTGTCTGTAAGAAAGACTGCCTTCGTGTCCCTATGCACGTCGAGCACGTTGACCGTAGCCGGCGTTCGAGAGGCCACGGTGAAGCAAAGGGACCTCGGACCTAACGACCGAGAGACCTCGGGGCCAGGAGTTCCGTTCAAGTACGCAGCGAAGCAACGTTGTTGAAGTCGCCCACCGGGTGAGCGGCACTGAGGACTGTGGGGGCTGGAGGGACTCGTCAGCTCGGCCCGCGTTGCCGCGCGCGACTTCGATTGCATTGCGCGCGAGTGACCGTGACGGCGTCGCCGGATCGATCGCGATAGCGCTCGTGGACCAAAACGCCACGTGCGCGCTCCGGCGGCGTCGGCCTGTTCAAGAATCTGCGGCGCCAGTCG
>JAYVNV010000081.1:0-5172 GCA_043758265.1 Acidimicrobiaceae bacterium
GGCGACGAGACGAAGTTTCTGACCGGCACTGACGAACACGGTCAGAAGGTCGCCGACGCGGCCGCCTCGGCCGGGGTCACGCCCCAGGAGTGGACCGACCAGAAGTCGGCCCAGTTCATCGAGGCGTGGGCGAGGTTGGACATCTCGTACGACGACTTCATCCGAACGACCGAACCGCGCCACTACGACAGCGTGCAGAAATTCCTGAACGCGATCTACGACAATGGCTTCATCTACAAGGACGTCTACATCGGCCTCTACTGCGTCAGCTGTGAGGACTACTACACGATCGAAGCCAGTGTCGAGGGAAGCTGTCCGATTCACGCCAGCCGTCTCACCGAGATGGAGGAGGAGAACTGGTTTTTTCGACTCAGTGCTTTTGAGGATCGACTGCTCGAACACTACGCCGACCATCCCGAGTTCGTCACCCCCGATACGAAGCGCAACGAGGCCCTCTCATTCATCAAGGGGGGACTTCGCGACATCTCAATCACCCGTTCGTCGATCTCGTGGGGGGTACCGGTGCCGTGGGATGACGGACACGTCTTCTACGTCTGGTACGACGCGCTGATCAACTACCTCACGGCGATCGGGTACGGCCGTGACGATAATGAGGTCGCAAAGTGGTGGCCGAACTCGCATCACCTGATTGGCAAAGAGATCATTCGCTTCCACTGCGTATGGTGGCCGGCGATGTGCATGGCGGCCGGTCTGGCGCCCGTCAGCCACGTGCAGGTTCACGGGTGGCTCCTGCTCGGGGGCCAGAAGCTCAGCAAGACCATGGCGGCATCGGGCTCGGTTCGCTTGACTGACATTTCACCCATCGAATTGACGAACGAATTCGGCGTCGACCCGCTGCGCTACTACCTCTTGCGAGAGACGGCCCTCGGCAATGACGGCGACTTTTCGCACGAAGGAATCACCCAGCGCTACAACACCGACCTCGCGAACAACCTGGGCAACCTGGTCGCGCGGGTGACCACCGTCGTGGCCACCAAGTGCAACGGTGTTGGTCCGGCCCCGCGCGACGATTCTCCACTGCGCGTCGAGGCTGAGAAGGCAATCACTGAGTCGGCGGCGGCGTGGCAGCGGTTCGCACCCCAGAACGCGCTCGAGGCGACCTGGGCGTTGATCGGCGCGACGAACGCGTACCTCGAGTTGCACGCGCCGTGGAAGATGGAGGCCGGTGAGGCGCTCAACGCCGTCATGGGCGACGCACTCGAGGCGATACGCCTGGTCGCCATCCTCGCGACCCCGGCCATGCCAGGGGTCTGTCAAGAGATCTGGCACCGCGTCGGGCTGAGTGGATCGCCGAGCGACGTCACCTTCGACTCGAGCGCAACCTGGGGTCAGTACCGCGCGACGGCGCCGGTCGCCAAGGGCGAACCACTCTTCCCCCGGATCCGCAGCAACGTATGAGCCACTGGACCGACGCGCACTGCCACTTGCAGGATCAGTTCCTCTTCGGTGACCACAAGGCCCTAGCCGACGTGCACGACACCCTGATTCGTGCATTTGAGGGCGGGGTCGACCGCGTGGTCGTGATCGGTACCGACGAGAAGACCTCACGCGAGGCCCTCGTGATCGCCGAGCTGAAGAGTCCGGTCGAGATCTACGCGACCGTCGGGTTGCACCCCCACGACGCCCTCCACGACCTCGAGCCGGTGGCCGCACTGGCCCGGGCTGGACACCCGAAACTGGTGGCGATCGGCGAATGTGGTCTCGACTACTACTACGAGCATTCGCCGCGCGCGGCCCAGCGCCGGGCCTTCGCCGCGCAAATCAACCTCGCCCAGGAACTGGACCTGGCCCTCGTCATCCACGCCCGCGACGCCTTCGACGACCTCTTCGAGGTATTGGCGAGCGAGGGTGTGCCGGCGCGCACCGTCGTGCACTGCTTCACGGGGACACCAAAAGATGTCGAGGGTTGCCTAGGAATCGGCTGTGACATTTCGATCTCGGGCGTCGTGACGTTTAAGAACGCCGCGTTGCTTCGCGACGCGGTTCGTCTCGTTCCGCTGGAGCGACTGCACGTCGAGACCGACAGCCCGTTTCTCGCGCCCGTGCCGTACCGCGGTAAGACGAATGAGCCGGCCTTCGTCACGGTGGTGGGCGAATTCGTCGCCGAACTGCGCGATGAGAGCTTCGCGACCCTTCGTGACGCGACGTCGGCCAACACGGCCCGTCTTTTCAAACTGCCTCCACGATAAAACGCATTTCACCAGGTATTTAAGTCGCCAACCGGGGGCGAGTTGCCCGGGCGCTCACCCTCTTCTAGCGTTACGGGGCGGGGGATCGCTGGGTTCCCTCGCTGAATTGGTGGAGGGTGGAGTTCTGAGGGCACCAAACGGTCGGACCATCGGGCGTGCGTTGTCGCCCCTACTGGTGGTCGCCGCGATGGCGATGTCACTGGTGCTGGTGGCGCCCCTCAACGTCGGCGCAACGGGTTCACACGCCGAGCGCCACATGCCACGGCTCATCGGTCTGTCGCGCTCGCGGGTCTACGCAATCATGCGCGCTGATTCTCTGTACTTCCAGACGAAGGGTCCCGGCAGCGCGAACGCCACGTGGCGCGTGGTCGTCGCTCAATCACCCAGACCCGGCACCCTCGTGGCGTGGCACTCCGAGGCGACGCTGACCACATCGCTTGCGAACCCTCGTGGGGCGAGAAGGGTTCCGCGACTCATCGGGCTCGATCGCGCTCGCTCGTACGGCGCCATGAGGCGGGCCCAGCTGTACTTCTCGACGTCCGGACCAGGGAGTACGTCAGGAAAATGGATCGTCGTCCTCCATCAAAGTCCGGCGCCCGGTACTCGTGTGCGATGGCACTCCGTCGTGCGGCTCAGCGTCTCGACGAAGCGCCCGAAGCCCGCTCAGGCGCTCCACCGGCCCGTCACGACGACAACGCTGAAGAAGAAGCGACCGGCGCCCACGACCTCGGTCGCGACCACGACGATCCCAGTTTCGACCACGACGTACCCCGGCGAGACGACTACCACGACGCTCGCGCCACCGCGCACGACGACGTCAAGGCCACCCACGACGACGACGCTGCAGAAGATCCCAGTACCCAGGCACTACCGGATCGGCGACGCCACCTGGTATCACTACTTCCCCGGCCGTTGCGCCACCTGGTACCTGCCAATGGGCACGCGGATCACGGTGCGCGACCTCGAGACGGGCAAGACCGTGCACTGCATCGTGACTGATCGCGAGGCCGCCCGAGGCACCCGCGTCGTCGACCTCTCCGCGACCGATTTCGTCCGATTAGCACCACTGTCGCAGGGGGTCATCGCGGTAAAAGTCTCCTGGTGACCCACACTCGTACTGCCCTCAATGCGCTCTTGAGAGAGCACGGTCTGACGCCCTCGCGCGCTCTCGGACAGAACTTCGTCGTTGACCCGAACACGGTTCGACGGATTGCGCGACTGGCCGAAATCGGCCTGGGAGACCTGGTGCTCGAGATCGGCGCCGGACTCGGCTCGCTCACCCTGGCGCTCGTCGAGACGGGGGCTGAGGTTCTCGCCATGGAGGTGGATCGTCACCTACTGGAGCCCTTGCGTTCGGTGGTCGAACCACGAGGTGTGCGCGTGCATCATAGCGACGCACTCGTAGCCGATTATGGCGAAATTCTGGGCGCGCGGCCGGCGATCGTCGTCGCGAATCTGCCCTACAACGTCGCGACGCCGCTCGTGCTGCACCTGCTCGAGGCTGAGCCGCTGATCACTCGGATGCTCGTCATGGTGCAAAAGGAGGTTGGCGAGCGCTTCGCGGCCCAGGCCGGTGACGAGGCCTACGGGGCGGCGTCGCTACGCGTCCAATACTTCGCCGACGCACGCGTCGTGGGTAAGGTCGGACCGTCGGTTTTCGTGCCTAAACCAAACGTCGACTCTGCACTGGTCGCCATTGTGCGTCGCGAGCACGTGCGCGTCGATCCCGACGTCGTGAGTGAGGCGGCCCTCTTTGAGGTGATCCGTACGTCCTTTGGCCAGCGTCGAAAAATGCTGCGCCGCTCCCTCGCCGGTTGGGCGAGCGACGGTGTCTTCGAGCGCGCCGACGTCGCCGAGACGCGCCGGCCCGAGGAACTGACCCTCGAGGAGTTCGCGCGACTGGCGGCCGCGAGGTGATCGCGCTGCGTGCGCCGGCCAAGCTCACCTGGTTCCTGGAAGTCCTGTCGCGCCGAGACGACGGCCTGCACGAACTACGCAGTGAAATGACGACGATCGACGTGGTTGACGTCCTGCTCATCGACGAATCGGCCGACTACCTACGGATCAACAGTGCTTTCGACGTCGAGGTTCCCGTCGACGGGAGCAATCTGGTTGCGCGAGCGCTGGCCCTCGTCGGTCGTCGCGCCGGGGTCACGATCGAGAAGTCAATTCCAGTCGGTGGGGGGCTCGGCGGCGGCAGCGCCGACGCCGCGGCGATACTTCGTTGGGCCGGGGGCGTATCGACGGAGCAGGCCCTGTCACTCGGTGGCGACGTTGCGTTCTGCCAGATGGGTGGGCGCGCGATGGTCGAAGGCGTGGGTGAGCGTCTGCACCCCTTGCCGTTCGAAGCCCGCGACCTGACCCTCATCACGCCATCGTTCGGTGTTTCAACCGCGGCGTGCTACGCCGCCTTTGACGAGCTGCGCTCGAGCGGGTGGCTACCCGATGAGCTCAACCACCTAGAAATCCCGGCCGGTGTCGTCGAACCGCGGCTGAAGACGACGCTGGCGTGGTTGCGCGCCGAGGTCAGCCCCAAGATCCAACTGGCCGGATCAGGCTCGACGTTGTTTGTTCCTGGACACCTGGGGGGAAATGACGACGTGTGGGACGCGGAAGGTCCCGAAGGCACTGTCCAGTTCTGCCAGACCACCACGACGCCGGCGTAGGCGCCGGCGAAGACTATTTACCGGCTGCGCGACGCTGGAAGCGAGTTCGCTTCAGCATCTTCTTGTGCTTCTTCTTGCGCATGCGCTTGCGGCGCTTCTTAATTAGTGATCCCATGGCTCGTACGACCTTAGCCGATATTGCCAAAGGGCCCTCTAACCAAGGTCTCTGGCGCGACGTTTCAGGCGAGGCCGGACCGACGCCCAACCGTTCGGACCTGGGCGGGGGCCAAGGGGCGCCGCGAGGTGGCACGAGCGGCTCTTGGTCGCAAGGCCCTGGTTGCAGTTGGGCGCGGTCC
>JAYVNV010000082.1:0-5092 GCA_043758265.1 Acidimicrobiaceae bacterium
CCCACTTCCTTTGACTTGTAGTTGTAGGAGGAGAGCAGCGCTCCTTCAACGAGCGCTTGCGCGACGCCGCGAGGGTCGCCCAACGAGTCAGCCGGTAAGAAGAACGCAACCGAGCCCGCCCCGGCGCCGCGCACGGCGGCCGCTCCGGCCAATCGATAGGCCTCGAGCGAGGTGACACCTTCACCCAAGCTGGCCAGGACGACGTTCGCCCCCTCCAGCGAGCGCAGCACAATGGCGCTGCCCATTTCACTCGTCAGTCCCTGTTGGGCGCACCACTCTCGTGAGAGCACTCTGGCAATAACCTGACCACCCAGGGTCAACGGCACTGACTCGGCGATCGTCGCCGAGCCATCGATGAAGGTCACCGGCACGGCAAGTGTGGGTTGAGTCGCCGCTTCGACGGGCGTCGAGACTCGTGCGGTGCGCGACATTATCGCCTCCCCTCGTCGTGCTGGCGTGCGGTGCGATGGTTCGGCCCCTCCGCGTAGCGGGCCATTGTCCACACTAGGTCGCTCAATCGATTCAAGTACGCAACGACGAGCGAGGCCTCGAGCGCGTAGGCCACGGCGGCACGCTCGGAACGACGAATAATCGTCCTCGCAATGTCCAGGGCGGCCGACAGTTGATTCTCTCCTGGCACCACAAACTCCTTCGGCATCACGATCTCCTCGGAGAGCGAATCGATCTCAACCTCGAGGCGCTCGATCATCGAAGCGGTGACGAGTGACTTCTCCTTGACGAGCTTGTGTCGATTCGCCAGAGCCGTCGCGACCTCGGCCATCAGGACCCAGAGGTCACGTTCGACGCTGATCATGAGTTCGTTCAGTCGCCCTCCGCTTTCGCTGAGCGATCGTGCAAACCCGATCGCGGCCTGAGCCTCGTCGACGGCACCGTTGACTTCTATCTGCATCGAACTTTTGTCGACGCGACCACCGAAGTACAGTCCCGTAGTGCCGTCATCGCCGCCGCGAGTGTAAATCTTCACGGTATCAGCGTAGTGATTCACAGGCCTGCCGGTAGCCTGAATAGTTCATGGTGTCAACCAATCGTCCGCCGTTCGCTCGACCAGGTGCGCTCGACCCGTACCTACGTGCTCTGAACAGTCACGTCCTCATTTACGATGGCGCGACCGGCACGAACTTTCAGTTGCAGGACCTGCACGCCGACGATTTCGGCGGTGCAACTTTCGAGGGCTGCAACGAGATGCTCAACGTGACCAAGCCGACGTCGGTCGAGTCGTTGCACCGTTCATTCCTCGACGTTGGTGTCGACGTGATTGAGACCAACTCCTTCGGAGCCTTCTCAGTCATCCTCGCCGAATACGGCATTGCTGATCGGGCCCACGAATTGGCGCTCGCGTCGGCTGAGATCGCTCGACGGGTCGCCGACGAGTACGCGACGCCCGACTCGCCCATCTTCGTCGCTGGATCGATGGGTCCGGGCACGAAGTTCCCATCACTCGGACAGATCACCTACGACAACCTGTCAGCCAGCTACGAAGAGATGGCCTACGCACTCCTCGAGGGCGGCGTCGATTTGTTGATCGTCGAGACGGTGTACGACCTGCTCTCGGGCAAGGCGGCGATTGCCGCCTGCCACCGGGCCATGGTCCGCCACGGTCGGATCGTGCCGATTCAGGCCCAGGTGACGATCGAACTGACCGGCCGTATGCTGCCGGGTACCGAGATCGGCGCCGCCATCACCTCGCTCGCCCCACTCGGCATCGACGTACTAGGGCTCAACTGCGCGACCGGTCCGGTCGAGATGTACGAACCGCTCCGTCAGCTTTTTTCTACCGCACCGGTGCCGCTCTCGTGCCTGCCCAACGCCGGACTGCCGAGCGTCGTCGAGGGCAAGATGCACTACGACCTCACGCCCGACGCACTGGCCGAACACCTCTCGCGCTTCGTGACCGAGTACGGCGTACAGGTCGTGGGCGGCTGCTGTGGTACGACGCCCGAGCACCTCCAGCGTGTCGTCGAGGCGGTGCGACCACTGAAGGCGTCGGCGCGCCACGCCATCCTCGAGCCCGCTGTCGCGTCGATCTACTCCGCGACCAACTACCAACAGGACCGCTCGGTACTGCTGGTCGGTGAGCGCACCAATGCCAACGGTTCGAGAAGGTTTCGCGAGGCGATGCTCGAGGGCGACTGGGACACCTGCGTCGAGATCGGTCGTGAGCAGATTAAAGAGGGTGCCCACATTCTCGACGTCTGCGTGGACTACACCGGCGCCGACGGCGTGCGCGACATGAACGAGGTCATGAGTCGCCTGGCCACGCAGTCGTCGGTGCCCATCATGGTCGACACGACCGAGACGCTCGTCGCTCGCCAGGCTCTCACCTGGCTCGGGGGGAAGGCCCTCCTTAACTCGGTAAACCTCGAAGAGGGCGACGGTCCAGGTACTCGGCTCGACGGCTTCTTGTCGCTCGCCGCGGAGTTCGGCGCGGCAGTTGTCGCCACGTGCATCGACGAAGAAGGCCAGGCTCGCACTGCCGACTGGAAGGTCCGCGCCGCCACCGCTATCACCGATCTAGCGGTCGAGCGCTACGGACTGAGTCGCGAGGACATCTTCATCGACCCACTAGCGCTGCCGCTTTCGACCGGAATGGTCGAATCACGGCGTGACGGCATCGAGACGATAGAGGCAATACGGCGGATCAAGACCGAGCTGTCGGGCGTACGCACTATTCTCGGTCTCTCCAACGTCTCCTTCGGCCTGAACCCCGCCGCGCGCCAGGTGCTCAACAGCGTCTTCTTGCACGAGTGCGCCGAGGCTGGCCTGGACGCCGCCATCGTCCACGCCTCGAAGCTGTTACCACTCGCGCGCATCGACGACGAGGCCCGCAGGGTCTGCCTCGACCTCGTCTACGATCGGCGCTCCGACGGCTACGACCCCTTGACAGTCCTGCTCGGACTTTTCGAAGGTGTCGCCGCATCGAGCGCGAACACGACATCCTTGGAAGACCTCGAGTTGAACGACCGACTGCGACGGCGCATCATTGACGGCGCACGGGTCGGACTCGAAGGGGACCTCGACGCCGCGATGGCCGAGGGCACCGCACCTCTCGACATAGTGAATAACATCCTGCTCGACGGGATGCGCGAGGTCGGCGACCTCTTCGCCTCAGGCGAGATGCAACTGCCGTTCGTCCTGCAGAGTGCTGAGACCATGAAGTCGGCCGTCGCGCACCTCGAACCGCACATGGAGAAGAGCGACCAGGGAGGTCGCGGTCGCGTCGTTCTCGCCACCGTCAAGGGCGACGTCCACGACATTGGTAAGAACTTGGTGGACATCATCTTGACCAACAACGGCTACGAGGTCTTTAACCTCGGCATCAAGGTCGGGGTGAACGAGATGCTGAGCGCGTTGGAAGAACATCAAGCCGACGCCCTCGGCATGAGCGGCCTGCTCGTGAAGAGCACGCTGATCATGCGTGAGAACCTCGAATTGATGAACGAGCGAGGCATGAGCCACGTGCCCGTGCTGCTGGGCGGCGCGGCCCTCACCCGCACCTACGTCGAGCGCGACCTTCGCCAGGTCTACAGCGGCCGCGTCTTTTACGGTAAGGACGCCTTCGAGGGCCTACGTGTGCTCGATCGTTTGGGCGAACTCCGTCGCGGCGACGACGTCGACTCCGACTTCGGTCGCGTTATCTCAGAGAAGAAGGTCTTTCGCCGCATCCGCGACGAAGCGCCCGAGGCGCCCGAGGGGTTGCCTGGTCGCAGCCCCAATGTCGAGCGAGACAACCCGATCTTCAAGCCACCGTTCCTTGGCAGTCGTGTCGCTAAGGGAATGTCCGTCGACGAGATCAGCGAGTACCTCAATCTGACGGCGCTGTTTCGTAATCAGTGGGGATTTCGCCCGGAGAACGCCGAGGGTGATCCGGCCTTCAAGGAGCGCGTCAGCGCGACTCTTCGAGAGCAATTGGCCATCGCCAAGCAGGAGGGTCTCCTCGTTCCACAGGTCGTATGGGGTCACTACGCGGTAAACGCCGACGGGAACGACCTCGTCGTCTACAACGACGACGACCGCGTCGAGGAAATAGCCCGATTCACCTTCCCCCGTCAACACGTTGAACCGTTTCTCTGCATCGCAGATTTCTTTCGATCGCTTGATTCAGGCGAGGGTGACTACGCCAGCTTCATGCTGGTCACTATGGGCGCGCGCGTCTCCGAGCGTTGCCAGGAGCTCTTCGCTGAGAACCGCTACACCGACTACCTGATGCTGCACGGACTCGGAGTCGAGATGGCCGAGGCGCTCGCCGAGATGTGGCACAAACGCATCCGTGAGGAACTCGGCTTCGCCGAGGAGGACGGACCGACCTTGACCGGCCTCTTTCGCCAGCAGTACCGCGGCGGGCGCTACTCGTGGGGCTATCCGGCCTGCCCGGATCTCATGGACAACGCCAAAGTCGCCGAACTCTTGGGGGCCGAGCGCATCGCCGTGAGCGTCTCTGAAGGTTTCCAATTAAACCCCGAGCAGACAACCGACGCAATCATCTGTCACCACCCGATGGCGAAGTACTTCGTCGCCTAGGAATCCTGCTCGACTAGGTGGCTGACGGGGAGCATGAACGATCCTTGACTCACTCAGTCGGAGCGTTGTCCTGCACCCAGTGGAACTCTTGCACATTCGAGCCGCGACCAGTGACTCCACTCTCTCGGGGCAACGACAATTGGAACCGTGATCACGTCGTGGCTCACGCATGCGCCCCGATGGGGGTTTGCTCAGAGTAAAGCGACCGCCCAGCGAGCACATGTGACGACCGACTTGTCAAAGACCTGCCACTCTCGAGCCCAAGTCAACTCATTGGCCGCAACGTACTCGGCGAGACTCTTCATATTGGTCGAGCCCGCTTCAACCTTCAAGATCGGTAACAGCAGTCTGAGCGAGCTTTTCGCGTTGAGATCCTTCGCCTCGCGTTGAAGCTTCACGTAGTACGCGAGGTACTGCTTCGCGAAATGGTGGTACGCGCTCGCGCGGCTGTTCGTCGGCGGCGCTGGATGGGTACCAATCATCGACTGACAGAAGGGGTTCGCTGAGGCCAGACGCATTGCGCTGGCCGCGCCAGCGTTGAAGGCGACTCCCC
>JAYVNV010000083.1:0-5047 GCA_043758265.1 Acidimicrobiaceae bacterium
CCGTGGTGCGCCGCTTGGTTGGCGATCGTGAGATGCGTCGAGCGCAGTGTCTTTCACGACGCGCCGGTACCGAGCGAGTTCGAGACCTCGCAGCCCCCAACTTCTCGATTGCGGGTGGCCAACGAGTGGGGGCCGAGGTACGGTCCAGCCGTCTCGACGACAGTGCTGACTGGACGTATTGCACTGACGCTGCGTGACCACGGTGAGTGGCTCGGACAGAGGGCCGACTTCTTGACGCAGCTTGATTGCCTTTCGCAGCTGGCAACCCCCGTTGAATCGTGGCGGTGAAGGGAATCACTGGTCGTGTCAACGTGGACGAATCGACCTGAACGTTGGCGTGACGCCACTGCTCTCGTGCACGAACCGAAGCCGCGCGATTGCGACTGTTTCATCCACCGTGACGTTCAACAGTTCAAGAATCTTTGGCGCGGTGGAGCCATCGGCGCAATTATTGATTGTGCTTGAATCGTCGCGTCGTCGACATTGACGTGACGAAAGACCGAGTGAGCCTCACCTTGATGAACTCGTTCGAGCACGCCAAGGAGTTTCGCGTGCTCCACGAAAACGATTACCGACGAACTGTTCCTCCTGGGTGGGACGTCGTTGCACTGCCCACGTACCTAGCGGGCTAGGGCCAATTCGCGATTGCGAGGCTGGCAAAGTTGGTCACTAATTTCGCGCATGCGCACGGTCACCTTTACCCGCACCCCCACACAGGCGCTGTGCCGTCTCAGGCGATACTTTGGGGAGGAATGACGCGGGCGAGTGCGGCGAGCTTTTTAGATGCGGCGTCGCTCGTGCAGAATGGCTGTCAGGGCCAGACGGGGTTCTCGACACCTCGATCGGCGAACGCCTCAACCATATTGTGCGCCTCGTCGTCGTGGTACTGGATGGGCGGTGACTTCATGAAGTAGGCCGACGGCCCAATAATTGGTCCACCGATGCCGCGGTCGAGGGCGACCTTCGCGCAGCGAACGGCGTCGATGATTACACCGGCCGAGTTTGGCGAGTCCCAAACCTCGAGTTTCAGTTCGACGTTCAAGGGCACGTCACCGAAGTTGCGTCCCTCCATGCGAATGTAGGCCCACTTGCGATCCTTCAGCCACGGCACGTGGTCGCTCGGTCCGATGTGCACGTCGTCGGGGTCCATGTTGCTGATCTCTAGCTGGGAGGTAACGGCTTGGGTCTTGGAGATCTTCTTCGATTCCAAGCGTTCGCGATCGAGCATGTTCTTGAAATCCATGTTGCCACCGACGTTCAGTTGGTAGGTGTGATCGAGGGTCAGCCCACGATCTTCGAAGAGACGGGCGAGCACGCGGTGCACGATCGTCGCCCCTACTTGGCTCTTGATGTCGTCACCAATGATTGGCACGCCGGCGTCGGCGAACTTCTGCGCCCAGACCGGGTCAGAGGCGATGAACACGGGAATGGCGTTCACGAAGGCGACTCCGGCGTCGATGGCGGACTGGGCGTAGAACTTCTGCGCCTTCTCCGATCCGACTGGCAAGTACGAGACGAGTACCTGGGCGCGAGAGTCGCGAAGGACTTGGGTCACGTCGACGGCTTCGATCGGCGACTCCTCGATGGCCTCGCGGTAGTACTTGTTCAATCCATCCATGGTTGGCCCACGTTGGACGTTCACGCCCAACGTGGGGACGTCGGCGAATTTGATCGTGTTGTTCTGACCACCCTCGATGGCCTTTCCTAAATCGCAGCCCACTTTGGAGGCGTCGACGTCGAACGCGGCGACAAACTCAATATCGCTGACGTGGTAGCCGCCGAGCACGACGTGCATGAGCCCCGGGACGTTGTCGCCGGGCTTGGCGTCGCGGTAGTAAGTGACGCCCTGAATGAGTGAACTGGCGCAATTCCCTACGCCGGCAATGGCCACGCGAATCTTTTCCATGGCTCTCCTTTCCTTACTTCGCGTCGTGCGCGAAGGACTCTTGGTTATTTCGTTCGGTGGACAACAGATTGTCGATCCACGCGAGGTCTAACTCGACGCCCTGGGCCGCGTGCTCCATGACACTGCGCGCGTAGGAGTCGAGCTGATCGTTGTGCGCGCCCACGCGCACTTCGGCGAGACGGGCCACGAGGTCGCCGCGGCGCCGCTCCAGCAGTCCCACCCGGAGGTTCGGGGTGAGGTACTTGGCGAGTGCCATGCGGAGCGAGAAGTTCTTGCTGTCATCGAGCGTGGCGGGATCGGCGAGGAGCGTGACGAACTCTTCTCGGCCGCGATCAGTGATTCGGTAGACCTTGCGTCCCCGTCGACCGATGCCCGGTGACGTACGAAGTGAGCGAAGAGAGGCGCGTTCGCCCGACAGTGAACCAGTTGAAAGTGAGCTCAATCGCGCGGCGGTCGGCGTGACGGCCGCGACGCACCCCTGCCGTTCCAGACGGGCGAGGGCTGGGTAGATAGAACCGAAAGAGACATTGGCCCACATACCTAAACGGTCGCGAAGTTGCGTCCTAATCTCGTAGCCGTGGTGATCGCGGTCCATAAGCAGACCGAGGATAGCAATGTCTAACACGCGAAACATAGTATCACTTCGATATATCGAACGTGACGTAGTGTCGTTTGCTAGCCAATAATTGGTGTGTAAGGTCCTGCGTAATGGATAAGCGATTTCGCTCGAGTACCGCCGACGGGGCAGTGGTTGAGTTCGGGCTCGTCCGTCACGCGCTGTTGGCGAAGGTCGCAGCCGGCATCATTCGCCACGAAGACGTCTGTGACGTGCACCCTGAACTCTTGCGCGCCGCGAAGAACCTCGGTCGACGCACCGGTGAGACGTGCCCGCTCTGCGCCGACGTCGAGCTCGTCGAGGTGACCTACGTTTTTGGCGCGCGACTTCCGGCCGGCGGGACCTGTCCCTCGTCGCGCGCGGACCTGTTGAAACTCGAACGGCGTGAAGACCCCGTCAAGTGTTACGCCGTTGAAGTCTGCGTCGGCTGCAAATTCCACCACCTTGTTCGAAAGTGGGCCGCGGGTGGTCGCCGCGTTCGCCGGGCTCAGGTGATTGAGCGCCAGGAGGTCGGCGAGTGAGCCTGAGTGCCCCCGCGATTCGCATGCGCAAGCGCCGAATTGGGAGTGCGCCGCTGGTCATGGTTACGGCCTACGACGAGCCGGGGTCGCGCCTGGCCTCGGCCGCGGGCGTCGATCTGATCTTGGTGGGCGACTCGTTAGCCAACGTCATGCTGGGTCAAGAGACGACCCTGCACGTCACTGTCGAGCAGATGAGCTACCACGTTCGAGCGGTCGTGGCGGCGAGACCGGAGGCTCACGTCGTGGCCGACATGCCATGGCTGAGTTACCACCTCGACGTTGCTGACAGCGTGCGCAACGCCGCCGCGTTGATTCGAAGTGGTGCGAACAGCGTCAAGCTCGAGGGGGGACACGTCCGTCAGGAGGTCGTGCGTGCGATTCTCGACGCACAGATCCCGGTGATGGGCCATCTAGGACTCACGCCCCAGAGCGTCATGACCTTCGGTGGCTTCAAGGTCCAGGCGAAGACTCTGGAGGCGGCCAAGCTGCTCATTGAGGACGCGAACCTCCTCCAAGAAGAGGGTGTCTTCGCAGTTGTCATCGAAGGCGTCCCGAGCGTGGTGGGAAAAAACGTCACCGAAGCGCTCGAAATCCCAACCATCGGCATCGGCGCCGGACCTGACACCGACGGCCAGGTTCTCGTTTTTCATGACCTGCTCGGCCTGAGCAACCGGCCACCCGCCAAGTTTGTGCGACAGTACGCCGACCTCGGACCGGTCATCACTGAGGCGATCCGTCACTACGCCGAGGACGTTCGAAATGGTGCATTCCCTGATGCATCCGAGACGTATGCGAATCCCGAAGGGCTTTTCGACTAGCCAGAATCGCGCCACTGGAGTAGCATTGTTCTTCCTACAACCGTAGGGAAGTGCCAACGAACCCTGCTCTGTTTTCCGCAGAGCCCGGCCTAGCCGGACCAGAGGGAAAGGAAAACGGCCATGAGGCCCTATGAAACAATGATCGTGTTCGACACGACCATCGACGCCCAGACCATCCAAATCGCCCTCGATAGAGCGCTGGAGACCATCCGCACCCACGCAGGAACCCCCGGTGCCATCGACCGTTGGGGGAAGCGTCCCTTGGCGTACGAAATCAACAAGCGAAAAGAGGGCTACTACGTGCTGGTGGAGTTCAGTGGTGACTCGATGACCGTCGTCGAGCTCAACCGCATCCTGACTCTTTCGGACGAGGTCCTTCGCTACAAGATCCTTCGTCGCAATGTACGACCGAGCGCCCGCCGTGTCACGGCCCAGGCGTAAGTTCGGACGCTTGAGAATCTAAGGAGAGAAAATGGCCGATAACACCATCACCGTCGTGGGGAACGTCACGCGTGACCCCGAACTCAAGTTCTTAAACAGCGGTCAAGCGGCGCTGAAACTTTCGATCGCCGTCAATCGTCGCTGGCAGAACCGTCAAACCCAGGAATGGGAAGAGCGCGTCTCGTACTTCGAGGTTGTGGGCTACGGCACGCTCGCCGAGAACGCCGCCAACTCGTTGACGAAGGGCGCACGGGTACTCGTGACCGGTCGCCTCGAACAGCGCAGTTGGGAGACCGAGAGCGGCGATAAGCGGTCCATCGTCGAGATCAACGCCGACGACATCGCACCGTCACTGAAGTGGGCCACCGCCGTAGTGACGAGGACCCCTCGGGCTGAGGGCAGCAACTTTCAGGCGAGCGATCGACCGGCCGCCGCGTCCCGTTCGAACGAACCAAGTAGCTACGCCTTTGATGAGGAGCCCTTCTAATGCCACGTATTAATAACCCAAAACCGCCGAAGCGTGCGCCGAAGATTGACACGCGGCGCGGCGCGAAAAAGAAGCCGTGCTCGTTCTGCCAGCACGGCGTAGGCACCGTCGACTACAAGGATCTCGCCCAGTTGCGCAAGTACATCTCGGACCGCGGCAAGATCCGTGGCCGCAAGGTTTCGGGTAACTGCCAGCAGCACCAGCGTGACGTCACCGACGCCATCAAGACGGCGCGCGAGCTGGCGTTGCTGCCCTACA
>JAYVNV010000084.1:0-5043 GCA_043758265.1 Acidimicrobiaceae bacterium
CCAAAGTCGTCAACGCCATTACGACCCTCGACTGGGACGACCGTGTCTTGTGTGTGCGCGTCAACGCTTGGGACACTCCTTGGACCTACGGTGACGTGATTGAGGTCGTTGGCCACGCTGGAACCCGACTCGACGAGATCATGATGCCCAAGGTTGAGCGAGCCGCTGACGTGATAGCGATGGACCTGCTCCTCACCCAGGTGGAAAAGAACGCGGGGTTGCCGCCCGGGCATATTGGCATTGAAGCGCAGATCGAAACGGCCCAGGGCCTCATCAACGTGGAGGAGATCTGTGGCGCCTCTTCGCGGCTGGAGTCAATCGTCTTTGGTCCGGCCGACTTTGCGGCGTCAATCGGCATGCCCGTGACGACAATCGACGAAACGATTCACGACGGCCCCTCGAATCCGTTCAGCTACGTTTTCGCCAAGATTCTCATGGCCGGGCGCGCGAACGCACTTCACGTGATCGATGGTCCTTTTCTGAAGGTCCGCGACCTCGAGGCGCTGCGTTTTGCCGCCGAAATCACGGCCTCCTATGGCTTCGATGGTAAGTGGGCGCTAACACCGGACCAGGCGACGGTGCTCAACGAGGTCTATTCGCCAAGCCAGGCGCTCTTTGACAAGTCGTGGGACATTCTCGACGCCTATAAAGTCGCGACCGAGAAGGACCACGCTGGAGCAGTCATGTTCGGCGATGAGATGATCGACGAAGCGTCGGCGAAGATTGCTAACTCGTTCGTCGCCCGTGGGGCCCGATCAGGGATGCGTCGCACCGAAAAATAACCCGCTTTATTAGGAATACCTCTCATTAAGGTGTCTCTATGGAAACTGTCACTTTGCAGAAAACCACGAGGCGCAGCCGGGTGCAAGCATCCTTCTCGGCGGGCGAGTGGCGACGCCTCTACGCGATGTTCGGCTTCGTCGTGCTCTTGCACATCGTGGGGTGGACGCTCCTCGTCATCGCCTCTCGACAGCACTACGGGATAGGCGCGAAGAGCGTCCTCGGAATTGGCACCGGGGTCCTGGCCTATTCACTGGGCATGCGCCACGCCTTCGACGCCGATCACATTGCCGCGATCGATAACACGACGCGAAAGTTTATGGCCGAGGGCAAACGCCCGATGTCCGTCGGCTTCTTTTTCTCACTTGGTCACTCGACCATCGTTCTCGCGCTCACGGTCTTGCTCGGACTCGGTGCCCGGGCCCTTGGCACCCAGGTCCGCAACAGTAACTCGCCGCTGCACCACTACGGCACACTGGTCGGGACCATAGTGTCGGGTGGTTTTTTGTACCTCATCGCAACATTGAACCTCATTATCCTTTGGGGCATCGTGCGGCTCTTCATCCAGATGCGCCAGGGACGATTCGACGATTCAGAGCTTGAGAAGCACCTCAACGCGCGAGGTTTCATGATGCGTTTCTTCGGTCCGATTGCGCGTTCGATTGACGCGCCCTGGAAGATGTACCCGCTGGGCGTGCTCTTCGGTCTTGGTTTCGACACGGCTACGGAAGTGGCATTCCTGGTTCTGGCGGGCACTTCGGTCGCCGCAGGTCTGCCATTCTGGGCCATCCTCAGCCTGCCGATTCTCTTCGCTGCCGGCATGAGCCTGCTCGACACCATCGACGGCTCGTTTATGAACTTCGCCTACGGCTGGGCCTTCTCCAAGCCTGTGCGCAAGGTCTATTACAACATCGCAATCACCGGACTCAGCGTCTTTGTCGCCTTCTACATCGGCACGCTCGAGTTGCTCCAGGTACTGCAGAGCCAGTTGAAGCTGCGCGGGGGTGTGTGGAACTACGCGAAGGACTTCAACATCAATGGCGCGGGCTTTACCATTGTGGGCATGTTCATTGCGGTGTGGACCTTCGCGCTGCTCTATTGGAAGTACGGCCGTGTCGAAGAGCGCTGGGAGCGCGCGGCCCTTCGCGCCCAAGAGGCCCGCGGCGAAAAGGTCGACCTGCATTCCGCTGGCATCACCATGGGCGCCGTTCACAAGCCCTTCACAATCGACGAAGGGTAATTAACCTAGGTCGTCGAGCAGTCGACGTGCGATGACCTTCAAGCACAGCGTCTCGTCGGCACCCTCGAAGATCGACAGGACCCTGGCGTCGACGAAGTAGCGACTGACCGGGTACTCCTCGGCGTAGCCCATGCCGCCGTGGATCTGCATGGCCTCACGGGTGACCCATTCGGCCGCCCGGCAGACGTAGGCCTTGGCCATGGATGCCTCCACTGCGCCACCGCCTCGTCCCATCTCGCGCGCGACCGCCAGTGAGAACTGTCGTGAGCACTGGATGATCGCGGCCATCGTGCCAAGTTTCACTCTGGTCAGTTCAAAGTCGATAATCGGTTCTCCAAAGACCACGCGATTGCGCGCGTAGTCGAGGGCGGCTTCGTAGGCGGCCTGCATCACGCCGACCGCACGCGCCGCGGTCTGGATGCGACCGTTCTCGAAGCCGGCCATCTGCAAGTAGAAACCACGACCGAGACCGGCCTCGCCACCGACGAGGCCCTCATCGGGGACGAACCAGTTGTCGAAACTGAGTTCATATGAGTGCATACCGCGATAGCCGATCGTTTCGATTGGTCTTCCCTCGAGTCGTCCGACCGGGACATTGGCCTTCACGTCGTTGGTGAAGAGAAAGCCGCGGCTCTCACCGCGCGGCTTTTCGACGAGGAATAGTGAGAGTCCGCGGTGAGCGCGCGTGCGGTCGGGATCGGTACGCGCGAGCAACATCAAGACGTCGGCGCGCGCCGCGAACGTGCACCAGGTTTTCGTACCATTGATCAGCCATCCCCCCGTCGTCTTCGTCGCCATCGTCGTGATGTTGGCGACGTCGCTGCCAAAGTCAGGCTCGGTCACCGCGACCGCAGCCATCACCTGCGCTGAGGCGAGTCGCGGCAACCAGCTCTTCCTCTGCTCAGGCGTCCCCCCATTCACCAGGGCGCGCGTAAGAATCTCTGGGCGGGTGATCAACGAACCACCGATGCCAAGCCCGCCCCACGAGAGTTCCTCAGTGGCCACGACCATCCCCAGGTACTCAGACTCACCCCCGGTGGCGAAGCCGCCAAACTCCTCGGGCACCGAGAGTCCAAAGCCGCCGAGCTCGGCGAGACCCATCACAATCGACTCAGGAATGTCACTGTTCGTGCGGTGCACGTGCTCGGCGTGAGGACGGACCTGCTCGAGTGCGAAGCGGTGAAACTGTTCGGCGACCATCTCGAAGTCGTCGCCGAGATGGCGTGGTCCGGGTGTCTCGGCGAGTGACGCGACGAAGACTGGATCGCGGTAGGTCGATACGAACGCGGCGAAGGGTCGATACCACTCGAGATCCACGCCCCAGAGATCCTCACGGCCCAGCACCCTCGTCGCGAGATCGCTGAGCGCGAGGGCGAGGAACGCCGCCGTCAACGACGCCTCGTCTCGACCGCGGGAGGCGTAGGGGAGGCAGGCTCGGGCTGTTGCGACGGCGCTCGCGGCGTGGGCGACGTCGTAGGCGAGGGATTGGTGGGCATCGACTCCGCCGTGCGCCTTCAGCTGCTCGAGTGCGCCGTCGATCACGAGTTGCGCGTCGCCAATCAGCTGTGATGCGACGTTGAGGTCAAGTGGCGAGTTCGGCATAAGTGAAATGTACCGGTTCTGGGACGATGATCGTCGCGCTCTAGGCTTCAAGAGTGAACGTAACGATGCTCCTCGCGGATTCGGCCCAAGTGGCCGACGGAAAGTTGTACATCCTGGGCGGTGGGTGGTCGGTCACCGGTCCCGACGCCACGCCGTCGGCGGTCGCAATGAAGGTCATGGTTGACTGGCACGAGTTCAATATCGACCACCACTGGGAGCTGTTCATCGAAGACGCCGACGGCCAACCGGTGTGCTTTGACACACCCGAGGGGCCTCAAGCCATAGAAGTGCGAGGTGACTTCTCGGCGACCGCGCCCGAAGGAGTGCCGGTCGGTACGCCCGTTGACGTCCCGATCGCGGTGAATTTTGGTCCAATCCCCCTCGAAGCGGGATCGCGCTACTCATGGCGAATGGTGATTGATGGTGAGTCATTGCCCGGTGGACACGTCTCGTTCACGACCAGACCGGCGCTCGTGATTGAAGAGGAAGAGTAGAGCCCGGGCCGATGCTCGTGGAGAGACTGGTGCCATGAACATATTCGATCGACCCTTTGGCCGCTACCTCGAGGAGTTCGTAGTCGGTGACGTGTTCAAACACTGGCCCGGCAAGACAATCACCGAGGCCGATGACCACCTCTTTTGCATGATCACCATGAATCACCATCCGCTGCACACGAACGCTTGGTTCGCCGAGCACGAGACGGCCCACCACCAGAACGTCGTTGTGGGCAATCTCGTCTACTCCCTCGTACTAGGCATGAGTGTGCCCGACGTCTCGGGTTCGGCGATCGCGAACCTCGAGGTCGAATCGTTGATCCACCGCAACCCCACCTTCCATGGCGACACAATTTACGCTGAGTCGCGAGTCCTCGACGCGACACCGTCTTCGTCGAAGAGTGATCGCGGCATCGTGCTCATCGAAACCAAGGGTTTCAATCAGCATGGCGTCGAGGTCTGCTACTTCCGGCGCAAGGTCATGGTCTGGACGCGCGAGTGCGCGCCCGTTCGACGGCGTCCCTACGGTGATGACGTCTGGGAGTGACGACTACGCCACGTTTCGACGTGTGCTTCGTCGCTGCGCCCCTCAGATTGCTCGCCCACTCCCGTGGATCGGTGTCAGCGATCCGTGGGCCATCCTCGTCAGCGAGGTGATGCTTCAGCAGACTCAGTCTTCGCGCGTCGTGGGTCCGTGGACGCGTTTTTTGGAAGCATTCCCCACGCCGCGGTCGTGCTCCGACGCGACGCTGGCGAGCGTGCTGCGACTATGGAGCGGTCTTGGCTACCACCGACGTGCGAGGGCCTTGCACGAGGCGGCACGCATAATCCGCGACGAGTTCGATGATGAAGTTCCGAACAACGTCGCCGATCTTCGCCGACTGCCCGGGGTGGGCGAGTACACCGCGAACGCCGTCGCTTCCTTCG
>JAYVNV010000085.1:0-5019 GCA_043758265.1 Acidimicrobiaceae bacterium
GGGAGAGGTGACCACCGTGGTGGATCTTGCTCTCGAGCACGCTAGCCAGCACCCCGACGAGTCACTTGGCATCATTGCCTTCGGCTCGGACCACATGAATCGAATCGAGGCGGCGCTCGACGCGCGGCTGAAGGACGATCCGGAACTGCAGCCGTTCTTCCAGCAGTCGGGCTTCGAGCCCTTCTTCATCAAGAACATCGAGCGAGTACAGGGTGACGAGCGCGAGGCAATCATCCTGACGATGGGCTACGGCCGAGGTGCGGACGGGCGTCTGCGGTACGCCTGGGGGCCGGTCCACCAGAAGGGCGGTGAGCGCCGGCCCAATGTGGCAACGTCGCGCGCCAGGTCTCGAATGACCTTGGTGACCAGTTTCACCGCAGACGAGGTCGATCCCACTGGCAGCAGTTCAGAGGGCTTCTCGTTCCTGTACCGCTTCATCCAGTTCATGAGTTCACACGGCGAGAGCTACGGCGATAACCCTGGACGAGACGTCACGCTCAATCCGTTCGAGGTCGACGTAATGAAGCACCTCACGGCGGCCGGCCTTGAGGTTGAGCCCCAGTGGGGTGTGGGCTCGTACTTGATCGACTTCGCCGTGAAGGACCCTGAGCACCTAGGTCGATTCATCCTGGCAATCGAGTGCGACGGGGCAACCTATCACTCGGGCATCATCGCGCGCGAGCGCGACCGCCTTCGCCAACAGCACCTCGAGAGACTCGGGTGGCGCTTCCACCGCATCTGGTCGACTGACTGGCGCGACGACCCGGCACCTCAGGTCGCAGCGGTCGTTGCAGCATATGAATCAGCGCTGGCCGACTCGAGAGCGAGTGAACAGACGGGTAGGCCGCCGACACCAGCGCACGCGCCAATGTCAGACAAGATGCCCGACGGAGTTATCCCGACGCCAGCCGCTAAGGCTCGAGTGTTCAAGCCACTCTTCACGCCGGGCACTGCAATCCAGCGATACCACCTGATCGAACTAGTGCGCATCGTGCGTTGGGTGATGTCGGACGACATCATTCGCACCGATGAGGAGTTGCTTGAGGAGACGATGAACGAGATGGGCTTCGCGAGGCGCGGTGGCCGGATCAGGGAGTCGCTGATGACCGCTATCAAGAAGGCCAAGGCTGAGGCGTCCGCTAGGCGTAAGAAGCAGGGCGGTTGAGTCGTGTTCGCAGGACCGTGGACGACGGGGGCACGATGACGATGGCGAGGTCACCTCGCCTGCAACGCTGGCAGGAGACCACGGCATGGCCGGTGATCGCGCTGAGCTTTCTCTACATCGCGGCCTATGTGGCGCCCATCTACTGGTATCCATTGCGACCCGGGCTCGTGAACGACTGCAACGTCGTCCAGTACGTCATCTGGGCTCTCTTCATCGTGGACTACGCGGTCCAGCTAACTCTGTCGGATGATCGACGGGAATTCTTTCGGCGCGAGTGGCTGACGCTGCTGTTCGTAGTGTTCCCGTTCTTTCGGCCGATCCGAGCGGTGCGAGGACTGTTGTTCATCCGCCAAGCCAGTACCAAGCGACGGTCTCTCGTTCATTCGTTGCCGGCGATTCTGGTCTCGATGGCGCTGCTACTGGTGGTCATCGCGGGAGCTGCGGTGCTGAACGCCGAGCGCTTCGCCCACGGGGCCACGATTACCACGCCGTCGGACGCCCTGTGGTGGGCGATGACGGCCATGACCACGTCGGGCAGTGGGAACCTTTCACCAGTAACAGCTGAGGGACGAATCATCGCGTCGTTCCTGTTGATCTTCGGACTCGGGTTACTGACCAGCATGACGGGCTACGTTGCAAGCTGGGTGCTAAGCCAGTTCCGGGTCATTCGTGAAGAGCAGGCAGAGGCAGAAAGCAACTAGCGAAGGAGCGTGAAGGGTGTTCGAGGAGCACAAGAAGAGGAAGGCCGAAGAGGCACGATTTGTGGCCGAGGAGAAATCCAAGCAGGACTACCTCGGAGAAGTGGCGGTCTGGGAGCATCAACTCGAGGGCCTTCATGTCCTGCTGGCCATGGCGCAACGCAACATCGATTCTTCTGCGAGTGCACTCATGCTTAAGAAGGATGAACTACTCCTGGTGCAAGCAGAGGGTGTGGGTCTCGTCGAAGATCGACGGGGGGCAGGGCACTGGCAGGGCGCTTCCCAGGGTGTCTCGTTCCCAATCGGCAAGATTGCGGGTCGGAGTGTGCGCTACCGAGTTGGCACAACTAGGGGCCACTTCGTTCAGGGCCAGCCCGTGCCCACTATGGTCGACAAGGGAACGATGTCGATCACAAATCAGCGCATCGTCTTCCAAGGCACGTCCAAGTCAATCGAGTGCGCCTTCGCCAAGCTGCTCGGAATCCAACACTCGACTGGGGAAATCACGGTCTCCGTCTCGAACCGGCAAAAGCCCACGGTGCTTTACTTTGGACCCGAAATCGACGACAAGGTGTCCGACCGACTGGGGATAGCCATCGGGCTCTTCCACGGTGAAGGTGAGCATTTGCAACAGCAACTGGAGGAGCAGATTAGGGAGCTCGAAGCGCAGAAGCCTCGGGAGGCCTGACGCGGACTGCTTTTGCGCGGCATTGATTCGCCGGTGGTATCCCTCACCAGTCGTTGGCGGTGTAGTCCTCGAGCTGGAGACTTGTCATCCCAATTGTCACCTCGGACACCATCAATTCTTTGTCTCACTGCATTGAAGTTCTGGGACAATCTGCGTCGAAGAGAACGACTAGGGCGTTGATCGTTGAAGCGCTACAAGGACCCCCGCCACAGCGAGCAGACAATCGCAACTCAGCACGCATTCAATCGCACTCACCAAGAAGTGATCGCGAGGCGAGCGCTGCACTCAATCCACCGAAGCTTGCGACCTGATATTCACCTGCTGGGCGGAAGCGCTTCGGCCAGAACGTTCGCGATGCGCAGTACGTCTACTTCTGAGAGCGGCCCCGGTTCGGCAATCATCTCAGACAACACCTTGCCCCACGTGACCCAGACGCTGCCAATCTTGAAGGGCTTAGGGAGCCAGCTCCACTCGGCGTCAATAAAGCACAGAGCAGTGTGAACGTCGATGTCGTTTCCGTCGAGCGCGGTGAGCACTGCCTTTCTCTGCTTTTCGAGACCGTTGACGAGGTTGGTTCGGTCTCTGCCATTGACGTAGAGGTGGTTGTCAACCTTGAACCAGCCGCCCTTATCGCGGCACTCCACGCGCCCCTTGTAGGTCTTAGCGTCGATGACCCACAAACCTGAGGCGGCGACAGCGAGGTGGTCGATGTTGGCGCTCGTGCCTGGGATCCTTCGGTCGTGCAGCAGCACCGCACGATCGCCGATACGTTGCTGCAGCGCTTCGGCGAGTTCGCGCTCTCCGGCTGAACCCTTGGCCCAAGCGCGCGTGGATTGGGGATCCTCGAAGAGGAACTCGACCACTCCCGACATCCGACCGAAGCGCTGATCGAGGACCGCCTCGCGCTTGTCATGACGCCGTTTGTACTCATACGCCGCGGAGGCGCCCGCCCGTCCGCTCGTGGGTGCTGGGGACGGTGTTGGCTTCGCTGATTGTGCAGGTGGTGGTTGATTCGGTCGTGGCGCAGGTGGCGCTGGTGAGGATGGCGAGGACTGCCCGTCGGGCCCTGACTCAGCTGAAGGCATCGGCTCCCGGTCGTCGAACTGTCCGCCACAGTTGAGGCACGTCACCTTGCGTGAAGCCTTGTCCCGGTGAGCCTTGGTCTTGGCGGGCAGTACCGCTGCGCACTTTGAGCAAGTCTCTGGGTAGCGCAACGCGATGATCGGCAGCGGCAACATGATCTCGTCGACCTACTCCCGCTTCGACGCGTCATACAGTTGGTGGCACTTCTGGCCGTAATGAGACATGGGGATTCCAGGGATCGCGAACGAACGCGCAACAGCGGCGTGCACTGGTTCGCCCGAGTAGTTGATTAAGACGTTGGAGAAATGGTAGAGATTCTTGCTCAATCCCCCAGCGACCAGTGGTAAATGGAAGTCGTGGTGATCCCACTCAAGTTCGTATCCGCTTTGATAGAGCAACTTCTCAAAGACTGCGCCGCAGAACAGCACGTACTTCCGGTCGTACGCCGCGATGACGTCGAGCACTCGCCTGAAGTGGGGGATCAGATCCTCCACGGAGAATAGGCTTGTCGGGAATTCGGGCGTGGCGTAGGGGACGAGTTCGAGTTGGAGCTTGCAGTCGATGGCCCGGGCCGGGTTGGTGCGGGAGATCGGTGGATCGGTGTCGTCGAGGAATTTGATGACACCGAAGTGCTTCAAGAAGCGCACCTGCTTGCGGTCGAACGCCGAACGATACTTCGGGTCATGTTCCCAATGCAGATGGCCGAACCGGCGGTGACCGTCGACGTACTCCTCGAAGGTAGTGAACTTTTGGTCGTTCATTCGCTCACTCAACTTCGGGTTGAGGTGGACGAGTACCAACGGCGCTTCGAAGGCACCGGTGAAGTACATCGGGAACTGTGTGGTTTCGAACATGATGCCGGTGTGCTCAGTCATTTCTGCCGCTCGACTGACCGGTACGTGGTGGAGGACTTCAGTGACGTCTATCCGAGCCTCGTCGAGTAGACGCTGCACACCTGCAGGGAAATTGAGTTCGCTGATTGGCTTCTGTGGCACACTTCCTGTCTAGTTCATTGGGAAAGTTTGGACTCGGTACGACCGAGTGTCGGTCGATTGAGCCGACGACGGCCCGCGAGACGGTTTGGTCAACAGGGCTCGGCGAGTCAAGGCTTTGACGACTCCTCCACGTGTGGTCACACCGTCGTGGAATACTTCGATGAGCGCTGAAAGGGAACCGTGTGCAAAACGGGATGACGTCGTCACTTCGTCGGATTAACACCGGCGCCGGCCCGTTGGAGCAAGTGCCTGACGACACGACTCCACGTGTACTGATTGGGCGTTGATGACGAGTCGGTCACAGAAGTTCCTTCACGCGCTGCGCGCCAAATGGAGCATGGCGCCACGCGGGACGGGCACGCCAACCGACCGTCCGGCGGTTGGCAGCGA
>JAYVNV010000086.1:0-5009 GCA_043758265.1 Acidimicrobiaceae bacterium
ATCGCGGGTTCGTAGCCCCGACCTTTTTGGGTGAGCACGTGCACCAGTATTGGTCCCTCCCAGGTCGAGGCGCTGCGCAACGTCTCCTCGAGTCCCTCGATGTTGTGGCCGTCGATCGGGCCGATATAGCGCACGCCGAGGTTTTCAAAAAACGTGTGGGGCGTCACCATCTCACGCACGACCGACGTGAAGCCGTCAATGCCAAGGTAGGCGGCCTTGCCGACGCGAGGCAGGTGAGGGACCAAGCGGCGAATCCGCTCGCGCATTGTCAGGTATGTCTTGTTCAGTCGTAACTGGGTGAGTGAGCCCGACAACTTCGAGATTGTGGGGGCGTAGCTTCGCCCGTTGTCGTTGAGGACTATTACCACGCGCTGGTTCGAGTGACCCAGGTTATTGAGTGCCTCGTAGGCCATGCCGCCAGTGAGCGAGCCGTCACCCACAACGGCGACGACGTGGCGTTTACCGCCGTGGCCGATGAGCTCGCGCTTTCGTTGCAGCGCCACTGACAGCCCGTGGGCGTAGGAGAGGGCGGTCGAGGCATGACTCGACTCAATCCAGTCGTGTTCACTTTCGGAGCGGTTTGGGTACCCCGACAGTCCACCGCGCTGGCGCAGGTTTGCGAAGCCTTCTCGGCGACCGGTCAACAGTTTGTGGACGTAGGTCTGGTGACCGGTATCCCAGAGGATGATGTCCTTGGGTGAGTTGAAGACCCGATGCAACGCGAGGGTCAGTTCGACGACACCCAAATTGGATCCGAGGTGGCCTCCGGTCGTGGTGACGTTCGCAATAATAAATTCGCGAATTTCGTCACTGAGTTCGTTGAGTTCATGATGGGAGAGCGCACGTAGGTCCGCGGGACCCTTAATCGACGGGAGAATCACCCAATTACACTACTGGTGGCTCTCAATGTGACGGCGCGGATGTGCCAACTCCACGATACGCTCGGCCTCATGAATTCCCCCCTAGTAGAGAAGGATGTCCTTGAGGTTGTGCTTGGCGAGGCGATGAGCCGTGGCGGTTCGTTCGCTGAGGTGTTCGTCGAGGATCGGATGACGTCGTCGGCCACGTTGGATCAGCGTCGGGTGAAAGAACTCAGCTCCGGACGCGATCGAGGAGCGGGAATTCGCGTTGTAATTGGCGACACCACGGGTTTTGCCCACACGTCCGACCTTTCCGAGCGGGGACTGGTCGCCGCAGCAAAGTCCGCGGCCGCCGTGGCACGCGAGGGAGGCGGCGGTGTTCGTGAGATCGCACTCGGCGAGCTCATGAACCATCTGAGCACCGCGGAGGTTTCGCCCGCCGACGTGGAGAAGGCCCGCAAGATCGAATTGATGCGCCACGCTGACGACGTAGCGAGGTCGGTAGGTTCGTCGATTACGCAGGTCCAGGTGGCCCTCGGTGACTCGACACGACGATTTGTTGTCGCCAACTCCGAAGGCGTCTTCGGCGCCGATCATCAGGTTCGCACGCGATTCAATATTTCGTGCATTGCGACCGGCGACACCGGAATGCAGACGGGCTATCGTCCGATAGCTGGAACCCGGGGTTTCGAACTACTCACGAACGAAGCCGTCGCCGACGCGGCGCAGGGCGCCGCGCGACAGGCGATCACCAAACTCGACGCCCGACCAGCGCCGTCGGGTGAGATTCCCGTGGTCCTTGCCGGTGGTTCGGGTGGCATCTTGTTCCACGAGGCCTGTGGTCACGGCCTGGAAGCCGACGCGATTTTTAAGCAAGCGTCCGTCTACGCCGGTAAAATCGGAGAGCGGGTGGCGAGCCCCTTGGTAACGCTGGTGGACGACGGTACCGTGAGCGGTGAATGGGGCTACCTCGCCCTCGACGACGAGGGCCGACCCGGTGCGCGAAACGTCCTCATCGAGAATGGTGTCCTGACTGATTACATGTGGGACTACCTACGCGCGCGTAAGGAGGGCCGTACGTCGTCGGGCAATGGTCGGCGTCAGAGCTACCAGTACCTTCCAATGGTGCGCATGACTAACACGTACCTTCTGGCGGGTGAGTCCGACCCCGACGAGATAGTCGCCCAGACGCCCTACGGTGTCTACGTTGCCCAGCTCGGGGGCGGACAGGTCGATACCGCGACCGGCGACTTCGTCTTTGGGATGACGGCGGCGTTCATGATCGAAGACGGCAAGATCACGTCCCCGCTCCGTGACTGCAATCTGATCGGGAACGGCCCTGAAATTCTCCAGCGCGTTGACGCGGTGGCGACCGACTTCTCTATGACACCGGGCACCTGCGGTAAGAATGGCCAGAGCGTGCCGGTCGGTACCGGCCAGGCGACGATGCGCCTGAGCGGAGTTACGATTGGTGGAGGGGCCGCGTGAGCGATCTTCTCGAACGGGCACGGCGAATACTCGAGTCGGCGAAGGGAGCCGAGGAGATTGAGGTCTACGTGGCAAGTGGCATCGACACAGAGGTCCAGGCGTACCAGGGCGAGATCGAGGAACTAACCAGTGCGACGTCGACTGGCCTCGGCATTCGTGTGCTGCGCGATGGCTCCGGCGGTGCCCAAATCGGCACCGCGTGGGCTGGCTCACTCGATGATGAGGCGATTCGTCAGGTGTTACGTGAGGCCCGCGACAATGCTCGCTTCGCGACCGAAGACGAGTTCGTCACCTTCGCGCGTCCCGACGGCGCTGTGGCCGCCACTCTGGAATTGACCGACGCATCGGTGACGTCGACGCCGCTCGACGAGAAGATTGCCATGGCGAAAGAACTCGAACGACTAGTGCGCAATGGCGACAAGCGAATCCGTCAAGTTGAGTCGGCCAATTACTCGGACTACGTGGCCGAGGCGGCCATAGTCTCGACAACCGGAATTAGCGCTGGGTACGCCAGGTCCGGTGCCTACGTGTCCGTGGCAGCCATCGCGAACGACGGCGCCGACGACCAGACCGGTTGGGGCCTGTCGGCCGGAAGAGCCCCGGGTGACCTCGATATTCAGAGTGCGGCCAATGACGCGATTCGGCGAGCGACGAGGATGTTGGGCGCCGTCAAACCGGCTTCTTTCAAATGTACGGCCGTCTTTGACCCGAGGACCGCAGCCGCGCTCTTCTCCATTATTGGCGGTGCGTTGAGTGGTGAGGCGGTGGTTCGTGGACGTTCCTTTTTCGCCAATCGCGTGGGTGAACTGGTGGCATCGCCAGCGTTCACCCTTATCGATGACCCGACGGATGCACGCCACTTCTCGGCCAGCATCTTCGACGGTGAGGGACTCGCCTGTCGGCGAAACGTCCTGATTGAAAATGGCGAGCTCAGGGGATTTGTGTACGACACTGTTTCGGCCAATCGCGCCGGTACGGTGTCGACCGGCAGTGCGGTGCGTGGGGGTATAGCCGGATCCCCGTCCGCCGGGTGCCGCGCGTTGCAACTGCGACCGGGTGACATTGACCAGGAGGAGATTTTTCGTCGGGTCGGCAATGGGATCTTCGTCGAATCGATGATCGGCATACACTCCGGCGTCAACCCAATCTCGGGCGATTTCTCCGTTGGTGTTACCGGCCTCATGATTCGCGACGGTCAATTGGCGGAGCCGGTCCGAGAGATTACGGTGGCGTCGACATTGCAGCGGATGCTGCTCGACCTAACGCACGTCGGTAGCGATCAGGAGTGGTTACCGGGCAGCGCGGCCGGTCAGACCCTCGCTATTGAAAACATCGTGGTCTCGGGCGCTTAATCTGACGTTGAAGTTGACGTCTTCGAAGAGGTAGCCGCGGGCGCGGGCGCTGTCGGAGCATCGGAGCTCGCCTTCTTCTCAACCGTAACTGGAGGAGTCACGACCGAAGGCGTGCTCGACGAATCGCTCTTTCGGCTGTCGTTCTTGTAAAAACCGCTTCCCTTAAACACGATCCCCACGGCTGAAAAGACCTTGCGAAGGTCGCCGCCGCAGTGCTCGCACGTCGTGAGTGACGGGTCCGAGAACTTTTGGACCGCTTCGACGCGCCGATGGCACGACTGGCACTCGTATTCGTAGGTTGGCATCTCGTAGCTCCCGTATTGCCTAATGAATCTGGAAGTTTACCCGTCGCCAGCGAAGGGCCATTCGTTCCCTCGATAGCATTACTCCGTGGACGACTTGCACCAACTACGCCGACCATCAAGTGGGGGGACCTTCCCACGAGATTTGGGACCCTCCGACGTCTCAGCGCGCCGCGCACTGGCGCGTTGTCGAATCAATATGGATGCATCGACGACGGCAAGAGTCGCCGCCAATGCAATGAACAAGGGTGACGTCCTCGCCACGGCAAGAGTTGCGGGAATTCAAGCGGCCAAGATTGCGTCAACGTTGCTGCCAATGTCGCATTCAGTTCTCGTTGGCAACGTACACGTCAACTTCACTATCGCGGACACGCATATCGACATTGAAGTAAGTGTTGACACGGTGGACCGCACCGGAGTCGAAATGGAGGCGTTGATGGCCGTCACTGTCGCCGCTCTCACCGTTTACGACATGTGCAAGTCAAATGATCGATTGATGACTATCGGTGAGGTCGCAATTTGGGAAAAGTCCGGTGGACAATCAGGAACTTGGCGTCGCGAAGATCAGCTTAAAAGTAACTGATTTGTTTAGGAAGTAACGTGGCGATGAAGTGTCACGAAACCGCTCGTACTCAATGACATAGCGCTTCGAGCTCCCAACTCAACCGTCTTAAACCGTGGTCACAGTTAATGTCGCTGGCGGGGCTGAGATAACTCGATATTGATCATCTCGAAATTCCGGCGATGGGCCTTCAATTGGAATTTGAACTTTTACAAGATACTGCCCCGGTCGAAGCGAGTAACCCTCTTCAATGCGTGAACTCGCCGTTGCGAATATAAATGGAATTGAGTACTCCTCTTCAGTAACGAGCGAGATTCTCACTCCGACACCCGCGATTGCCATTTGTCCCCCACCGACTACCCGTTCGGATTCGGGGTCGAGGACAGTGCCTACTAATGGTGAATGACTCGCAAACTCGATTGTTGTGGCTCCGTGGTTTCGAAGG
>JAYVNV010000087.1:0-4922 GCA_043758265.1 Acidimicrobiaceae bacterium
AGGGCTCGGCGAGCAGGCGGCGAAGCCGGGCGTAGGACTGGGTCGCGCTGTCGGCGACGTGATGGATCACCTGGCGCTCCATCCGCCCGCCACGTGACGATCAAGGTTCTCGTCACTCACCGCCGCGAGTCAGTGCAAAAAAATCGACGTCGAGACGTGGTAGTCGTCCACCAGGTCGTGCGAGGTCATCCGCGCTTCACCTTGGTGGGGTCGACGATCCGTGTCAGTCCCTCTTGCACCATTGACACCATCAGCTGGCCAACCTCGTTGAAGAGGAAGCCCCGCGCCAGCCCTCGTCCGGCGTGGGCGATTGGTGAGTCGGTGTCGTAGAGGAGCCATTCATCGGCGTGGGGCGTTCGGTGGAACCACATGCAGTGGTCGAGGCTGGCGCCCATGAAGGGTTTGCTGTCCCAACGGATCGAATGGGGCGCGAGAATCGCGTCGAAGAGGCTCATGTCGCTCGCGTACGTGACGACGCAGGCGTGCAGCAACGGGTCGTCGGGCAGCGTACCGTCGGCGCGGATCCAAAGTCGCTGGCGGGGCTCCTTGTCGCGCTGGGGACTCCACGGCAGCTCGCCAATGAAGCGCTGGTCAATCGGGTGTTGGCGCTTGAACCACTCGTTGACGTCGCCGAAATCGTGCTGCACCCGCTCCACCATCGGCGCAATCGTCTCGGGTCCTGGCACGTCGGGCATCTCGATCTGATGTTCGATGCTCACCTCGTGGACGTGGAAACTCGCCTGCATGTTGTAGATCGCACGGCCGTGTTGGATGGCGACGACGCGACGGGTTGTGAAACTCTTGCCGTCACGGATCCGGTCGACCTCGTAAAGGATTGGCGTGCTCGGGTCGCCCGAGCGAAGAAAGTACGAATGCAGCGAGTGGACGTTGCCCCGCTCCACGGTGCGCCCGGCCGCCATCAACGCCTGGGCGGCGACCTGTCCACCGAAGGTGCGTTCACGCTCCTCCACGGGGTGCTTGCCGCGAAACGTGTTGACTTCAATACGTTCGAGATCGAGCAGTTCGACGAGTAATTGAAGGGCTTCGGACATGGTGCCATTGTGGCACCCGGCGTCGCCAGGAATCGCAGGGGTCAACAAGTTAGGATGATTGACAATGATCAAGCGCCTCGGGGCCCTCTACGCGTGGTCGAAGACCCATGAGGGCAAAAAATTGCTCCGCTTCACCATGGTCTCAGCCGTGTCGACGGTGACCTCGTTCGCCTCAATCTCGCTTCTCTACGGTCTCAAGATCATCCCCGGCGTGCTCTGGTCCACGATGGCCGGAAACCTGATCGCGTCGCTGCCGGCCTACCAGTTGAACCGTCGCTGGACGTGGGGAAAGCGCGGCAAGAGTCACTTGCGCAAGGAGATACTGCCGTTTTGGACCATGACGGCTATTGGTATCACGGCCTCGCAGCTCGGCGCCCTCTTCGCGCGCAGCGAGGTACGCAGCCACCACTGGAGTCACCTCGCCAACACCGCAATCGTCTCGTTCACCAACCTCTTCTGTTTCGCAATGTTTTGGTTTTTGAAGATGATGGTCTTCAATCGGATCTTCAAGGTGCACCCCGTCGAAGAGATCGACGAGCACCTCACGATCGAGGAGTCGGCGGCCAGCTAGTCGCGAAAGTTGGTGAACTGGAGCGGTACCGCGAGATCGGCCTCTTTGAAGTGGGCGATGGCCTGTTGGAGGTCGTCGCGCTGCTTGGCGGTGACGCGAACCTGATCGCCTTGGATCGATGAGCTGAGGCTCTTCACGCCCATCTCCTTCACCATCTTGTTGATCTGCTTGCCGACGTCCTGGGAAATGCCGGCCTTCAACGAAACCTTCTGGCGCGCGGCGCCCTGACTGGCCTCTTCGATCTTTCCCGGGTCGAGCGACTTGAGTGATACCGAGCGGCGAACGAGCTTCTCTTCGAGGAGCGAGTACAGGGCGCGGAGTCGGTCCTCGGTTGACGCCGAGAGCTTCAACTCCTTGTCGGACACCTCGATCAGGGCGTTGGTGTTCTTAAAGTCGAAGCGCGTGGTCGCTTCGCGGTTCGCCTGATCGACCGCATTGCGGACCTCTTGCATATCGAGTTCGGAGACGATGTCGAAACTGGGCACAGTCAAATGCTAGAGCGTGGAGGGTGCCTGGAGGTGGGTCGTCGCGCCCAACTATGCTTCTCGGCGGGTCAGTGCCCGAGCGGCCAATGGGATCTGGCTGTAAACCAGACGGCTTTGCCTACGGGGGTTCAAATCCCTCCTGGCCCACCATGGCCAATTCAGCACTGCTGGATTGGCCACGTCCGAATCTTTGACGAACACTACGGTTTGACGGTTGAAGGAGTTGAGTGAACCGGCTGATGTCTGGGGCGAACACCGTTCGCCGACACTACGAGCGCGTCGCCGATCGCTTCGAGACGGGCGTCCAGATCCTCGAGCACCGCTACACGCCGCTCGGTCGCTTCAGCCCCGGTCCGTTCGAGGGCTGGTCGTTCCTGTGGCAGCCAGCCGTGCTCGGCTTCATCGCGATGGTCCTGGTCGTCTCGGGCTGCTCGTTCACCAACTCGCCGTTCAAACTCGATCTGACCAGCACCTGGTTCTTTGGCGAGCCGTCCGCCAGCGCAGTCGGCACGGCGAGCCAGACCAAGTACATCCTCTCGATCGTCCTCGTCTACGGCGGGCTGCTCTTGTTGATGCGAGTGTGGCTGCGTCTGGCCGAGGTGATGAAACTGCACCCGGGCGCGCGCCTCAAATCGCTCTGGTGGATGCTGCTCATGTGGGCGGCCCCGATGGTCATCGCCCCGCCGCTCTTCTCGCGCGACGTCTTCAGCTACGCCGCCCAGGGCGAGATGACGGCCCACCACATAAGCCCCTACCTCTACGGCCCCTTCACCCTCGGCGCCGGGCCCTACGTCAACCCCGTCGATCCACTGTGGTTCAACTCCCCGGCCCCTTACGGCCCGCTCTTCCTCTTCCTCGACGGCACGATTGACAAGATCACCCTCCACCACCAGCTCTGGACGGTCGTCGGACTGCGACTGCTTGAGACGTTCGCCGTCGCCATGATTGGCTACGGCGTCGTCGTGCTCGCGCGCGGACTTGGTCGAGATCCCGGCGAGGCGTTCGTCCTGGCCGCGATGAACCCGCTCGTGCTGCTGACGTTGATCGGCGGCGCGCACAATGACGCAATCATGGCTGGCTTTCTCGTCGTTGGCATCGCCCTCGCCGTGCACCGACATCCCTATTGGGCACTGATTTTTTGCTCCTGCGCGGCCTCCATCAAGGCACCGGCCGCCGTGGGCCTCGCCTACGTCGCCTGGACGTGGGTGAGACCCGGCGCCCGATTGAAGGACCGAGTGCGACCTATCGCCATCGCCGGCGCCATCGCCGGCGCGACGCTCACCGTCTGGACGGTCCTCGCCGGATTCGGTTTCGGGTGGGTGGGCAATCTCTTGACCAACGGCGCGGTGCGTTCCTGGGCCGCGCCCGCGACGGGCGCCGGGCTGGCGATCACCAACATCCTGCACGCACTCGGGATGCAATCTCTGTCGGCCGGGTCCGTGCTCGCCGTGACGCGCTTTATCGGACTGCTCATCGCCGCGGCTTTCGCCCTCTGGCTGCTGTGGCACAGCGAAGAGCGCGGGTGGGTGCGTTCGCTCGGACTGTCACTGATTCTTTTCGTCGAACTTGGTCCGGTGGTGCAGCCGTGGTACCTCGCGTGGGGGCTCGTGCTCCTGGCCGCCAGTTATGAGGGTCGCGAGCACTTCTGGCTGCTGGCCCTTTCGATCACTGGTCCGTTCATTGGGCTGCCCGGCGGTCGTCAGTTGCTGGCCGACCTGGTCCACAGCAATCCGCTCCTCATCGCGTTGGTCGTTGCGATCCTCGGTGGAGTGCTCGTGGTGCCGATGGGCCGTTGGACGCAGTGGTCGTGGCCCGAGCGCGCCGCGGCAATGGTGACTTAAGGCTTTTTATCAGGCACGACATACTGATATTCGACGACGTCGAGCCAGTGGCCGTGCTTGCGCCCGACTTCGATCTCCGTGCCGACCAGGGTGAAGCCGCACTTCTCGTGCAGGCGAATGGAGCCGTGATTCTCGCCGATTATCCGCGCGATGAGCGAGTGGAAGCCCGAGCCCTGGGCGGTCTCGATGAGATGGCGAAGCAGGGCCTCACCGACGCCCCGGCCCCGGGCCTCGCGGTGGACGTAGACCGAGTTTTCGACGGTGGTGGCGTAGGCGGGTCGTTCGCGAAAGGGCGAAACCAGTGCGAAACCAAGGATTCGCTCGCCGCCGGCGCCCAGTTCGCCGATGTGCTCCTCGTCGCTCACCGCGACGATGCAGGGGTGCGTGGCGAGGTGCGCGCGGATCCAGGCCTCTTGTTGCATGAGGGTGCGCGGCACGAGGTCGAAGCTGATCGAGGATTGGGTGACCTCGTGGTTGTAGATATTCATGACCGCTTCGGCGTCGCTGACTTCCACCAGGCGGATTCTCATGACCGATAAGGGTACATCGAACGGTTGGAAACTCTGTGCTTTGTCGGAGTACAATGCCTATCGCGCCTAAGTGGACGCGAACGCCCTCTTAGCTCAGTGGTAGAGCACTTCCATGGTAAGGAAGGGGTCGTCGGTTCAATCCCGACAGAGGGCTCGCCAGGCGGCGTAGCTCAGGTGGTTAGAGCACACGGCTCATAATCGTGGTGTCGCGGGTTCGACTCCCGCCGCCGCTACCAGGCAGGACGTAGGTCCGAAGTGAACGCAGTGAAAGAGAGAGAACGATGGCCAAGAATGAGAAGCGAGTGCAGGTGACCCTTGCCTGCGAGGCGTGCAAGCGGCGCAACTACATCACGATGAAGAACAAGGTCAACGACCGCGAGCGCATCGAGATGTCCAAGTACTGCCAGTGGGAGCGCAAGCACACCGTGCACAAAGAGACGCGC
>JAYVNV010000088.1:0-4920 GCA_043758265.1 Acidimicrobiaceae bacterium
GTGGGGCCAGCCCCTCAGCGCCCGCCGGGTCGGCCCGGCGAAGGGGAGGGTCGTCATTTTCGAGAACGGCCGTCGACTCTCGGGCGACCCGCGCACGACACCATTGCTGGCGCATGCGAACATCCAAATAGACGTCGGCCGTCCGGTCGTTGCATTTCAGCCGTTCCGCTATTCGGTGAGCGGGGGGTGTGGCACCGGGACGACGAGTTGTTCCGTCATTACCACGACCACGGCCCAGAAGTAGACGACTATCTGGTCCTCGGGAAACCGAGATCGATCTGTGACTCCGAGGGCTGGGGCCAACGGGTGGTGATGACTTTTGCGCGCGTGTAGAACGTGAATCCCTCGGGCCCGTAGATGTGCGAGTGACCAAAGAGTGAGCTCTTCCAGCCACCAAAGGAGTACGACGCGACCGGCACGGGGATTGGGACGTTGACGCCGATCATGCCGACGGTCACTTCGCGCGAGAACAGTCGCGCGGCGTTGCCATCACGGGTGAAGATCGCCGCTCCGTTGCCGTAGGGGTTCTGGTTCACCATCGACACGGCCTCCGCGTAGGAGGCGACCCTCGCGACCCCGAGCACCGGTCCAAAGATTTCGTCGTCGTACGACTTCATGCCGGGCTTCACGCCATCCAAGAGACACGGGCCGACGAAGAAGCCGGGCTGCGTCGCCAATGCCGTGCCGTCGCGCACGACGGTGACGCCGTCACTCGGAGCGGAGCGGACGTAGTGCACGATGCGGTCGCGGTGTTCCTTCGTGATAACCGGACCAAAGTCGCTGCTCGGCACGTCGCCGGGACCGACCGTCAGCTTGTCGAGCCGATCGCAAATCCGCTCGATCAGTGCTTCGGCGACGTCGCCCACTGCGACAACCACGCTGATCGCCATGCACCGCTCCCCGGCCGAACCGAAGCCAGCGTTGATTGCGGCGTCAGCGGCAATGTCGAGGTCGGCGTCAGGCAAAACAACCATATGGTTCTTGGCGCCGCCCAGCGCTTGGACGCGTTTGCCGTTAGTGGTGCCGGTCTGATAAACGTGTCGCGCGACGGGCGTCGAACCTACGAAGCTGATCGCGTCGACGCCTGGGTGTTCGAGGAGATGATTGACGGTATCGGAGTTACCGTGCAGCACGTTGAAGACGCCGGCCGGTAGGCCCGCCTCCGAGAGAAGCTCTGCGAGTCGCACCGAGACCGAGGGGTCGCGCTCCGAGGGTTTCAAAATGACTGCGTTGCCGCTCGCGATGGCGTTGGCGGTCATCCAAATTGGCACCATGATTGGGAAGTTGAACGGCGTGATTGCGGCGACGACACCGACCGGCTCGCGCAACGAGTGAACATCGACGCCGTTGGCCACCTGACTCGTGAAGTCACCCTTCAGGTGTTCCATCAGGCCACAGGCGTATTCAACGTTCTCGAGCCCTCGGGCCAGTTCGCCCTTCGCGTCGGCCGTTGTCTTTCCGTTCTCCAGCGTGATAATCGCCGCCAACTCGTCTGCGTTCTCGACGAGGAGCTGGCGCAGGGTGAAGAGAACGTTCGTACGCGTTGAGAGTGACGAGCGGGCCCAGTCGGTTGCCGCGGTGCGCGCAATGCCCACCACGTCGTCGACCAGTCGTGCGTCGGCGATCGGTACGTGAGCACACACGTCACCGGTAGCGGGATTGAAGACGAGCAGATCACCCGCGCCCTCGACCTTCTTGTCGTTGATGAAATAAGGAACGGTCCTCATTGACACCTCTTTCTTATCCGACAACTTACTGCTTGAGCGCACGACGGCCGTTAGGGTTGGGCCATGAGCGTTGACGGCGAAAATCGGTCACTGCGCGACGCCGCCGCCGTCGAACCGTTGGGCCCGGGTCGTTACTCGGCCACCATCGCCGACCACTACACGGTCCTTGGACGGCCCCATGGGGGCTACCTCCAGTGTGTGCTCGCCAACGCCGCGCTCGCCGCGGCCAGCGCCGACGGCTCGGCCAACCAACACGTGACCGCGATCACCACGAACTACGTCAGCTCGCCCGAGCTCGGGCCCTGCGAGGTACTAACCGACGTGCGCCGGATTGGGCGCAGTGTTGCCTTCGTGCACGCCAGCCTGGTGCAGGGTGACATTTTGACGAATGAGTCATTGGTCACGATTGGCACGCTCAAGGAGGACTCAACTCTGCACTACCAGGATGCGTCGGTGCCTCGACTCGCGCCACTCGATGAGTGTCTGCGCCGAACGGCCGACGCGGAGATCGAGCTGCGGGGTGTAGTTGATTTTCGACTCGATCCCTCAAGCGCGGCTTGGCTGAACGGTGGGACCTCGGACCGAGGGGAGGTTCGCGGCTGGCTGCGTCTCGACGATGGCGACACCTCCTGGAACGCCTGGAACCTGCTCTTCGCGAGCGACGGCCTGCCTCCGGCGACCTTCCCCCTTGGTTCGTCGGGCTGGGTGCCCACCCTTCAACTGACGACGTACGTGCGACGGATCCCGGTGGGCGAGTGGTTGCGGGCCCGTCAGTGGTGCGTAGTGGTCGCCGACGGCTTGGTCGACGAGCGGTGCGAACTGTTTGACGAGCGTGGCGAGATGGTGGCCTCCTCTAGCCAGCTCGCGATGGTCCGATTCCCCACGGGGCGCTGAAGGGTGACGACGAGTCCGCGCGTCAACGATGACGGCTCACTGTTCATCCGCGCGCGACTCACCATCCCGAGTGACGAAATCGAGCTGCGCGTGACGACGTCGGGCGGGCCGGGGGGCCAGCACGCCAATCGCTCCTTGACGCGCGTCGTGGCGTCGTTTCGAGTCGGTACCTCAACGGTCCTCTCACCCGCCGAGCGCGAACTGCTCAACGAGAAGGTCGGGGCGGTTGTGCGCTCGAGTGCAAGTCGTTTTCGTTCGCAGGGACAAAACCGCAGCGCCGCACTCGTTCAATTGACCGCGAAGATTGCGACGGCGCTGGAACGACCGACACCGCGCCGTCCCACGAAGCCGACCAAGGGCTCGAAGGTCCGTCGGGTCGACGAGAAGAAGGCCCGCGGTCGGGTGAAGGAGCAGCGCCGTCGCCGCATTGACGACTAGCGCACTCGCTCGAGGTGTCGTGCGATTCGGCCCAGGGCGGCGTGCATCAGCTCGTCCAGCGCCGGATCGGTCTCCTCGTGGGGTCCGCGGATTGGTGTGAGCGACGCGTAGCCCGCCGATAGGAGCGCACCGTCCTCGTCGGCGTCCTCGTCACTCACGTCGCCGAGTTCCGGCGTTGCGGCGCCGAGGCGAAGTGTCAACTCACCCTCCTCGCCGAGGGGCGCCGTGCCGGCGCGGGGGCCAGCTGACTTCACGATGCCGGCCGACGAGATCCGTCCGCGGCGCACGCCCTTCAGTGCACCAGGGGGGAGATTGGGGACGTTGAGGTTGAGCAGAGTACGGGCCGGTGCGTTCATCAGTTCCTGTAAGACCTCGATCGCTACCTCACCGGCAGTGTCGAAGTGAACGTCGTCGCCCCACTGCACCGAGACCGCCAGTCCGGACAGTCCCAATTGCGCACCGCTCAGGATTGCGCCCACCGTCCCTGAGTGCAGGACGCTTCGCCCGACGTTGGCGCCAGCGTTGATGCCCGAAAGAATGGCGTCGGGCTGAAAGTCGAAGCTTCCAACCGCGCCCACGATGGCGCACAGGGCCGGTGGGGCCTCCAGGGCGTAGGCCGAGATCGACTCCGCGCCGGCGATCGAATGGCGACGGTACTTGACGTGCGGGTGTGAAAAGACGTCGCCGACCGCCGCGGACATGCCCGAGTAGTTGGTGTTGGGGGCGACGACGATGGCCTCACGGACCTCGCCCGATGGACCCTCCTCGATCCATCGGGCCACGTTGCGGGCCAGCACTCTGAGTCCCGGGGCGCTGATGCCGTCGTCGTTTGTTATGAGAATACGCATAAGGCGTACGATAACGGTCATACGTAAGACGCAAGTGAAGAGAAGGAAAACCGTCTGATGCTTCCCTCAGGTGAACAGATCGCAATCGCGCACGGGGACGAGCGCTGCGTCATTACTGAGGTCGGCGCGACCCTTCGCACCTTTGTGAAGGGCGGACTGGCCGTCATCGAAGGCTTCGCCGGTGAGGAGGTGCCCACCGGGGCCCGCGGTCAAGTGCTTTACCCATGGCCCAATCGCGTCGGCGACGGCGCCTGGTCGTTCTCGGATCGAACGGGGCACCCCAAGATCGACGACGTGGTCCACGCAACGGCGATTCACGGTCTCGTGCGATGGCGACCGTTCCGGATTGACTCGGTCAACCAGAACCGCTGTTCGTTGACGCTGCTTCTGCACCCGACGCCCGATTACCCATTTCTCAGCGAGATCAACGTCACGTACCACCTTGGTAAGTTCGGACTCACGGTCACGACCACCGTGACCAATCGCGACGATGTTCCCATCCCCTTTGGTGTTGGTTTTCACCCCTATCTCGCCGTCACGACCCCGACGATCGAGGGCGCCGAACTAGAGATTCCCGCGGCCGCCTACGTGGCCATGAACAACCGTCAGTTGCCGACCGGCGAGATCTTGCCCGTCGCTGGGAACGACCTCGATTTCACTAAGCGCAAGTCGGTCAGCGGCCACGAGCTCGATGTCACCTACACCGAGCTGGTGCGCGACGACTCGGGAATGGCCACGGTCGTCCTCGCCGATGGTGCCGGCGGCGCGATTGAACTGAGCGTCGACCGGAATTTCCCCTACATCCAGGTGTACACCGGTGACAACCTCGAGAAGGGTCGACGTCGTACGTCGGTCGCGGTCGAGCCAATGACCTGCCCGCCCGACGCGCTTCGCAGTTGCAAGGACATCGTCGTTCTCGAATCTGGTCAGCACTGGGCCGGCTCGTGGCGTCTGCGGCGGCGCTGAACGTGGCGCGCGTCGTCCTAATCACGGGCTCGACGAGCGGCATCGGT
>JAYVNV010000089.1:0-14620 GCA_043758265.1 Acidimicrobiaceae bacterium
CTCGTCTGAGGTGGGTAAGGGCACCGGCCTCCCCGCGGCGCAACGGCTACCACGCCCCATCGTTGTCATTACGACTACCGTGACTATCGGACGTCGCCCGAGCGAACGACGTGGGAGGAACGATGGACAACAAACCGGCAATCGACATTCGAGGGGTAGCGAAGTCATTCGCCGGCACGACGGTGCTGCACGACATCAACCTCGTGATCAACGACGGCGAGTTCTTCACGATGCTCGGTCCCTCTGGATCGGGCAAGACGACGCTGCTGCGAATGGTCGCCGGTTTTGAGACGCCCGATTCGGGCGTCATCTGGTTACAGGGTGACGACGTCACTCAGCGGCCCGCCCACCTGCGCCCGGTCAATACCGTCTTTCAGGATTACGCCCTGTTCCCTCACATGGATGTCATTACGAACGTTGAGTACGGACTCCGGGTGGCGGGAATGAAACGTGAGCAACGACGCCAACGCGCCAGTGACGCCCTGACGATGGTTCGCCTGGAGGGGTTCAGCGCCCGGCGCCCGGCGCAGCTTTCCGGGGGACAGCGTCAGCGCGTCGCCTTGGCGCGAGCAATCGTCAATGAACCCCGCGTGTTGCTGCTCGATGAGCCACTAGGCGCGTTGGACCTGAAATTGCGCCAAGAGATGCAGACTGAGCTCAAGGCGATCCAGCGGCGCATCGGCATCACCTTCTTGTACGTCACGCACGACCAAGAGGAAGCCATGGCGATGAGTGACCGCATCGCCATTATGAACAAGGGCTATATCGAGCAGATTGGATCGCCGAAGGACATTTACGAGCTCCCGGCGTCAGCGTTCGTGGCGGGCTTCATCGGCACGTCGAACGTCATTGTTCGTGGAGGACGCACACAGTCGTTGCGGCCCGAGCGATTGCAACTGCTCCACGCTGGCGACCCAACGCCCGCGGGCGCCAACGCCGAGCCCGGGACGGTGAGCGACGTGGTCTACCTCGGAATGGTCACCCGCATCTACGTCCGATTGAACAGTGGTGACAATCTGATAGCCGTGCGCACCAACGATGCCTCCGCGGATAATTCCACCTCAGTTGCTCCCGGCGACCCCGTGCTGGTCGCCTGGCGTGCGACGGACGCCTTCGAACTCGAGTCCGCAGTAGTCTGAACGCCAAAGTACGAAATTAGGGGGAACAATGCAACACGGTCTCATAAACGCTGTGGCGAGACGGGCGGGGGCGGCGCTCTCGGTGCTCTCACTTGTCACTTTGGGCATTGCGATGATTCCGCCGGGGGCCGGCGCGTCCGGTCTCAAGGCGCCGACTGCGGGAATGACGCCGCAGTCAAGTATTGGCAAGGGTGAGGGGCACCTCAACCTCATTGCGTGGGAGGGCTACGCGAAACCGCAGTGGGTCAAGCCATTCGAGAAAGCCACCGGCTGCATTGTGAATTCGGCGTACGCCGGCTCCTCGGGCGAAATGGTGACGCTGATGACGGGTGGCGGTGGGGGACAGTACGACCTCGTCTCGGCCTCGGGTGACGCGGACTTGCGCCTCATCTATGGCGGCGACGTCAAGCCGGTGAACATCAAACTGATTCCCTCGTGGTCCCAGTTTCGGCCGTTCTTAAAGTCACCGAGCTTTAACACCATCCACGGGGTCCACTACGGGGTGAGCCTCCAATTCGGTCCGAACGTCTTGTTGTATTCGACCAAGACCTTCGCCAAAGCTCCAACGTCCTGGAGCGTGCTCTACAGCAAGAAGTACCAGGGCAGGATCACGGTGCCGAACAACCCGATCCAGATCGCCGACGCGGCGCTGTATCTCGAGACGGCGCAACCATCACTCGGTATCACCGACCCCTACGAACTGACGAAGCCGCAGTTCAACGCGGCGGTGGCGCTACTCACGAGCCAGAAGCCGCTGATTGCGAAGTACTGGAACCTGGCGAGTGACGAGATCAACCTCTTCCAAAGCAAGACCGTCGTCGCCGGAGCGGCGTGGCCGTACCAGACCAACACGCTTAAGGCCGCCAAGGCGGCGGTCGCCGACACGATTCCGTCCGAGGGTGCGACCGGATGGGCCGACACTTGGATGCTCGCCACAAAGGCTCCCCACCCCAACTGCGCCTACGACTGGATGAAGTGGGTCTCTACGCCAACGGTCCAAGCGGAGCAGGCCATCAGTTTTGGAGAGACGCCAGCCAACTCGCTCGCCTGTCCGATCATGAACAAGTTGTCGGCGGGCTCGTGCGCCGGCTACCACGCCAACAAGCCCGACTCCTACTTCAAGTCGATCAAGTTCTGGAAGACGCCGCTCACGACATGCGACAACGGCAAGAACAATTGCATTCCCTATAGCGAGTGGACGAACGCCTGGACGCAAATAGCGGGATGACGACTTCGGTCAAGCCACGACAGGAGGGGGGAGGGCCTCGTGCTTTCACCCCTTCTGTCGTGGCTCGATCGCGCTGGCGCACGGTCTTCTTGTTGTCCCCACCACTGCTGTGGTTCTTGGTCATCTATGTGAGCTCGCTGGTGTTGATGCTCGTCACGTCGTTCTGGAGCGTCAACGGTTTTACGCAAGTAATCGACCGTCACTTGACTGGCGCCAACTTCGCTCAGATCTCCTCGGGCGCCTACCCGTCGATTATTGGCCGCACGGTGTTACTGGCGGCCTTGGTCACCGTCACCGACGCGATTGTGGCGTTCCCCTTCGCCTACGTCATGGCCCGCGTCGCAACACAGCGAACGCAACGCCTTTTGCTCGGCGCGGTCCTCCTGCCCCTGTGGGCGAGCTATCTGGCCAAGGTCTACGCCTGGATCTCGATTCTTGAAAAAGGGGGGGCGCTCAATTGGACTTTTTCGAAGCTTGGACTGGCGGACCCCAATCTCGGGTTCACGAACGGTGCGATGTGGATCGCGTTCAGCTACATCTGGCTGCCGTACATGATCGTGCCGATCTACGGCGCGCTCGAGCGGATCCCGTCGTCGCTGCTCGACGCGTCGGGCGACCTCGGCGCTACTTCGTGGTCGACGTTTCGCCGAGTCATCGTGCCACTGGCGTTGCCCGGTCTTCTCGCCGGGTCAATCTTCACCTTCTCCCTGACTCTCGGTGACTACGTGACGCCGCTGTTGATCGGGGGCGCCAACTCGACGCTCATCGGCAACGCGATCTACGAAAACCTTCTCACTGGGGGCAACCTTCCTCTCGCGGCGGCCCTGTCGGCGGTGCCCATCGCCGTCATGGTGATCTATCTCACGGTCGCCAAGCGACTCGGCGCCTTCGAGGCGCTATGAGGCACTCTCGATTCGCACGAGCTGGCCTGTGGCTGTGGGTGGCCGCCGTCCTCTTTTTCCTGTTCGCGCCAATTCTCACTATCATCCTCTTCGGATTCGACAAGACAAACATCGAGACGTGGCCGATCCAACACTGGACCCTGCGCTGGTACTCGGTCGCCTGGAACGACCAGCAAGTGCGTTCGGCGCTCATCTTGTCGCTGAAGGCCGCCTTCGCCGCGACGTTCCTGTCGCTACTGTTGGGTTCGATGGCCGCCTTCGGCGTCCACAAGGCCAAGTTCTTCGGCCGTGACTCGATCTCGCTCCTGCTCATACTCCCGCTCGCGTTGCCCGGCATCATCACTGGTGTCGCCCTCAACTCATCGTTCCAGGTCGCCGGTGTCACGCTGTCAATCTGGACCATCATCATCGGGCACACCACCTTTTGCATCGTGGTGATCTACAACAACGTCATCGCTCGTCTGCGGCGAACCTCCAACACGTTGCTCGAGGCGTCGGCTGACCTCGGGGCGAGCGCGGTCCAGACGTTTCGATTGGTCACGCTACCCACGATTGCCACGGCCCTCGTCTCGGGTGCGCTGCTGGCCTTCGCGCTCAGTTTCGACGAAGTGATTGTCACGACTTTCACGGCTGGCGCTCAGAACACGCTCCCAATTTGGATACTCGGCGCGATCCGTCTCGGTCAGCAACTGCCCGAAGTAAACGTCGTCGTGACGATGGTGGTCATTTCGATGTTTATCCCGATTCTCATCGCCGCGAGGCTTACGGGCAGCGAGAACTTTACCCCGAGGGTTTCGTCATTTAAAGAGTGAGTGATCCCATGGTTTTCGAATCAGTAGGACTCGACGCCATTGGCGGGCCCTTCCTCGTCGACCATGTCGGCACGCACGACGCGCTGAATCTCCTCAACCTTGAGCATGTACTCCTGGGGTGCCTCTTCCAGCATCATCAATGACTCGGCGGCGCCGGGCGTCGCGAGCAACAGTTCGTCGAGTTTGCGCTGGGTGGCGAGCTGTTCACGTCCCTGCGTGTGCTGAATCGTAAAGACCATGAGCAGTGTCACCGACGAGACAAGAACCTCGAACGTCACGACCCATGAGTTTGGAAAGCCCAGTATCGCCCCGATAAACAGCATGAGGACGAGGCCGGCACTGAAGGCCGTGACGACGACCGACTTAGACGTGTAGTGGTCAATGTGATAGATCGCCTTACTTAAGGTCGGTAGTTGCGACGTCTTTCGGGTAATCGTGCGCCTCGGCCTCGAGGAGTCGTCCTTCGACGCCTCCTCGAACCGGTCGCCACCGTCTTCCTTCTCGCGCGCGAGCGGTGGCCTCGGCGCAGCTGATCGATCCTCAACCATTTCACGAAACGGTGCCGCGATGATCCGCGAAAGTCGTTGGGCGACGGTCGAATGCCTCTGGTGTATTGCCATAATCTCGTTCTCCTCGTAGTCGGGGCGTCGAAGCAGGTGGTGGGAACTTTGCGGACGGTGGAGTCGACGGTCGTGAACGTGCCTTCAGGCACGAGTCATGCAACTAAATCCAGTCTACAGACTGGTCATTTACGTTGATAACGAACGCCGCACCTGACATCGAGATGACGAGCGCGATCCGTGATCGGTCGCACCACGCCCCGCATCTGAGTCTTTCGCCCTTCGGATTGGCGCACACTCGACTCCGGTAGAATAGGGGGGCAGGTCGATGGGGCTGTCAACTACTGGAAGAGGCGTTTCTTCAGTCGGACGACCGCATTGATTGTCGCTCGTTCGGACTCGGCGCCTCGCAAATGTTGAGGTGTTCGACACGTTGTTTGACGTTGCGACTAGGAGCGATTGGAGTTGATCGCTCGAAGCCAGTTTCGAACGCTAGGGCGACACTGCCGCGAAGAAGGGACAACGAATGCCACGGGCACAGGGTCAACCGCCGTTAAGGAAAGAGCTACAAGATGTCGGTGTCGGTCTGGTACTCGGTGCTGGATCGACCTTGTTGATGCGACTCGTTTCTGGACGGGGCCGCGTCGCTCGCGCCGCAGTGCTCGCCACGGTCGCGGCGTCAGCGACTTTGGTGCGACGTCGCTTCGCGCATCCGCGGACCACTACCTACACTCTCGCTCGCGAGGTTGACCATAACCCGGCGCCCGACGACGACCATGTCTGACGTCGCTTCGATGAGGAAACCAGCTCGAAGAGTCGCCATGATTTCGACGTACCCACCAACCTATTGCGGTATCGCGACGTTCGCCGCCGCCCTCAGAGGCGGGCTCGTCTCGCTCGGTGACGCCGTTGACGTCGTGCGCGTCGGCGCGGTTGCGGGTGACCCGACGACCGACATCGCAGCCGAACTTTTTTCTTCGCCCGGTGTCCTGTCAGAGGCTGCGTTGGACGTGTTCCGACGCGCTGACCTCGTGCTGGTGCAGCACGAATACGGCATCTACGATGGTCGTGACGGTGAGTCGATCGTCCAAGCGCTCGAGGCGATCGACTGTCCCTCGATTGTCGTTGCCCACACGGTCCTTGAACGTCCGACGGACCATCAACGAATCGTCTTGGAACGAATCGCGCGATTGGCGGACGCGCTCGTCGTCATGACCAATGCCGGTCGTTCACGCCTCAGAGACGGCTTCGACATCGAACCCGCGAAGATATCGGTGATTTCGCACGGCGCAGCGGTCTCCTCGGTGATCCGGTCAGTGCACACAGCGACTCGACCTCGCCTGTTGACGTGGGGGCTCCTCGGACCCGGTAAGGGGATCGAGTGGGCGATTGACGCACTTGCGCTGCTGCGCGACCTCGATCCGATGCCGATGTACCAGATCGCTGGCAATACGCACCCGAAGGTCGCCGAACTCGAAGGCAATCGCTATCGCGACATGTTGATTCGACGAGCGACGGACCGCATGGTCAGCGGCGACGTTCAGTTCGACGCGAGGTACCGGACGCTCCCCGAGCTCGGCAAACTCATTAGCGATTCGTCCATAGTGATTCTGCCCTACGATTCGCCAGATCAAGTCACGTCGGGCGTCCTCGTGGACGCAATCGCCGCCGGACGTCCGGTCATCGCTACGGCATTCCCCCACGCCGTGGAACTCCTGTCGAGCGGTGCCGGGCTGGTCGTGCCCCGCCGGGACCCGACCGCGCTGGCCGCCGCGATTCGAACGGTGATGAGTAGTCCTCGCCTGGCTGACTTGATGTCCGCTGAGGCGCGCCGTCTCGCGCCGTCGCTCGCCTGGCCGAGCATCGCAGCGCGCTACGGCGCGCTCGGTGAGTCCCTGCTCCAGGTGCGCTCACCGGTGTCCGCGTCACGATGACGACCGCACCTCGCTTCGACCACTTGGTCGCGATGACTGATCGATTCGGGACGTTTGAGCACGCCGAGCACGCAATCGCGCGTCGTGAGCACGGTTACTGCGCCGACGACGTCGCGCGCGTCCTGGTTGTTACGGCGAACGAGCCCCGTCCCAGTGAAGCGGTGCGCTCGCTAGCGCAGGGATCGTTGGCCTTTCTCAATGAGTCGTTGGACGCTCGCGGGGCCTGTCGCAATCGACGTGCGACCGATGGATCGTGGATAGATCAAGGCACTTTCGAAGACTGCTGGGGGCGCAGCGTGTGGGGTCTGGGCACGGCCGCCGCGAGTGGTCAGTTTTCGGTGGCCGGTCCAGCCCTCTCGCTCTTCGAGCGCGCAGCGCAGAACCGCTCACCGTCGCTGCGCTCCACCTGCTTTGCCGTGCTGGGCGCCGCCGCGGTCGTGGAATTTGTCCCCGCCAACGCCGTTGCGCTGGCTCTGTTGCACGACGGCTGCGCGGTGCTCGCGGCTCTGCCAGAGGGCGAACGTTGGCTCTGGCCCGAACCGAGACTGGCCTACGCCAATGCCGTCGTGCCCGAGGCCATGATGGCGGCCGGCGCGGCGACGAATCGACCCGCTCTAGTGCGGCGCGGCATTCAACTCCTCGCGTGGCTACTCGCGCGCGAGACGCGCGAGGGACATCTCTCGGTCACGCCCGCGCACGGTGCGGGACCGAACGACGAGGGACCGTCGTTCGATCAGCAGCCCATTGAGGTGGCCGCCATGGCCAACGCCTGTGCCCGGGCACTCCCACTCGACCCATCGACGAAGTGGATCGAAGCAATTCGCATGGCGAACGCCTGGTTTGACGGCGACAATGACGCGGGTGTGATGATGTGGGACCCCCTCACCGGTGGGGGATTCGACGGACTGCTGGCTGATGTTGCGAACATCAATCAGGGAGCGGAGTCAACGTTGGCGTTGGTCGCGACGCGCCAGCAGGGCTTCGCCCATCAGTTAGTTCTCGCGTGAAGGCGGTCCCACTCGCTACGCGCACTGACATTCACCTCACGTCAGACCCCACTCGAGTTGTGACGCTGCTCTTCGTCGCCGGTCAAGAGATCGGCGGGACCGCGTCGCGGGCGTCGAGCGTGGTGGGACGAATCATGGCGCTCTCGGAGAGTGACGTCAAACGTCGGCTGAAGGAGGTCATCGTGCGCTTTGGCCGTCGACACCGCGACATTGTCGCGGTATTTAGCCAGCACGCCGAACGCGTCAGTGCCCGTCTCGACCCGAAAGACGACTTGAGCGAGGAGCGCTGGCTTCTCCTCGGCGCCTCCTTCACGCACGAGTACTCGCTGGAGTCGGCGGCGGTCTGCAATCCGAGCATGGTGCTGCACCCCGACCAGACCGACGCACCGCTCGGCGGTGTTCGATTCCTGATGAGCTTTAGAGCGGTCGGGGAAGGTCACCGTTCAAGCATTGGCTTTCGCACCGGCACGATCACCGTGGACGGCGTCGTGACCGTTGACGATCGAGGACCGTTTCCAATGGTCGGTGCCGTTCGAGACGGGATATTTCACCGCGACGTGTTCCACGCGCGCCTTAAGGCAATGGATCAAGACGGTGAGAGCGCCGCCTACGTACTTGACCAACTCCCCCTCGTGTTCTCGCTCGAGGAGTTGGAGGGTCGACTGGAGACGCTGTTGTCGGAGAGTGATACACGCTTAGACGCGAACCTGATAGCTCGCCAGCACCGTTCGATTGCCGCCTGCAGCTACGGCGTGTACTTCGATACTGAGATCGACCTCACGGAGCGCGTGTTGTCGCCCGTGATGGCGGCTGAGTCGCACGGCATGGAGGACGCGCGCTTCGTGCGATTCGTCGACGATGACGAATCGACGACCTATCTCGCGACGTACACCGCCTTCGATGGTACGAACATCTCGCAACAACTACTGCGCACCGATGACTTCGTCACCTTCGACGCCTCGCCGATGGTTGGGGCGGCCTCACCCAACAAGGGGCTCGCCCTCTTTCCGCGGCGGATCAATGGCCGTCTCGTGGCGTTGACGCGCTACGACCGCGAGAGCAACGCCATCTGTTTCTCTGACACCCTGGGCCACTGGGGACGGGCCGTGACGTTCCAGACGCCTGACCGAGATTGGGAAGTGGTTCAGCTGGGCAACTGCGGATCACCAATCGAGACCGATGCCGGTTGGCTCGTCCTCACCCACGCGGTCGGGCCGATGAGGACTTACAGCATTGGCGCCGTGCTGCTCGATCTCGATGACCCTACGAGGATGATCGCGTCGCTTCGCGACCCGCTCCTCAGCGCCTCGGCCGAGGAGCAAGATGGCTACGTCCCCAACGTTGTCTACACCTGCGGAGCGCTGCTGCACGGCGACGTGCTCGTCGTCCCCTACGGCGTCGCGGACTCGAGTCTCAAGATCGCAACGGTCAGTCTGTCAGCTTTGCTCGAGGCGATGACGCCGAGCGAAGAGCCCTCCGTCCCCTTAATTCGAGAAGATCACCGGCGGGTGGGCGACTCAGAGTGATGAGGAGGGATCGACAAGGCCGGCGCACGTCGGCTTGGGTCCTGCGTTGACGTTTCCGTAACGATGATGGGTGATGGCGACACTCTGTTCCAGCAGCCAGCGTGGCATCTCGATGTCCCCTCGCTGAGCCAGTGCCCGACGGTCGACGGTGACGCCGTGCGAGAGCAACGCAACGACTGGTGCAATCTCTTGCGACAGCCAGCGCACCCGTACGATCGAGCTAGCGCGCTCGGCCAGCTGGTGCGTTGATTCGATTGTTACGTCGGCGAGGTTCGCCATCGGTGCCGCCGCGCTGAATGTCATCGCGATGCTCGCCTCACTGTGAAAGAAGTCCAGCAACGCGCGCTGGTGATCATTGAATGAGCCGTCGACTCGAACGACGAGCGGCTTGGCGAAACGCCGATAGCGTTGCACGTTGCCTTCAGCGGTGAGTCTCGATCGATCGAGGGCCCGACTGCCAACCGCGAGCCACCACGTCGTCGCCTCGGTGATGGCGGGCGCCGCGTTCGACAGTGCTGGCCATCGTCGAAGGGAGTTCACGTAGTTATGGCCACCGGCTTTCGCGGTCGGGCCCACACTGCTGCGCCGCCACCCCCCGAAGGGCTGACGATTGACCACCGCGCCGGTCGTGCCACGATTTACATAGAGGTTCCCCGCCTGGACTCGTTCCAACCAGCGCTCGCATTCTGACTCGTCGAGCGACTGCAGGCCGGCGGTCAGCGCGAAGTCGGTGGAGTTCTGCCACTCGATGGCCGTTGGGAAGTCGGGGGCGACCATGACGCCGAGCACTGGTCCGAACCACTCGTGCTGGTGACTCCACGACCCCGGTGCGACCCCGAGCTTCACCCCCGGACTCCACAGCAGCCCGGTGTCGTCCAATTGGCGCGGCTCCACCAACCAGTGTTCGCCCTGGTCGCAGCGGTGCAACGCGCGCTCGAGAGCCGATTCGGGCCGGCGAATAATCGGACCCATCGACGTCGCGAGGGCCCAGCCGGGGCCGACCGAGAGCGTTCGAACGGCGTCACCGAGTTGACGGAGGAACGAGGGGTCGTCGTAGACAGTGCGCACGACGATCGCGAGGCTCGCGGCGCTGCACTTCTGTCCGGCGTGGCCGAAGGCCGAGTGGACGAGGTCCCTGACCGCAAGGTCGATATCGGCGCAGGCGCTGATCAGTATCGAATTCTTGCCGCTTGTCTCGCCAAGGAGGTTGAGCTGCGGGCGCCACGTCGTGAAGAGCAGGGCCGTGTCGAAGGCGCCGGTGAGGATGACGGCGCCGACCCGCTCGTGCGTGACGAGCCGTTGACCGACCTGGTCGTCGCGGGTGGGCACGAACTGCAACACGTCCTGCGGGACGCCGCCGGCCCAGAGCTGGCGAACGAGGTGCCACGACGTCGCGACCACCTCGGGCGCCGGCTTCAAGATTACGGCGTTGCCGGCTGATAGTGCGGCACAGACGCCGCCGGCGGGAATCGCGTAAGGGAAGTTCCAGGGTGGAACAACCACGACGACCCCCAGTGCCGCAGAGTCGCTCAAGTGCACCGCGCTCGAGGAGTAGAACCTCGCGAAGTCGATGGCTTCGCTCACCTCGGGATCGGCCTCGGCGGCGGTCTTGCCGGCGTCGCGGGCCATCAACGCCAATGTCTGGATCCGTTCGTCCTCCATGACCTCGGCCGCGTGGTGCAAGATCGCACGGCGCTCGTCAGTCCTCAGCGCCGACCACCGAGCGCCGGCGCGCGCCGCGACGTTGAGCGCCTCGTCCACGTCCGACGCCGTGGCGACGCTGTAGCGGTACCAGACCTGTGCGTTCGCACTGGGATCGTGCCCGTCCTCAACGTCATTGGTAAGAATCTCGCGTCCGTCGATGACGAGGGGAATCAGACGAACCGGTTCGTCGCGTACCGACGTCAGTGCGGCCGTGAGTTCCTCGAAGGCTCGGGGCCAGGTGGGATCGAAGTTGGCGGCATTGGTGAAGGTGAGCGCATCGTGGGCCGCTGCTTCACGGTGACGAAGCGACGTCGTGTCGAGCTCGTGACGTTCTCGCACCGACGCGAGGAACCGTTGTCGCTGCTCCTCGAACTTCCTGTCGTCGGTGCTAATTGTGAAGGCCGCTTTCAGGTAGTTCTCATCCGACGTGTTCTCGTCGAGGCGCCGAACGAGGTACGCCACGGCCGAGACGAAGTCGTCGTGTCGCGTCACCGGTGCGTAGAGCAGAACTCGTTGACCACTGCGCGCGATGGCGAGCGATTCGGCGTTGGCCATCCCCTCGAGCATCTCGACGTCAACTTGTGCTGGAACACCGCGTGCCCGCGCGACGGCGAGCGCCCAGGTGAGATGGAAGAGGTTGTGACTGGCAATCCCCACTCGAACGGCCCCGGCGTTCTCGGGTCGCAACGCGACGTCGATGAGACGGGCGTAGCTGGCGTCAACGTCGGCCTTGGTGCGGTAGGGGGCGGCGTTCCAGCCGTGCAGTTCGGCCTCAGTTGTCTCCATGGCGAGGTTGGCGCCCTTGACCAAACGGACCTTGATTGAGGCGCCGCTCCGTTGGTGGCGACTCTTCGACCAGTCAAGTAGGTCGGCCAGAGCTTGGTGCGACTCGGGCAGGTAGGCCTGGAGGACGATTCCCGCGTTGAGACGGGAGAACTCTGGCTCCCCGAGGACTTTTTTGAATGCCGCGACCGTCAGCGCGAGGTCCCGGTACTCCTCCATGTCGAGGTTGACGAACGTGGCGTGCGCGTCGGCCTCACGGTAGAGGCGACGCATCTTTTCGCTCACGCGCGCCAACGATCCCGGTCGGTCGATGGTGATGATCTGGCTCACGATGGACGAGAGCTTTACCGAGACGTAGTCGATCTCTGGACGACGGATCATTTCCAACACCCGCTCGAGCCGTTCGTCGGCCTCGCCCTCGCCCAGCACCGCCTCGCCGAGGACGTTGATGTTGAGAGCGATCCCGTCTCGTCGTCGCCGTTTGAGGTGACGCAGGAGTGCGGAGCGCTCGAGGGGCAGGATCAGGTCCCTCGAGAGGCGTCGCACGCGTCGCGCAACAGTCTTGACTACCGGGTTTGGGGCCAGAGGCGAAACGGCCGAAAGAGCACGAAGACCGAAGGCGTTGAGTGGCCCGAAGCCCACAGACGACGCCTTGCTCGCCGCGCGACGAAACGTCGACACCGCGCTCGTCATCGAGTGAATGCGCATGACCTCGTCAGTCAAGGTGATCGTCACCTCGATCGCCCGGGGATCCTTCAAGAGCCGTTCGATCCGCCTTCGATTGGCTCTCTCCGCGTGCGAACGCAATGAATCGGCCTCGCGTAAAAGGTCCTTGACGGTCGACACCGCGCCGTCGGCGAGAGCGTCGATTGAAGAGTCGGTCGAAAGGAGCGTCACGACGGGGCCGTCCTCATCGGCGACGGCGTACGGCCTATCGGTGCAGTCGAGGCTTTCAACTCCACTTCCTTTTCGTCAACTCCACGCTAGACGTGGCGAGAACGAGCAGAACGCCATCTCACCAACGCTGTCGCCTCACACCAGTCAGCGCGCGCGCATTCGCGCGATCACCTCATCGACGACCTCTGACGTCGATGAGGAACCTCCCAGGTCGAAACAGCGGATGCCGTCCATTGCCGCGCCGAGTGTGGCTGAGCGCAGCGCCTTTGAGGCCTCGGTGCACTGCTCGTCACCCTGAATGCCCGCGTGCTCGAGGACCGCGGCGCAGGCGAGGAGCATCGCCATTGGATTAGCGATGTTCTTGCCTTCGAGTGACGGTGCGGTGCCGTGGGGCGCCTCGGCCATGGCGGCCGTCGGCCGCAACTGCTCGTCGAGGGCGAGCAGCACCGACTCGGCACCGGCGATCGAACCGAACATCGCGAGCACCAGATCGCTGAGGCAGTCGCCGTCGCGATTGAGCGTTGGGATGACGACGGCCTGCTCCCACTGCTCAGTCATCAAACCGGCGTAGGCGGCGTCGATCAGCGTTGGATGGTACGCCACGTTGGGATGGCGACTCGCCGCGCGGTCCATCTCCTCCTTTAACATCCCCTCGTAGATTGCCGAGACTGTCCACTTCGGACCGCCGTAGACGAGGCCGTCCATCGAAGCGGCCGTGGCGAAGGCGAACTCGGCGACCGACTGACAGGTGTTGCGATCGATCCGCTCGGTGCGCCACGCGGTCTCGTGCAGTGCACCGGGCTCGCCGTCTCGGCCCTCGGCGGCGCCGTAGGCGTCGCCCACGGCCATGCGCACGACCACGACAGGGTGTGAGAGCGCGACAATCGGCGCGACGCCTGGAATACGTCGCCCAGTGCGAACGATGACCTTGCCGTCGATGCCCTCACGCAGGATTCGATTCGGCGAGCCGACGCTGCCGATCTCGGTGGGCGTGATGGTCGCGGCCTTCAGACCTAAACCGGTATCCACGACCGCGGTGGCGGCGTCACGAACGACCCGGTTGTTGGTCGCGCGCCGATTGTCCAACGAGAGGTCGAAACGAACGAAGTCGACGGCAAAACCGAGCACGTTGGCGTCGAGGACTCGCAGTGACTCTTCGAGGAGTTCCTGCCCGGTCTGGTCCCCTTCGATGACGACGATTGAGTGCGTTTTCATGGACCTAGGATACTGAATCCAGAAAATGATTCGTCGTGGCTCAGGGTGACTCGCGTGGTTCAGGCACCCAGATCGCAGCGGTCTCGTCGCCGAACGACGAACAGTTACCAGTCATGTACTGAACCCCCACCCACGCGCAGATGAGTGCGTCAAGTGCATCCTCGTAGCGCTTCAGGTGGCTCAATGCCAGTGTCTCAATAGCCGCGCCCTTAGGGAGAGGCAAGTCAATCGCGTCGATCGTCGTCGCGAGCTCGACCAAAACACGCCGCCAGTTCTTCACCAGTTTGCGCTTTCTCAGCTCGACACTCTTGTCGGGCCAGTATTTTGCGGCATTGGCAACCTTGTACTTGTAACGAAAGTCCTTGGAGAGCAGTGTGAGCAGCGCCGGGTGGGGGTAGACCTCGGCCAACGCGGGCACGGTGCCGGCGGCCGTCGTCTCGACGGCGACGCGAAAGCCCAGGTCGATGAATCGCTGGGAGATTCGTTGACCAAGCTCGCCCGGTCGAACGGTGGTCGGCGAGTGGGTGCTGCACCCCTTCGCGCCGAACCGCCTGGAGACGGCGTCGTCAGCGACGCGGCGATGGGTAATGACGTCATTGGCGATTGGCATGTCGATCGTCACCAGGTCAATCGCCTGACCACCGAGCATCGACGTCGCAGCGGCGAGCAGGGCATCGACGTCCGCCTCGCCCGCGCTAGGGGGCTGCGACCAGTCAACCGCGACGTCGTGGGCCAGCGATATGAACTGCCCGTAGCTGGGACTGAGCGCGACGCACTTCCAGCCGTGCTTTTTACTCTGCAGTAGCGCCACGCCACTTGGCTCGTGATCCGTCCACGCGGGGTCAATCGCCAGAATGTTCGTCACGTGGGCAGGCTATACCGCCGCGTCGACAACAGCCAGTGTTGGAGGAAA
>JAYVNV010000090.1:0-4852 GCA_043758265.1 Acidimicrobiaceae bacterium
ATCGACCACGCCATCGGCGTGGTGATCGGCGAGACGGCGGTGATTGGCGAAGACGTGACGATGTATCACGGCGCAACGTTGGGTGGCCGGTCGGATTCACTCGGTCAGCGCCATCCGACGGTCGGGAATCGGGTCATGATCGGGGCTGGCGCGAAGGTGCTCGGCCCGGTCACCATCGGTGACGACTGTCGAATTGGTGCGAACGCGGTGGTCGTGCGCGACGTGCCAGCGGGCAGCGTGATTGTGGGCGTGCCCGGCCGCGTGCTGGCATCGCACGGGCACGTCGCGGGAGCACTTGAGGTTGACAATCTCACGGGCCGGGTCGAATGGATTGAGCGTCACTTCACGGGAGACGACGACTTCGCAATCTGACGACTCAGTGTCTCACGACACGCGACGTCACTCCCGACAGGGCAGCGCAGCGGGGTTCATTGGACGTTCGCGGTTGTTCGCACAAGCGCAAACGGCAACGAAGTACCATGGTCCTTGGCATCTCGCTCTTTTCACCGCTACCAAAGTTGGTCCCGCTTGTCTGAACTTCGTGTTCCAGGTCGTGTCGTCATTCTGGGCTGTGGGTCGGTGACACAGTGTCTCCTTCCACTTTTGCTCGATCACTTCTCATTCAATCCGGCCACGGTGACAATCATCGAGAGCGGTCAGAACGGCGAGCGCATCGCCTCGTCGTTGGCCCGCGGAGTGCGCTACGTGCAGTTCGAAATCACGCGGGAGAACTTGAGCGAGACACTTGACGCGAATTTGGGCGACGGGGACCTGCTCATTGATCTGGCGTGGAACCTCGACCTCACTGAACTGCTTGACTGGTGCCGCGACCACAACGTTCGCTATCTCAATACGTCCGTTGAGGTCTGGGATCCCTACCTCAATCCGGCAACCACATCACCGCCCGAGCGCACGCTGTACTTTCGCCACATGGCGTTGCGCCGGCAACTGGCTCGATGGGGCCGCAACGACGGACCGTCGGCCGTCGTCGAACATGGCGCCAATCCCGGACTCGTCAGTCATTTCGTGAAGCGCGCGCTGGTGGAGATCGCCGCCGCCGTCCAGCGTGATGGGCTCTTGGTGGCGCGACACGCGGCAATCTCGACCGCGCTCGAGGCCGGCCACTTTAATATCCTCGCGCAGTTGCTCGACGTCAAAGTGATCCACATCGCTGAACGTGACACCCAGGTCACCAACCGGCCCAAGGAGGTTGGCGAGTTCGTCAACACCTGGAGCGTCGACGGCTTTTACGAAGAGGGTGTCGCACCGGCCGAGATGGGATGGGGCACCCACGAGAAGCGCCTGCCCGCGCTGGCGTACGAGCACACGGGCGAGGGTCCGCTCAACCAGATCTGCCTCGCCCAGATGGCGCACAAGACGCTGGTCCGTTCGCGGGTACCTGACAGTTCGATTGTTGGCATGGTGATCCGTCACGGCGAGGCGTTCACCATCTGCGACCATCTCACGGTCTGGGACGGTGATGTGGCACTCTATCGACCGACGGTGCACTACGCGTACTGTCCGAGCGATGTGGCGTGGGCCAGTTTTATTGAGCTGGAGGGCAATCAGTACCTCTACCCGCAGAACCAGCGGATCATGAACGACGAGATCATCGGGGGCCGCGACGAGTTGGGCGTCCTTTTGATGGGCCACCCCTACAAATCGTGGTGGACCGGCATGCTTACGTCGATCGACGAGGCGCGCGCAGTCGCACCGCACCAGAGCGCGACCACGGTCCAGGTCGCCGCGTCGATCCTCGGCGCGGTCGATTGGCTCCTGCGTTCGCCCAACGAGGGCGTGCGCGTCCCCGACGAGTTGCCGTACGCCGACGTGCTCTCGGTTGCGACGCCCTACGTTGGCACGATGTGGTCTGGGCCGATTGATTGGGATCCTGTCACGACCAAGGCCAACTGGTTTGACGAGTGGTCCGGTCGCACCCTCGACCACGATGACCTCTGGCAGTTCACGAACTTTCAGGCGTAGAACGCGCCTTCGAGTGAGGGGTGACGCCATGGTCCATCGGGGGGCTACCACCTAGAAAGAGGTGTGCTCTTAAAGCCCTCGATGGCCTCTCGGCCCCTCCTGGAGAAGAGTCGCTGGGCGCGAGGCAACTCGTGACGTTGATTCAAATCGCCCGAGTGGCCGGTTCAATTGCCGACATCTCACTTCGCACCCTGAGGGTGCTCTCGATCATTGTCGTGACCAACTCCGCGCGCTCAACGCTGATGGCCCTATCAAGGCTCGGCGACGCCGTCCTGCTCGTGATTACTGCGGATGGCCAAGGCGTGACGAAGTGGCGAACTGCGCCCTCCGGCAATCGACTTTCGACGTCAGGACTGCGGGGCAAGGCAGTTCGGGTCGACCTCGAGACCTATTCGTGCAGTACCTGCGAAGGGACCCTGACGCGTCAGTTTGAGTGAGGACATCAACCGTTGCGCGAACAGCCGATTCGTACCGTTCTCTGGGAGGCACCGAGGCGTCACGTTGCTACCCCTCACGTCACCGTCCTACCTCACGTTGGTCCGACGGTCCGACGGTCCGACAATCCGACCTTAGGACTTGCAATGGTACTTCGCCTCGAGAATTTCGCAGCAACGACCACGCCCACACCCGACGAGACGACTCGTCTGAGTTTCCATGAGTCACTGGCTCCAATCCTTCGCGCGGTTGCCTAGCGAGACCAATCACGCCGCGAGGGCGACGGCGAGAGGCGGCTCCAAATTGCTACTGGACAACCAGGCTCAGATCATCTATCTCGCACTAGACGGCACCGGCAGAGTCTTGGCCGCATTTTAAGGCGGTGCACCCTCTTGCACGCGACGTTGACCTCGAACGCGACGCTGACATGCCATTTCACATTGGTCGTCAACGCGTCCGACTGCAGCCACGTGCCCGTAATGATCGCGAGCAACACCCCAGCACGGACTGCGCCATGCAAGAATCGCCACCGCGGTCTGAGCTTCCATGGTCGCTCCGTCGCCTTGCGCAGCCCCGTGAGTGCTCGGAGTGTTTTCGACAGCCTTCGTTAAACTGCGGATGACGGGCAAATAACCGGCGTCAATCCGCGCACGGCGCCCCTATCAGGAGGGACCGACATCGTGGCACTCATTGTGGCAGTCATCGCGGCAATCGTCGTACTACTCACCCTTGCGGCGATTTTAAAGGCCGTTCGAATTGTGCAGCAGGGCTTCGTCGGCGTCATCACGAAATTTGGTGAGTTCAAGGACATCAAGAATCCCGGATTGACCTTCATCATCCCCTTCATCGAAGTTATGAAGATTGTCGACGTCCGCGAGACGCCCCGCACGGGTGACCGCCAGCAAGTAATCACCCGCGACAACGTCGCGGTCATCGTCAACGCGACGATTTTCTCCCAAGTCGTTGACGTGCGTTTGGCCCTCTTTACGAACTCCGACTACCTCGTGAGTGTCGACAACCTAGCGCGGACGTCGGTGCGCGCCGTATTTGGCAGTATCACCCTCGACGAGGCCTTCTCGCAACGCGAACGAATCGGCACGATGCTGCAAACCCAAATGGAGGAGGCGACTGATAAGTGGGGTGTACGCATCAACCGCGTTGAGGTCCTAGAGATTACGCCGCCCGAGCAGATCCTCCAAGCCATGGCGCTGCAGAAGCAGGCCGACCAAGAGAAGCGAGCGCGCATTCTCGAATCAGAGGGTCAGCAGCAGTCGGCCGTCAACGTGGCCGATGGTCAAAGACAGGCGGCGATCAAGGAGGCCGAAGGCGCCCAGCAGTCCGACATCTTGCGCGCCCAAGGTCGGCGCCAAGCCTTAATCCTCGAGGCCGAGGGGCGTGCCCAAGCAATTGCGTCGGTCTACGCCGCGATCAAGCTCCAGGCACCCGACCCGACGTTGGTCGCAATCCTTCAGCTCGACACGCTCGCGAAATTCGCCGAAAGTGCTAATACCAAGCTGATTATCCCGGCCGAGAGCGCAGCGTTGCTTGGCGCGGCGCAGGCAATCAAGAGCGTCATGGCCGAAGTGCCCAGCATCCAGGCGTAAGTCGCGCGGCACCGAGTGTGGTGGCGTGTCACGCCGCTGGATGTGGTGCAGTTTTTTTTAGGTCGGATCGACCCAGAGCGTCGTGCCGTAGGCCTTGCGCACGACGATGGCAGTTCCGTCGGGCAGTTCGGCCGGCCAGTCGGTGACGGCCTTCCACGATTCGCCCTGAATCTTGACGCGTCCGGGGTGGCTGGTGTCGCCGACGGGTAGTTCAACGAATCCACGCATGTCAGTCATCGCCGTATTCGTTGGTTGGGACATATCGAGCTCAATGGCGTGGTGGTGGAACCGTCGCATGGCGTAGGGGCGAACGAGAACGAGCGAGACCGCCGAGACACCGAGCCACACGGCGGCCTGCAAGAAGAATGGGAGACCAGCGAGGGCGAAGACGAAAGAGATTGCGGCACCGAATCCTATGAAGACGGCGATGAAGGCGTTCGTGTGTAATTCGAGGGCGAAGGAGAAACCCACGATTGCTACCCAGAAAAGAATTGCCAGCATGATTCGCAGTATATGGCCGTCCAAATGAAAAAAGCGGGCCGTCAGGGTCGTCCACTCCACGCAAAAATCTGATCTGCGTCGCCACAACGGCGAAACAGCCACGTTCGTCACTCTTGGACCAAGGGTGACACCACTCCTTGTCGTGGTTGTGGAAGCCGGCCCAAGAGGTAATGGAGTTCTGCGTTTCGACCTTCGCCAACTCCGAGGATCGTGAGGGCACCGGTTGAGGCGTCGATTTATCCGGTGACTGCTTGTTAATCGGTGCGATCCGGCTCTGGAACCACGTGCTCATGGTGATGGACAGCGGTCCCACCATCGAACTCAACAAA